>CANQPY010000028.1 GCA_947625835.1 uncultured Clostridia bacterium | reverse complement strand
ACATTTTCTTCATTGACAACATATAAGTACGAAATAAAAAGCACATTTTTAAGTGTGTCTATTAAAGATGTTATTAATTTAATTAATAAAAAATAAAAATAAAAGATAAATGGAGAAATTGAAAGATAAATACTTCATTTATAGAGATAGGAGGAGATAAAATGAATTATATGGAAGAATACCAAAAATGGTGTGAAAGTGCGGAATTTGATGAAGAAACAAAAAAAGAATTATTAGAAATAAAAGATGACAAAGAAGAAATAGAAGATAGATTTTACAAAGAATTAGAATTTGGAACTGCAGGATTAAGAGGAATAATAGGAGCAGGAACAAACAGAATGAACAAATATACAGTAGGAAAAGCAACACAAGGATTAGCAAACTATATAATAGAGCAAGGAACTCAAAAAAAGGGTGTAGCAATAAGCTATGACTCTAGAAAAATGTCAAAAGAATTCAGTATGCAAACAGCACTAATTCTTTGTGCAAACGGAATAAAAACATATTTATTTAACAACTTAAGACCAGTTCCAGAACTATCTTTTGCAGTAAGAAACTTGGGATGTACGGCAGGAATTATGATAACAGCAAGTCACAATCCACCAAAATACAATGGATACAAAGTATATTGGGACGACGGAGCACAAATAGTAGCGCCAAGAGATAAAGAAATTATAGACAAAGTTAGAAATGTTACAAATTTTAATAATATTAAGCAAATGACGCAAGAAGAAGCATTAGAAAAAGGACTATTAAAAATAATTGACCTAGAGATGGATGACAAATATTTAGAAACATTAAAAAATGCCGTTTTAAATCCAGAAATTATGAAGGAACAAGGGAAAAAATTAAAAGTAGTTTATACACCTTTACATGGAACAGGAAATACAATAACAAAAAGACTTTTAACAGAATTAGGATTAGAAAATGTATATGTTGTACCAAAACAAAGTAAACCAGATGGAAATTTTCCAACTGTAGACTATCCAAATCCAGAAGATCCAAAAGCATTTAAACTAGCATTAGAATTAGCAAAAAAAGTAGATGCAGATGTAGTACTAGCAACAGATCCAGATGCCGATCGTTTAGGAATATTTGCAAAAGACGCAAAAACAGGAGAATATATGAATTACACTGGAAACATGTCTGCCTTATTAATTGCAGAATATAGAATTTCACAAATGAAAGAAAAGGGAATTTTGCCACAAAATGGAATGTTGATTACAACAGTAGTATCTTCAAACTTAGCAAAAGCAATTAGCAAATATTATAATTTAGAATGCATAGAAGTATTAACAGGATTTAAAAATATTGGTAAAGTCATGCGAGAAGCAGAAGAAAAACAAGACAAAACATACGTATTTGGGTACGAAGAAAGCTATGGTTGCTTAATCGGAGATTATGCTAGAGATAAAGATGGAATTGCAGCAGTTATGGCACTTTGTGAAGCAGCATGCTACTACATGTCAGAGGGAAAAACATTATGGGATGCAATGATAGATATTTACGAAAAATATGGTTACTATAAAGAAACACAAGTATCAATTGTAAGAGAAGGTGCACAAGGAGCACAAGAAATAAAAGACATGATGACAAAAATGAGAAACACAGAAATTAATCAAATAGGAAATTATAAAGTATTAACATTTAAAGACATTGAAAAAGACATTGTAAAAAACATACAAACAGGAGAAATTACCAAAACAGGATTACCACAATCAAATGTACTTTATTATGAATTAGAAGATGACAGTTGGTGTTGCATTAGACCATCTGGAACAGAACCAAAAATAAAATTATATATGGGAATAAAAGCAAAAACAGACGAAGAAGCAAATAAAAAATTAGAAGAACTAAAAACTGCTATGTTAAAAATAGTAGAATAAAAGTATCATAATAAAATAAAAAAAGCTCAATAGATATCGAATAAAAAATTTTAATTAAAAAGCCTAAAACTAGATAAAAATCAAGTTTTAGGCTTTAAAAAATTACATAAAATCATTTCACTTTCCACTCTGGCAAATTTCTTTGAATAGCACCAAATAGATTTGCTCTAAGCATAGGAATATTTTTAGACAAAGAAAAAATAAAATTTTTCATATCTTCTCTTTTAGAAACTCCATCCATAGGACAAACTTTTGGCATAACTTCCAAATTATTCTTTTTTACGAATCTCTTAGTTTCCTTTTCAGGAGTATAAACAAGAGGTCTTATAAGAGTAATTTTAGAGCGATCCATATAACTTACAGGGGCAAATGTATTAATACTTCCGAGTATAAAACAAATTTAATAAAAAAGTTTCTAAAACATCATCTTGATTATGACCGATTGCAATTTTATTACATTTCTCCCTAATAGCAATAGAATTAATAACACCCCTTCTTAAATTAGCACAAAGAGAACAAGGATTTTTTTCTTTTCTAATATCAAAAACAATTTCTTTTGCATTACTATTCTCAATAAATAAAGGAACTGACAAATCATCACATATTTTTTGTAAAAGATTAATATCAAAAAAATCAAAACCGGGGTTTATACTAATTGCAATAAAATCAAACTTTTTTGGATAAAATCTTTGTAATGCCTTAAAAGCATATAGCATAGTAATGGAATCTTTTCCACCAGATAAGCATACACCTATTTTATCATTTTCCTCTATCATTTTATATTCTTCAATAGCTTTTCTCATATGACTTAAAATTCTTTGCATTTTTATCACCAATAATATTATAACAGATATTGTCAATATGATAAAAATATGTTAAAATATCAATACATGAAAAATTAAATATGTGCCCATAGCTCAGCAGGATAGAGCAGTCGCCTCCTAAAGAAAAAATATAAAAAGCTATAACACTATAAAAAATATATGTTACAGCCATTAAATATAATTTATTACAACTTTTAGTACAACTTTTTAATATAAGTATTTATTGTTTCAAAGGTATTTTCTCTTTCGTTATCCAAATGAGTGTAAATATTATAAACCATATCTGCAGAAGAATGTCCCATTAATTCTTGTGCTTTTTTAATTTTTATACCTGCATAATATAACATAGTACAATAAGAGTGTCTTAATTGGTGGTTAGTGAAATATATTTTATTTTCTTCATTTAATGTAAAATCCTTATCTATTGCTTTTTGCTCTTTTTCATATTGTTTATTTATAGCAATTAAAAAAGATGAAAGCATCCATCTTATTGTGGAAAATGTAAGCATATTATTATCTGTTTGTTTGATAAAAAGTAAATTCTGATTATTATCTTTACATTTTGTTATATGTTTTTCTAGTTGATCATATATAATATCTAAAATAGGAACTTGTCTAGTTTTACCATTTTTTGTTGTTTTTGAATTAGGATTGTTTTTTTCAAAATATATAGCTTTATTTATTGATATAATTTTATTATCTAAATCAATATCATTAACTGTTAGAGGAATTATTTCTTCAGTTCTTAATCCTGCATATCTTAATATTAAAAAGAATAGCCCATATTTATGAGTTTTTGCTACATTTAATAAAAGATTATCCTCATATATAGAAAGTGGCTTTTTTTCGATTTTAGTGTATTTAATAGCTTTAATATTAAAAGCAACATTTTTTTGAATAATATCATTTTCTACTGCATCATTTAAAATTCTTTTTATTGTTGTTATAACTCTATTGCAAGTACTAGTCAAACCATCTTCAATCATTTCTTTTTGAAGTTCTCTAATATTAATAACTTTGATATTTTTTAATTTCATATTTCCAATAGCGGGATATATATGATTATCTAAAATACTTCTAATATTTCTTTTTGTGTTATATTCTTTTATTGATATATTTACATTATACCATTTTTCAGCCCATTGCTTGAAAGTAATATTGCTATCAATAGTTGCTCCAATATAATTTAAGTGCATAGTTTCAATATATTTCTTTTCCAATTCGTTTTTATTTTTACTATACAGATAAATAGGCTTTTTATTAGGAATATTAACTTTTTTCATTAGCAATCCATCTGCCCTAGTTGTATATGTAAAAGACATAATAAAAACCTCCTTAAACAAAATTTCGGTACTTGTATAAGAAGGCTTTATATTGTATAATACAAATATAGCTACTTATACAAGTAGATAGGGAATAGGTAACATACAAACTTGACGGGGAGTATGTTATCTATTTTTATTTGAAAAATTTTTGTAGTACTTTCATAATTTCATTAGGATTTCTTGATGTATGTGAAATAACTAATATATGTATAGTATCTTTTTTTATAGCATAAAAAATTTTATGCATATTATATATTAGTTGTCTTATCTCAAAACCTTTTTTATAAAATAAAAATTTTCCTAATTTAGTGGAATTATCTAAACTGTTTACATATTCAATTAAATCATTAATATATTTTTCAACTTTTCCTTCTGTAACAATTTTAGAATTTTTTTTATAATTTAATAAATCATTTTTTGCATTTTCAGACCAAAGTATTTTCATATTCCAAGCTCCTTTTTTAAATCCTCTGTTGTGTAAGTCTTACCGTTTTCAATATCATTTAAAGATTGTTCTATTTTTAATTTAATAGAAAGAGCTTCAAGAAAATCATTTATAGTTGGCTCAAAATTATCATTTTCATTTTGTCCTAACATAATAGTTAAGGTTTCAAAAATATCTTTCATTGAAAGTTTTGCTGTAATCTCATCTGGTAATCCTTCTAAAATTTTAATTGTTTTTTGTGTATCACTCATTAAAATCACATTCCTTTCTTATTATTTTCTTCTTCTTAGTTCAACAACTTTGCCAATTATTCTAACTGGAAGTTGTTCTATTTGTTCGTTTGTGTATATTATAGGTTGATATTCTGGATTAAGAGGTTGAAGTATAATTCCATTTTCATTTTTAATAACTCGTTTAAATGTACCATCTGACCCATTAACCATAACAATACAATCGTCACCGCTCTCGCAGTCGTTTTGTTTTAATATTATAAGATTATCATTGTCTAAATATTCAGGAAACATAGAGTTACCTTTAACTCGTAAACCAAAGTATTGCTTTCCACCTTTCAGCATATCTATTGGTATTTCTTCTGTATCTACAATGTCTTCAATACATTCCATAGGTGTACCAGCAGGAATAGAACCATATATTAATACTACTGCCGAACCTTCTGACTTTTTTTCCGCACCTTGAATATTTTTATCAAAGTTTCTTTCCATTGGCACATCATAGCCCATTAACCATAAAGGATTAACATTAAATATTTCAGATGCATATTTAACGGTAGGAATTTTTGGAGCCATTTCAGCATTCATATATCTATATATAGTAGATTTACTTTTTATACCTAATCTTTGTGCCAAAACAGGAATTTCTATACTACTATTTTTTATTAATTGTGTAAATCTTTCTGCAAATTTTTCTAATATAATTTCTTCATTCATTTTATCGCCTCAAATACATTATACACTAAAAGTTTTCGTTTTGCAACTAAAATTTTTATATTTTTTTGCAAAAAGCTATTGACAAGATAAAAAATATAGTGTATATTAAAGTTGCGAAACGCAAAAAAGAAAGGAGAAAATGAAATGAATAGATACAGAGAACTAGTTGAACTTAAAGGCATATTAAGAGAAAAGAAAATAAATTATGAAACTTTAGCAGCATATCTAAAAATGTCATTAAGTGCATTATCAAATAAAATAAATGGAAAATCCACATTTAATATATTAGAAGTTTCTAAAATAATAAGCTTTGTGGGAATATCAAGAGACAATATACCATTATATTTTTTTTAACCAAATAGTCGCGAAACGCAAACAAAACATAAAATAAAAATTTTTCAAAACAATGAATAAGGAGGGAAGAAAGATGGATAAAGAAAATAATTTAAAAAAAGTAAGTGATTTTTTTAGAGGAGAATTTAGAAGATTAGTCAGAGTAAATGACTTATTAGAAGAAGAGATGTCTAAAAAAGGAACAATAGAAAATGAGCCTGAACAAATATTAAATAATATAACAGCTCTGTACAAGATAGCTGATATGATAGCAAAATTTGATTGAGTTAAGCATACATTGTTTTATCTAAGTTTTGATAAATTGAGTTGTAGATTTCATAAGGTAAAGTCTTAGCTTCTTCTTTTGAAATATCCAATTTATCTAATACTTTTAAAGATAATTGCAAGGCAATGTCTTTATATGTGTCAGGATTTGGCATAATATCACCACCTTTCTGTGGTGTTCAGGCTCAAAAAGAATTATATAGTAAATTTATGGAAAACTCAATAAACAACATATTAAACAAAAACAAAACAATGAATAAGGAGGAAAGTATGGAAAAAGAGAAAAACTTGGAAAAAATACAATTAAAAGAAAATGAAATTTATGTGTGGATTAAATACGAAAACAAAAGTAAAACGATACACATAATTAAACAAAAAGCAGACTTTAGAAAAAGTATAAGAATAGATGAAGATGAGAACGGAAATTCAACAATTTCAACTATTCTTATGTCAAAAGATAAAGTTACAATTACTGGACCTGTTCCTTTATATAATAAAACCCATCATCATGTTTAATAAGTTCCATATTAGTAGTAATTAAAATTTTGTCCTTAAATTGAGTCATTTTAATTTCAAATCCACTTGGATAAGTTGAGTGATTAATAATAATTTCACTATTAGATTTTATATTTTTTTTAATATCTGAAAAAGTATGATTTCCAAGAGTTTTGATATTAAAAGATTCATTAGGATGAACAGTATAATTATAAACCAAGCAATCACCACCTTTCAGAAGCATTATAGCATAGGTGGGATAAATAAACAAACCAAATAAGGAGGAGCGTATGGATAAAAATGAATTACCATCAGGATATACAAGAGAAAAAGATGGAACATTTACATATAAATTTCATCAATATGAAATAAATGAAATGAAACAAAACGAAAGAGTATTACTAATAATAGCAATACTCAATTGGATAAATGTATTCTTAATGGGTTTACTTATTTTACACCGTTTGTGTAGTTTACGGTATTATCACACGTTAAATGATAAGTTTTTATTCTTTGAACAGCATCAATTCTGATTTTAATTTTTTTGGGAACATTTGGCAATTGAGTAAATATAATAAAACCTTCAACACTGGACAATGGATTAATTTGTAACAAAGGTTTCAATAACTTATTTTCAAGAATAATAGTATTTTGATGAGTAAGATAACCATCATAATATTCAAAAGAAGATGGGATAGATGAGTTTTTTATATTAAAAGAACTATTAAATTTATATTTATTATTTAAAATAAATTCATTTATTGTTGTTGGAGACTTTGAATTATTACTAATCCTTACTTTTATGGCAAGAGTATATTTATCTTTACAAAGCCAATCTATATGTTCACCATGATCATTAAGAAATTCATTTGAATAAGACAAAGTTAAATAGCTTATATCTAAATATTTGATTTTAAGTTTTAACATTTCTTCAAATGCTATCATGGTAGACAAAATAGCACCATAAAGTCCTATAAAAAAAGCAAATAAAGAAATAATATCAGAAATTGATAAGGTTTCCAAATCAAACACCTCACTTTCGAGGTAAATTATACAACAAAAAATTAGAAAAAACAAATAAAGGAGGGATAAAAGATGCCATATACGAGATTAAGTGAAAAAGCCAGAGCAAAATATATAACACCTAAACAGTTTATGGAACAATATCAATTAAGTAAATCACAGGCTTATAAAATATTAGCATATCCAGAAATGGAAGAAGCAAAAATTAAAGTAGGAAACAAAGGAATTAGAATTAATTTAGATAAAGCATTTGAAATTATGCAACAAATATTTTAGCAAGAAAGTAAAACTAATAAAAGAAAGGATTGATTTTATGAGGTTAGATACTAAAATTTATTGTGTAGGTATTAAAGATGATGACTGCAATGTTGTTGATACATATGAATTTGAAGTTGAGTGCGAAGCAGTGCAATTTGTTTTAGATTATAATGAAGCACATAAAAACAAGGGTTGCTATGCTTATTTAGTAAACGATTAATAAAAATTTCTTAATGCAAAAAACGAATGAAAGGAAGTGAAACTAATGAAAAAGAAAATACGAAAATTAATTGGACAAGCATTGTTATATAGCACATTATATTTAAGCTCAATAGTATTTATAATTTGGTCATTCTGCCAAAATACAATTTATTAAAAAGGAGGGGTACAAATGTTAATAGTAACAAAAAAGGATCAAGTAATACATGATTTAAAGCAAGAAAATAAAGATTTAAGATATGAAAATGAAGAGTTAAAAGACTTTAAGAATAAGATGATAAATATCATGAACAATTCAGAAATGACAAAAGAAAATTACTTTATAACTTTAAACAAAATAAAAGAAGAACTAGCCGTTAGCGAAACATACTAGTTCAAACAAAAAATCTTATATAAACATATGATTTCTAATTCAATTATACACAAAGTTGAATTAGAAGTCAAGAAGGAGAATACTATGAATAATAAATTTGTTTATAAAAATTTAAAAACAAACGAAGAGGTAGAAGACTTTATGGCAGAAAATTATGTGTTGAATAAGTTAGGTATTACTATAGTTCCAAAAGGAGAAAATGGAACAATGACAGAAGAGCAATTAGACAATATCCATGAAACAGTAGAATGGTATTTTAGTGGTAATTGGATAAAAGAAAAAGTAAAAAAAGATGAAGTAGGAAATATATTTGAGTTAATAACAGAAGAATGCTATTACGATGATAAATGGAGGGAGGAACAAGGAATTGATTAAAGATTTAATTGAAATCAAACAATTACCAGTAATAGAAGAACAATTAAAAAGTGTCAGTAAAACGATAGATGAAAGGGTTAAAAACGCAACAAGTTTAGTTTGCACAGAAGAAACAGTAAAGACAGTTAAGGAATTAAGAGCAAGTTTAAATAAAGATTATAAAGAATTTGAAACTAGAAGAAAAGAAATAAAAGAAAAGATACTAGCACCATATATGCAATTTGAAGAAGTTTACAAAGAATGTATTTCTAACAAATTTAAGAGTGCAGATAGTGAACTAAAACAAAAAATAGATAATGTAGAAGATGAATTAAAAGCAAAAAAGGAACAAGATATTAAAGATTATTTTGAAGAATATAAAACTGCTAACGATATTGATTTTGTTACATATGAACAAGCCAATATAAATGTTACTTTAACAGCAAGTATAAAAAGTTTAAAAGAACAAGCAAAAGCATTTATTGACAAAATAGTAGATGATTTAAATTTAATTCAAACGCAAGAATGCAAAGAAGAAATTTTAGTTGAATACAAACAAACATTAAATGTTAGTAATTCAATTCAAATGGTTGCTAACAGACACAAGGCATTAGAAGAAGAAAAGAAAAAACAAGAAGAAATTGAAAGGAAACTTAGTCAATCAGTAATAATATCAGCAGAACAAAATCCTTATAAACAACAAATGCAAGAAACGTTACAAGCACCAGTTGAAGAAAAACAAGAAGAAATTTTAACATTGAAATTTACAGTAAAAGCAACAAAAGCAAAACTAAAAGAATTAAAACAATTTTTAGAAAATGGAGGATATGAATATGAGTAGTAATCAAGAAAATAATCAAAACAAAGAACTTGTAGTTAAATTTGAAGTTGAAGGGCAAGAAATAAAATTGTCAAAAAAAATAGTTCAAGAATACATCGTAGGTTCAGATGTACCCATAACTAATCAAGAATTTAAATTATTCACAGAACTTTGCAAAGTAAGAAAATTAAATCCATTTTTAAGAGAAGCATATTTAATTAAATATAAAGCTGGAACACCAGCACAATTAGTTGTAGGAAAAGATGCAATTTTAAAAAGAGCAGTTTTAAATTCAAATTATGATGGAATGGAAAGTGGAATTATAGTTAAAAAAGAAGATGGAACTATAGAAGAAAGACAAGGAACATTCAAATTAGGAGAAGAAGAACTTGTTGGTGGTTGGGCTAGAGTATATAGAAAAGATTGGACACACCCAATATATTCGAGTGTAAGTTTTAATGAAGTAGCACAAAAAACAGGACAAGGTCAATTAAATTCAAATTGGAATAACAAAGGTGCAACTATGGTAGAAAAAGTTGCTAAAGTGAGGGCTTTAAGAGAAACATTTGTAGAAGATTTAGCAGGAATGTATGAAGCAGAAGAAGTTCAACAAGAAATTCCTCAACAAGAAGAAATAATAGAAGTACAAGCAGATGTAGAAGAACAAACAAATGAGGCAAAAGAGGTATCTATGAATGAATTATAAAATTATATCAAGTTGTAGTACAGGAAATGCAACAATTTTAAGAGATATTATTTTAATAGATTGTGGTGTTACATTTAAAAGATTAGAAAAATATTATAAAAAGTTAAAATTAGTGTTATTAACACATATACATTCAGATCATTTCAAGAAAGAAACTATAAAAAAACTTGCTAATGAAAGACCAACTTTAAGATTTGCTTGTTGCGAATGGCTATTAAAACCATTATTAGAATGTGGAGTATTGAGAAAAAACATAGATGTATTAGATTTTGGAATTAAATATAACTATAAATTATTTAAAATTGTGCCTATTAAATTATATCACGATGTACAACAATGTGGATATAGAATATTGTTCAATGATTACAAAGTAATTTATATGACAGATACTAAAACAGTTGAAGGCATAAGTGCTAAAAATTATGATTTATATCTAATTGAAGGTAACTATGATGAAGACGAAATTTCAGAAAGAATCAAACAAAAACAGCAGGAATGTAAATATGTTTATGAATTTAGAACAAAAGATAGTCATTTAAGTAAACAACAAGCTAGTGAATTTTTATTAAATAATATGGGAGAAAATTCTGAATATGTGTTTATGCATGAACATATAGAAAGGTAAAATATGCAAACTACGGGAATTATAAAAGATATAAATATAGATTATGAGACACGAAAACCAAAAATAAGCCTACTTTTAGATACAAAAGAAATAGAAATAGTAGAACAGTTAAAAAACGAAAATAAGCTAAATATCGACTTAAAGAAATATAAAAAGAAAAGAAGTATAGACGCAAATAATTATTTCTGGAAATTGTTACAAGAATTATGCGACTTAGCAGAAATTGATACTAAAGAAGAATACAAACGTAGAGTAAAAGAATTAGGGATATTTAGAAGATTTAAAATAGAAAAAGACAATGTTAATACATTTGAAAAAATGTGGACAAGTCAAGGAATAGCATGGTTTTGTGAAATATTTGATACAGAAATAATAGGAGATACAGAATTTAAAATAATAAATGCTTATTATGGTTCAAGTTCATTTAATACAAAACAAATGAGTAGGCTTATAGATGGAGTAGTACAAGATTGTAAAGTTTACAACATAGAAACAAAAACTCCTGCAGAAATAGAAAGTTTGTTAAAGGAGTGGGATAAGAAATGATAGTAACAGATTTAAGTAATAGTTTTAATCCTTGCCCAAAACAAAAAGTCAAAGAGAAACAAGAAGAAGTTAAAGTGATAAAAAAGAAAAGTAACAAATTAGCAAAACTAGAAAGGCAAAGAGATAAAAAAATTGTTAAATATGGAGAATGTGAGTATTGCCATAGAAAGTTTAAGCATTTAGATCCACACGAAGTATATGGAGGTAGTAACAGGAAAAGAAGTATGACTAATGGCTTTGTAAAAATGTTATGCAGAGAATGTCATTCAAACAACAAAATAGTTGAACAATTAAAAATAGATACTCAAAAAGAATTTGAGAAGACTCACACAAGAGAAGAATTTATAAAAATAGTTGGACAAAGTTTTATAGGAAGGAGAAAAAGAAAATGTTAAAAAATGAAAAAGGTGCTATTGAAATAGTAGTAGGAATTATTGTAGGGGTTATTATTTTAGGTCTAATAGGAATGTTTGTATATTTTGCTACGATAGAATACCAGAATGAAGAAACAGTAGAAATTGTTGTAAAAGATAAATATATAAAAAGATACAGCGATGAAGATACATATTTAGTAGTAAGTGAAGATGGAGAGACTTATAAAATTGAAGATTTACTATTTAAAGGCAAATTTAATAGTACAGATTTATACAATCAATTAGATATAGGAAAAACCTACAAAATAACTACTACTGGTATTAGATTGCAATATTTTAGTATGTATAAAAATATAAATAAAATTGAAAAAGTAGATTAACAACAGGGCTAGGCACAAAACTAGCCCTATATTTTACGAAAGGAGAAAGCAAATGGCAAGAAAAAGAATGATAGACCCTAATATTTGGCAAAGTGAAGATTTTGGAAGATTATCAACATTAGCAAAATTAGTATTTATAGGTCTATTTTCTCTTGCAGACGACGAAGGTCGAGGAAGATGTAATCCAATATATTTAAAGTCTACATTATTCCCTTACGAGGAAGGTATAAGAAGTGCCGACGTAGATAAAACCTTATCAGAGATAAGCTCTAATATGTCCGTAGTTTTTTACTCTTGTGACGGAAGTAGTTATTATAGCCTTTATAATTGGAATACATGGCAAAAGATAGATAGACCAAGTGAAAGTAAAATACCAGAATTTAATGAAAAGATAATGCAAAAAATATTCGACGACAATTCGACGAACGTTCGACGAGTATTCGTACCTAATAAGAATATAAAAGAAAAAGAACAAGAAAGGAAAGGGAATAGAAAAGAAAAGAATTTTATTCCACCCTCTCTTGAGGATATTAACAAATATGTAGCAGAGAAACAATTGAAAGTAAATGCTGAGTATTTTTATAACTATTTTACTGAAGGAAATTGGATAGATTCCAAAGGAAATAAAGTTAAGAATTGGAAACAAAAAATATTAACATGGAATGGTTTTTCTAATAAAGATAAAAAAGAGAAGAATACTAGCGAATTGGAGGAATTTTGATGATTAGAGAAGATTTTGAAAAGCAAATGATAAAAATACAGATAGCTTACAATAAAAAATTTCCATCAGACGAATTAAAATTGTGGTTTAAAGAATTTATAACAACAGACATTAAAGAATTTGAAAAAGCTATAGATAAAACTATAAGAGAAGTAAGATTTATACCTAAAATTGCAGATGTAAGGTCAAGAATAGCAGTAAATCCAAATGATTATTATATAGATGACCCATATGCTTATTTATATAAAAATTTAGAATGGTGTAAAATTGTTAAATAAAGGAGAGGTAACCAATGAAAATCACGCAAAAACAAAGAATTATAAATTATATGCGACAGTTTGGGAGTATAACAAGTTGGGAAGCATATCAAGATTTAGGAGTAATGCAATTAGGAGCAAGAATAGACCAATTAAAGAAAGATGGATATGAATTTAGAACAGAATGGGAAATAAAGAAAAACAGATTTAACGAAGAAGTAAGTTTTAAAAGATATTATTTAGCAGATATGGTAGCTGATAATATGAACCATATACCAACAATTTAAGGAGGAAAAGAAATGATAATAGTTAGTCAAGATAGAAAAAGAACAATAGAAAATCTTAATTTAGGAATTAGAGATAGTGGAGAATATAATCACAACTATGTAATATACAATACTGAAATAGGAGAAGATTTAGGAGAATATAAAACAGAAGAAAGAGCAAAAGAAGTATTGCAAGAGATAATAAGTGAATATAAAAAATATGCAACTATATCAAATGTAGCAGGTAATGATATTAGAGGAATATATAATATTCCAAAAGTATATGAAATGCCAGAGGATTAGCCTATGAAATATAATTATCCACAATTAACTCGGAATATGTGCAAAAGCACTGAAAAATAATTTATGCTATGGCTGTTGCAAATTAGAAAATCCATATTTCACTGGACAAGATAAATGTAATTTAGTGCAAGAGCCAATACAAAAAATAAAACAAATTTTAGGAATACAGGAGATGATAAAAGATGAAAGATAGAATAAAGCATTTTGATTATAAATTATTCGAATTAGAGGAAAAGGCAAAGACATTTTTATTAGTATTAATGGTCTTTATAATAGGATTTTTAATAGGATACTGGTGTAAAAATGCAGAATATGAGGACGAGATATACAAACAAAAAATTGAAATTATAGATTTAAGGGAACAAGTTGACAGAGCGAGATATGAGAATAGAAAGGAGGACAAGCAATAATGGAAGATAAAATTGAAGTTGGGGAATATGTAAAATTCAAAGATGGTTCAATAGATAGAATTAAAGATATTGTAAATACTCATGGCGATAGAAAATTAATAGCCTTTGAAAAAAGAAATTTCTATTTAAGTGATTTAGGATTAAAAAAGCAAATAGTTAAACATTCTAAACACAGATTAAAATTAATACAAATAGACGACTATGTAAATGGTTATAAAGTATTAGCAATAGAAAAACATTTTCAAGTTCAGCCATACAGAATAAGTATTATGGTTTATAAAACAAAAGATGCAGAATTTTGGATAAGTTTAGAAGAAGTAACTATAGAAGATATAGTAACAAAAGAACAATTTGAAAGTGTGAAATATAAAGTTTAGGAGGCAAAAGATGAGTAAAGCAGATGAAATGTTTGAAGAATTAGGATATTCTAATGAAAATCAATCATCAGAAGTTTGTATAGAGCATGAAAGACCAAGTAAAGTAAATAATTATCAAACAATATGGATAATATTTGATTTAGAAGTTAAGACTGTTTCTAAACTTTGTCAAGATTGGGAAAAAACTGAAAAACTGTATCCAGAAGAAATAACAATGCAAGAATTACAAGCAATAAATGAAAAAGTAAAGGAGCTAGGGTGGAATGAATAAAACAGAGTTAAAAGAAAAACAAAAGTGGGAATATGGTAAAAAAGTTAATGTAAGCTTATACAAGATACAAGAATTTTGTATGCTAAACGAAAATAATGTTTGTGTAGCATTTTCTGGAGGAGCAGACAGTACAGTTCTATTAGATTTAGTATGTAAAGTATGGAAGAAAATATTAAACAATCCATGTGAATTAACTGTTATATATGCTAATACCAGTAATGAGTTTGAAAAAATGCAAGAGTTCGCACGAAATCAAGTAAAAAGAATGGAAGAAAAATACGAAATAAGCATTAATTTTAAAGTAGTTAGAAGTAATAGAACATTCTATGATGTAGTAAAAAATGAAGGTTATCCAGTAGTAAGTAAAAAAGTAGCAAGAATGGTAAGAAGTTGTAGAGAATTTTTTAATAATTCAAATATTAATTATGAAGAAGTGTCAAACAATTTAGATGAAGGAATAAAATCGGCAGAATATTTAAGAAAGTTAAAAATTCCAGATGGAGTAATCTGTTATTTAACAGGAATAACAAGTACCAATAAGGAATGTATGAGTTGGAAATTGCCTAAAAAGTGGAGAAAATTAATTGTAGCTCCATTTAATATAACAGAAAAATGTTGTGATATTTTAAAGAAAGAACCATTAAAATTGCTTGAAAAAGAAACAAAAAAAGGTGTTTTTGTTGGAACTATGGCAGTTGATAGTAAAGCTAGAGAAGAATCTTACTTAAAAACAGGGTGCATTATTTTTAATAAAAGAGATAAAAAATGTGTACCAATGAGTTTTTGGTTAAATCAAGATAAAATGCAATATTTGGTACAAAATAAATTAGATCTAGCACCAATGTATGGAGAAATTAAGAAAAACGAAAAAGAAGAATATTATTTTACAGGAGAACAGCATACAGGTTGTAAATTATGTTTATTTGGTTGCCATTTAGAAAAAAATCCTAATAGAATACAGCGACTTAAATATACAGAACCTAACACATATAATTTTGCATTAAGAAAACTAGAAGATAGAGGGTTAGGTTATGCAGATGTTATGAACTATATAGGAATTAAGTATAAATAAGAATACAAGTAATAAATAAAGAGATAAAGGAGCTAGGGTGGAATGAGTAAAGAAATTAATTTAATAGATATAGCAAAATTACAAAAATGGTATATAGATATTTTTGAACAGGAAGATAGTGATTATCCAGACTATAGGGTAATAGGTCAAAAGAATAGACATATACAAAGAATATTAAATAAAATCACACCTGATAAAGAAGAACAAAGAAAAATATGGGACATCATAATACATGAAAGTTGGAATTTTGAAGATAGAACATTTAAACCGATATGTGATGGAATAAGAGCATTAGGATATAAAATTATAAGTAAGGAGACACAAGAAAATGTTAAGTAAAGAAGAAATAGAAAAAGCAAAAGAGTGGTTAAATTGGATGAAAAAACAAGAATTATTTTTACCATATATAAGCAATATTTTGAAATATATAGACCAACTAGAGCAAGAAAATAATAAGCAAAATAAAATAATAGATGAAATGACAAAAGTAATAATTGCTAGTGGAATATGTGATTACTTTATAAAAGATAATTGTAAACATTATGCTGGAGAAAATAAAAAACTATGTGATGAATGCATAAAACAATATTTTGAAAAGAAAGTAGAGGAAAAGTAAATGGATATAAGAGTAGGAGATTTAGTAATATTTGAAGGCGGAATAGTAAAATTAATTTATGATATGGATAGACTATTTGAAATAAATCAATATATAAATGGTGGAGGCAATCAAATTTTAAAAATAGAACGACCAAAATATGAAGTAGTAGAAGAAAAGAAAGAGTTATTGACAGAAGAGGAAAAAGAGTTTTTGAAACAAGCATTAAAATTTGGGAATTATGGAAGTAATACAGGAAATGAAATTGTTAAATTTGTAGGCAAAAAGGGATATTATATATACATATATTTTAGTGAATGGCTTAGTAATAATACTACTATTTATATCGACAAAAATCTATATTTTAAAAATTTAGAAGAAGATAAACGATACACCTTAAAAGAACTAGGATTGGAGTAAAAGTAAATGAAGGAATTTAAAACATTAGAAGATTTTGAGAATAATTTTTTAGATAGTGTAGTAAATAAAATGATAAAACAACAAGTTAAGAATATAGATAATGTTGTATTTGATTTTCTAAAAGCAAATGGATATAGACCTAAAAGAACTGAAAAATATTTAATTTATTTAAGAAAGAAATTAGAAAAACAGGGATTAACAATAGCTTTAGACAAAGTAAATGAACAAATTGATTTTGATGGTGCTACATATTCACATAAATATTGTTTAGTGCCAAGATTTGAAGAAATTAAAAAAGAAAAGGCAAAAGGCTAATTGTTAAGATAAAAGTAAATGATTTTAAATAGGAGGAAAGTATGGAAAGAGATAGTTTTTATTATGAAAGATTATTTGAAATTATGTTTCCAAATTTAAAAAGATTTGATTTAAAGGAAGAAATTGAAAAAATAGTAGATTTGTTGAAAAAAACTTTTATAGATATAGAAGTTGAATATGATATAAGATATGGAAGCGAATTAGTTTTTCACATAGAAAGAATAGCAAGATATGACATTGATTGGAATATCAGTTTTGATTTAAGTAGATATCCTATTAAACACAAAGATGATTTAAAAGAAATGATATTTCCTAAAATTAAATATTCTTTTTTGGAATTTTGGGATAATAAAATTTTAAGGAGTGAATATGAGAGAGATAGAATTTAGAGGGAAAAGAATAGATAACAATGAGTGGATATATGGCTACTTAATAGTAGATGAAATATCAGATAAATATTATATTTTTTCAAAAGGTAATTGTTGTAATGAAACAGATAAAATTGGAGAAGAAGGGGTATTACATATATTAACTTTTGAGGTAATCCCAGAAACAATAGGAAAATACACAGGACTAAAAGACAAAAACGGAAAGAAGATATTTGAGGGAGATATATTTTCATTAGGAGATAAAAGAATATTATATATTGTTGAATGGATAGACAATGGTTTTCAAGGAAGACAAAATGGGAATAGTAGTACAGTAGGACTTACATATTGGAATAGTGATATAGAAGTAATCGGCAATATATATGATAATCCAGAGTTATTGAAGGAGGAATTATGAACGAAGATAAAGAATTAGAAGAAGTAATAAAATATATTGAAAATATAATAAATGCAACATATATAACAGCTACATTAAAAGATAAAGATGGAGATATTATTGAAGAAGGTTTAGTAAATCAACAAGTAATTCAAGATTTATTAGATTTATATAATAAAGAAAAACAAGAAAAGAATTATTTAATTGAAAATTCAATACCTAAAAAGAAAATAGAAGATAAAAGAAAAGAAATTAATAATTTAAAAAATAGAAAATATACAATAGGAACAATTATAGCAATAGATAGTATTTTAAAAAAATTATTGGAGGATAAATAATATACAAAAAGTTAAAGAGAAGTCAAAGAGAAGTTAAAGAAAAGTTAAAGAGATTTCAAAGAGAGTGGACAGTATTAAACAGAAGTGGACAGTTCATACTACTATTGAGGTGTAGTATGAACGAAAAAGAGATAATAGAAAAATGGACAAGTGGACTAAGTAAAGAGCAGTTAGCAAAAATATATAAGAGACAATACAATCAAAGCATAAGGATAATTAGATCAGAAGTAAGAAACAGACATAGTGGAAGATTTATAACAAGTTATCAAGCATTAAGATATGTCGAGCAAACTATATACAGATATTTGAAAAGGAAGTGAGAAACATGGAATTAGAAAATAAAATAAGAAAACGAATTAAAACAATGTCAATGCTACAAGGCGAAAACATAAAAGAAATTCAGATAACAAGAAAAGAAGCAGAACAATTAGGAAATATAAATATGATTGACAATGTAAAATTAATAGTAGTAGAAAAATTAGGAGATATGACCAAAAAAGATTGTTTTGCATACAAAGAAAATAAATGTTATGCTTTAAATGAATTATATTGCAAAAATAGAGAATGTAGATTCTACAGAAATGATATTAATATTAAAGAAATCGAAAGAAGTATAAAAAGATATGTAAAAGTTTAGGAGGTACGGAAGATTGGAATATATAAAAGAAGATATTGAAACATTACTAAAAGCATACAAAGAAAATGAAGGAAAGCTATTTGAAATAGAACTTCAAATAGAAGAATATCAAAATAGATTAGATTATGCAGGAACTGTATATGAAGATACAGAAAAAGAAGTCATTGAAAATATGCAATTAAAAAGTCCAGAATATGATTCTTTACATAGTAATACAAATAAAATATCTGACAAAGTATCTTCCACAGCAATTAATTATAAAAAAGAACAAATACATATAAATAAAGAAGATCGAACACATCTTCAAGAAGAAATTAGAAGATTAACACAAGAAAGAGAAGTATTAAATAAAAAAATAGTAAGAGTAAAGAATTGGTTAGACAAATTAGAAGATAGAGAAGTTACAGTACTAGAAGAGTTTTATATTAATAACAAAGGCAAAAATTGGGAAAAAGTTGTAAAAATTTACAATAAAAAACAAGAAAAAGAATTAAGTGACAGGCAATTAAGAACAATTAGAGATGAAGCAATAAAAAAGATTCTAAAAATTGTAAATATTTAAAAATTTCCTCAAAACTTCCTCAAAAATGTATTGAAAACTTCCATTTCTTTTATATATAATTATAATAGAAAAATTATAAAAAGTCGTAACTGGAGAGAAACCAGTTCACAGTCCGAGCGACAAGACCCATTCTTTAGTATTTTTAAAAACTAGTTATAAATTTATTTTATGGCTAGTTTTTTATAAAATTTGCAAAATTAACATAAAAGTAGTATAATTGTAATATATATATAATACATATGTAATATAAAAGTAATGTCAAAGGCTTGACATTAAAAAAAAACTCTAGTATAATACTAATACAGAAAAAAGAGATATATATTTTGTATATTCTTCCATTTCTGTAGTTTAATAAGTTTGATGAAGTTATTCATTAATGGAACAAAAATACTAGAGAATGCAATCTCTAGTATTTTCATTTAATAAAAGACCACACATTTTCATGTGTGATCTCCGGAGTCCGCATTAATCAAACATCTTTAGGATGTATGCAATAATGAATAATGCGATTAGTTTAAATAAGTTTGACATATTTACCTCCTTTCTAGAAAGTTGGATGAATATGTAATGGAACAAAGCTATTATACTATGAGTTAGAAAAATAATCAACTAAAAAAGACAAATCAAGACATTAAACTTTCACATATACAGTTTTAATAAAAGAGCTTATCAAATAAGATAGGCTCTTTTATTATGCCATTAACAAATGCTAGGTAATGTTAATATAAAGTCTATCTCCATATAGACATCTCCTTAAGATTACCTTTTGTTGCAATTAGAACTTTCCTAGCGAGTTCTAATATAAATTGTATGTAGAATATAAAAATAATTAAATTGTGATCTTAATATATTACATAGAGTTTATGGAAGGAGATAAAAGCAAATGAAAACAAAAGAAAGTATATATGAAACATATTCAAGAACAGTATGTAGTAATTGTAAAAACAAAGAGCAATGCAATGAAGAGTTAAGAATTAAATTAGATAATACTATAAAGTGTGAGAGATATGAGAGGATTGATAAGAATGAAAAAATGGACTAAACAAACTGCAGAAGAGTACATAAAGAAAGCAAAGGAAAAGGGATTAACATATTGGAGTGCTAAAGATTATTTAAAGCATCACAAAACTATGAGTTCAATAATTTAGGAGAAAGTTAATGAATATAAATCAAAATATAAATAAATTGCTATATGCCTTAAAACAAAAAGGACAAATATATAAAATAAATAGTTTTCAATTTTATAGTGAAAGAAATAATAAATATAGCACAAAGTATCAGATATTAAAGAGAGTATTTGAAGAAACTTATAATATACAAGAAGATAAAATAGAACTAATAGAAAGATACAAGCAAGATTATGAATGTTACAGTAAAACAGACATAATGAAATATTTAGCAGAAGAATATAAAAAAGGAAGTGAGGCAGATGGATAATGAGAAAGTAAAAGATTATAATAAATTAACAGAAAAACAAAAAAGATTTATAGATTATTATATAGAAACAGCTAATGCGACAGAAAGTGCAAAAAAAGCAGGATATAAAGGAAATAATTTAAATAGAATTGCTTCTGAAAACTTGTCAAAACTAGGCATATTTATAAAACAAAGATTAGATGAGAAAGAAAATCAAAGAATAGCTTCACAAGATGAAGTATTGCAGTATTTAACAAAAGTAATGAGAGGAGAAGAAAAAGACCAATTTGGATTAGATGCTTCTCTACAAGATAGGACTAAATGTGCAGAATTATTAGGAAAAAGATATGGAACATTTAAAGAGAAAGTTGAGCACAGTGGAAATATTCCAGTGGTAATAAATGATGACATTACAGAATAAAGAAATAAATAGATTATCATTACAAAGTATTGTTGGAAAAGGTTATGCAGAATATTGGCATTGTAAATGCAGATATAGAGTGTGTAAAGGATCTAGAGCAAGTAAAAAATCAAAAACTACAGCATTATGGATTATATCTAATATGATGAAATATCGAGAAGCAAATACTTTAGTAATAAGAAAGACTTATAGAACATTAAAAGATAGTTGCTTTACAGAATTAAAATGGGCTATACATAGATTACAAGTAGATGAATTTTGGGAAATAAAAGAAAGCCCTTTAGAAATGAAATATAAACCTACAGGACAAAAAATATATTTTAGGGGATTAGATGATCCATTAAAAGTAACATCAATATCAGTAGATATTGGTGTTTTATGTTGGTTATGGATAGAGGAAGCATACGAAATAACAAAAGAATCTGATTTTGATATTATAGATGAAAGCATAAGAGGAGAAGTACCAGAAGGACTATTTAAACAAATAACATTAACATTAAATCCTTGGAATGAACATCATTGGATTAAGAAAAGATTTTTTGATGCTTCAGATGAAGATGTATTAGCAATGACTACTAATTATTTATGCAATGAATGGCTAGATAATGCGGATAGAAAAGTATTTGAAAGAATGAAAATAAACAATCCTAGAAGATATCAAGTAGCAGGTTTAGGAAATTGGGGAATTGTAGATGGATTAGTTTATGAGAACTGGAGAGAAGAAAAATTTGATTTAGACATAATAAGAAATTTAGAAAGTGCTTTTGGATTAGACTTTGGATATACTAATGACCCAACTGCACTTTTTTGTGGTGCAATAGATTTAAAAAATAAAAAAATATATGTATTTGATGAATTATACAAAAAAGGTTTAAGCAACAAAGCAATATATGAAGAAATAAATCAAATGGGGTATTCAAAAGAAAAAATAACTGGAGATAGTGCAGAGCCAAAGTCAATAGATGAGTTAAGAGTATTAGGGTTAAGAAGGATAATAAGTGCAATGAAAGGTAAAGACAGTATTAATAATGGAATACAATTCATACAAGACTTTGAAATAATAATACATCCAAGATGTGTGAATTTTATAACAGAAATAAGTAATTATACATGGGATGAAGATAAATTTGGAAATAAAATAAATAAACCAATAGATGACTTTAATCATTTAATGGATGCAATGAGATATGCAATAGAAAGATTTATAAGCAAGAAAACAATAAGTTTTGGTTATAACAAAATAATATAGGAGGAAAAATATGATACAATGGAATGAAGAAACATTAGAAAATCCAGATAGTATAGCACAAATATTAACATTAGCAGATAAAGAGTGGGAAAGTAGAAAACAATTATATGAAAGAATACGAAGAAAAACATCAAATTCTGACATAGTTAGCAAAGATGATAATAATATAAAAGTTGCATTTGAAAATTATATTAATTCAGTAACTACAGGTTACTTTGCAGGTAAACCACCGGTATATGATGTAGAAAAAATATCAGATCCAACTAAATTAAAAATAATAAAAAAATTGCTAAACAAAGTATTCAATTTAGATAGTAAGCAAGACGAAGAGTTGAAAGTTTTAATCGATTACATTAGCAAATATAATAAAGATGCAACAGAATTTTTTAATCTAGCATTTGAATATTTTGGAATGAGAGCATGTTATGAAGTTTTATATGAGAACGATAATAACGAGATGGTATATGCTAAACAGAGTGCATTAAATACAATAGGAATATTTGATTATTCTACACCAGTAAATCAAATAGGACAATTAAGAAAATGGACAGAAAAAGATAAAAATAATACAGACATAACAATAGTAGAACTTACAACAATAAACGGAAAAAAATATTATTCGCCAACTCCTGAAGATGTGAAAAAATTTAAAGAAAATGAATCTAGAAGGGAAAAAGGCACATGGGATATGTTGCCTTGCATAGCAATAGAAAATGAAATGGGATTATCAATTTTTGAATTGGTAATCTCTTTAATTTGTGCTTATGAAAGGGTAATACAAAACAGTAGGAATACTTTTCAATATAATGATGATGCTAAATTAAAAATTACAGGATTTGAACCTCAAAATCCTTTAATGGTAGATAAAATAGACGAAAAAGGAGCACCAGTTTTAGATAAAAATGGACAAGTAGAACAAGTATTGAATGAAGCTAGAAAAAAAGAAGATGAAAATTTACTTAAAATGAAAGTATTTTATACTCCTGATAATACTGGAGATATTGCTTGGGTAGAAAAAACAGTACAAGATACAGCATTGCAAAATCATAAAAAGACATTAGTCGATTTAATATCTATGATGAGTGGTGTACCTAATATAACAGATTTAGGATTTACAACGGCAGATAATGCAAGTGCTTTAGACAGGAAATTCTTTGTATTAGAACAAATGATAACACAAGCAGATAAACAATTTAAAGAAGCATTTTTAAGAAGATGGGAAACAATAATAGATAGAATTAACAAAAGAAAACACAAGCATTATGATTTTAGAAGTATAAAAATAGATTTACAAAGAAATTTACCAACTGATAAAGGGACAGAAACGGATAGAGCATTAAAATTAAGAGGACTATTAAGTGATGCAAGTGTAATAGATATGTTACCAGATGATTTAGATGCAATTTCAGAATTAGAAAAGATAGATAAACAAAACCAAGAAAATATAGAAAAGAATATAGAAAATATGCAAAAAATGGGACAAGATGTAAGCAATGTTGCATTAAATACAAAACAAGATAATCCTAACAAGGAATTAGAGCAAGATGATGAAGTAAAAAAAGAAAATGTAAAACAATCGGATACAATAACAAAAAAAGAAGAAAAGTAGGTGTTATAAATGGAAAATACTATAAATTTAACGGAAGAGCAACGAGAGAATTTAGTAAAGATTGCTCAAAATTTAATAGAAGTATTTGAAAAAGCATGGAAAAAAGTAAAAGAAATATTTATTCAATTATGGAACAGTTTTAAGGAAGCAATAACAAAAAATCAAAAGGTAAAAAAATATTTAGTTATATACGTAAGAACGAATAATCAAAGAATAAAGAAAAAACAAATAACAAAGATAAGGAAAATATTAAATGAATAATGTATGGAATTATCACGATAAGCAATTAAAAAAATTGAAACAAATATATAATAGAACAAGCAAACAAACACAAAATAATTTGCAAGACATATTTGATAGTTGTAAAATAGATTTTGAACATCTTTATAGCATAACAGGTAATAAAACATTAAATAGAATAAAAACTAAAATAGAAGAATGGAAAGATAAAGGACTATTGAATGGCTATTTTGGAATGTTAGCAAATAACATTTATAAAAAAACAAGAGTAAAGAATAGTGAAATACTAGAATTACTTATATATGGTGCATATATAGAAGAACAAAGTAAATTAGAAAAAACAGAATTAAATATATTTAAAGATGTTGCAAATTATTATTATCAAGAAGGGCAAAATGAAGTAAATCAAACATTACCTAAAAAGAAAAGAAAGTTAGTATCTGTAATACCAGATGCTATTTTTTTAGCCTTATTAGATATGCAAAATGAAAAAGGCTATGTTTGGAAACAATATGTTGAAGCAATTATAAAATATAATGCAGACCAAATATATAGGCAAATGTTAATAAATATACAACAGAACAAAGAAAACAATATAGATGATAGTGTATATCAAAATATAATAACAAAACAACAAAATGCGAAATTATCAATTAACCAAGATAAAATATCAGGTGCAGTAGATAATGAACTATTAGGATTAAATAATCTAGCAAAAGTAGAAGGAATAAAAAGTATTGCAGAAGATAATAGTAAAGTAAGATTTATTGCAACAATTGATGGAAAAGAAACAGATATGTGCCACAGTTTAGATGGACAAACATTTTATATAAATAAAGAAAATGAATTTGATAGATACTATGGAGAAACACAAAAAGATTTAAGAATAGAAAGAATAAAATGTTTTGGACTTGTAGTAGGACTAAATTTACCTCCAATATCACACCATTTTCATTATTGCAGAAGTACAATCACATATCAAATTGACATGCCAAGAGAAGAATTAAATAAAATGCTAAATATGGAATATAGAGATATAACAAATAGAATTTTAAATAGGGATAAAAAAGAATATAAAGTCGAAGAACAAAATTATTATAAAGATGATAATGGCAGTAAATATGAAGTAGATGGAAAATATGTTATAATGAAACCGACAAAAAACGAAAAACAAGTTGCTAATTTATTAGGAGAATTATATGGTGGCAAAGTAAAAATAATACCTAGAATTAATGTACCAGAAAATATAAAAACACCAGATTATATGATAGGTAATAAAAAATATGATTTAAAAGAGATAAAAGGAAATGGTAAATATGTAATACAAGGAAATTTAAAAGGAAAAAGTCAACAGGCTGATAATTTTGTGATAGACATAAGCAAATCTAAAATACAAGAGATAGATGCAATAGAGCAAATTCAAAGTATTTATAAATCAAAACATTATTTATGGATAGATGAATTGATTTTAATAAAAAATAATCAAATATTAAAAATTTATAAACGAAAATAATAAGAAGTCAACTGTGAACCTAGAGGCTCTCAACTGACTTCTATTAATAATATTATTAACTTAATTATACTATAAAGTAAGCTAATAATCAATAGTTTATGCAAAAAAAATAAATTTATTCGTTACTAGTTAATGGTTTTAAAACTAAAATAAGCAAAAAACTAATTGACTGCAACAGTTTTGTAATGAAAACTTAA
>CANQPY010000027.1 GCA_947625835.1 uncultured Clostridia bacterium | reverse complement strand
GATGGTCAGGCTGGTCTAATACTCTATACCAGTCTGATTTTCTACAGCCTAACCATCGATAACATACTAAACATCATAGTCTTGTTAATACTTGCAGCAGTAAGTATTGCGACATTAACAGGAGATAATGGAATATTAACAAAGGCACAAACAGCAAAAGAGAGAACAGAAGGAGAACAATTAAAAGAAATGGTACGAACAGATATCTTAGGATATCAAGCAAAAAACACAAATGGGGATATAACAGCAGAGGAATTGAGAGAAGTATTAGACAAATATTTTGAAGGAGTACCAGGAAAAGCAGAAGAATTAGCAGAAAACTTAAAAGACGAAAATTATAGTCTAAAAGCAAGAGATAAGTATGGAAAAAACTTAAATCTAAAAGTATCAGAGTTGTATATTGAAGATTTATCAACAGCTTCAAGTAACGGACCAACAGTAACAGTTGAAGGACAGAAAGTAACACTAACAAAGGATAATGTAAAAAAATATTTAGGAAAAGTAGTAACAAATTTTAAAGACAATTATGAAGGGCAAGAAGAAACAATACAAATAAATGAGACAAATTATAAAGTATCAAAAAAATACAGATTATACTATGTAGATTTTGATAATAAGTATGGAGATGGAGAAGGAACAATATATTTAAAGGCGGAATGTACAAGTAATAATTATGAATTACAATTAGACACAACAAGTGTAGAAACAAAAAATGCTGAGGGAAAAGACCAAGTAAAAATAAAACAATTAAATCCAGGATTGTATAAAGATGAAGAAGAAAATGAAAAAACTCCACCAGATGACACATATGAAAATATGCGAGCAGTAACGTGGTTATTAAATGAAAACAATTGGTCAGGTTTAAAAGGTAGTCTAAAAACAGGAGGAATATCTCAAAATGACATAAATTATATAGTAGGATCTCCAAGTTTAGAGATGATGATGGACAGTTATAATACTAAATATGCTGATGTGCTAAAGGGTACAGATGCTCCAGATTATAGTCCCATAGAACCAGGAGGGGAAGATAGAAGGAAACTCTTTTATAAATATGAAAATGGCAATTATGGTTACCAAGTTGGACCTTGTGCGGATGATGAAGAAGAATATGGAGATTATACATCTGATAATTCAGTTTGGACAGATTCAGAGATAGACACAATGTATTACCCAGGTAAAGAAGATGATGATAACGGATATTACTACTGGTTGGCTTCTCCGTCGTCTAGCAGCTCTGGCAATGTGTGCTCTGTGAGCTATCGCTACGGAGGCTTTGTGATCTACGACGGCTATGACGGCGGCAATGCGTTTTGCCCGCTAGTTTCTCTTAAGTCCACAGTCAAAGTCGACTTGTAGATTAATTTGAATTTGTTTTTTACTTGGTTTTGTATATGGGTTATGAAAATAAATAAATGTTTGTGTATGTCCTTCTGGGCATACGCAAACAAAAAAATGTAAAAAAGGAAAAGAGGTTTTAAATGGGATTAATCGCAGAGGCTAGAAGAATAAAAGAAATACATCCAAATTATATACTTTTGTATAAATCGGGTGAATTTTATAAAGCTTTTGGAAAAGATGCATATATTTTAAGTAACTTATTTAATTACCAAATAAGAATTGTAGATAGAAATGTGCCAACTTGTGGATTTCCAAGAAAGGCTAGTTTTAAAGTAAGAGTTAAAATTGAAGAAGAAAAAATCAATTATATGCTAATAGATCCAAGAAATAACTATGAAGTTGATATAAAAGAAGATTTTAAAAATTTAAATCAATATGAAGTACAATTTGAAAAATCATATACAATTGTTAAATGTCGAAAAAGAATAAATAATATATCAAATAAACTAATTGAAATAATAGAAAAACCAAATTTTAAAGATATCATAAGAAGGGTAGAAAAAATATTAAATGAAACAAGACAAGTTTAAAGTTGTAGATTATATTAGATTATTCATAAAATCACTTTCTTTTTACTTAGAAAATTTTCCAAAAAAAGAATATGAATTAAGAGAAAGAATAAAGAAGAATGCTTATGATATATTAGAAATGGCATATGAAGCAAATAGTACAGAAGTAATTGAATTAAAAATCAATTTAATTAATAAAATTCTTGCAAAAATAAAACTAATAGATTTTTTATTAGATATGGCAGTCGAATTAAATTTTTTATCTCATAAAAAATATTTAAAAATGGCTAATAGTTTATCAGATATTGAAAAGTACTCACGTGGTTGGTTATTATATGTAAAAAAATGTTTGGAAAGTTATAAAAATAATATAAAACGAGAAGAATTAAATAATACAGTAATAATAGAAAATGAACAATCAAATAAAAAATTAAGATCAAATAAAAAACCAGACACTATTTTACTATCAGAAAAAGCTCAAAAGGAACTTAATAAAACTTAGCAAATTTAGAATGTAATTTTATGTATAAATAAAGACAGTAATATATAAAATACATTAGGGAATGGTTGAATGTGGTTGGCTTCTCCGTCGTCTAACAACTCTAACAATGTGTGCAATGTGAACTATAACTACGGAGGCTATGTGAACAACAACAACTATAACAACAACAATGCGTTTTGCCCGCTAGCTTCTCTAAAAATACTGTGGATAAATAGTAAAATAAGTAATTACTATTATGAGAAGATTTAGAGAAACAAACCATTTCCTTTAGCAAATAATAATTTGTTATAAAACAAAAACAGATAATATAATTTGTTAGTAGAGATAATATATCAAAATCTTAGATATATTGTATTTAATCGAAAAGGAGTTATGTTTGGCACTGTTTTATAGACCATATTAAGTTATGTGCTATTTTTGGATAAATATTATAGTTGGGCTGTCTTTTATATACTATATTCCAATTATAATATTTATGTTATTAAATAATGAAAGATAGAAATAATGAAAAGGTATTCCAATTTATATCAAAATATTTGTAATATAAAAAATATAGAAACAGCTTTTAAAGAAGTAAGAAAAAATACTCGAAATGAAAGACGAGTATATAATATGAAACAATATAAAGCATATTATATTAATGAAGTGTATCAAATACTTAATACACACAATTATAGTGTTGGTAAATATCATAAATTTATTATATATGAACCAAAAGAAAGATTAATTGTAAGTCAAAATATTATAGATAAAATAATTAATCATTTAATAGCAAGATATATATTATATCCTGCTATTTTACCTTGTTTAATAGATACTAATGTGGCAAGTAGAAAAGGACTTGGCACATCAGCAGGTATAAAAATTGCTAAAGAATATAGGCGACAATGCAAAGTGAAATATGGGACTTATTATATACTAAAATGTGATATTTCTAAATTTTTTTATAGTATTGACCATGAGATATTAAAAAGAAAAATAAGAAGAAGGATAAAGGAAAAGACTACATTAGAAATTATTTATAAAATAATTGATAGTAATTCTCCAGGTCTATTTATAGGAAGTATGACAAGTCAAATTTTAGCAATATTTTATTTAAATGATTTAGACCATTATATAAAAGAAAGCTTAAAAATAAAATATTATGTAAGATATCAAGACGATTTTTTACTTTTTCATCAGTCAAAAGAATATTTAAAATACTGCCAAGAGCAAATAAAAAAATTTTTAGAAAAAGAAAAATTACAACTCAACATAAAAACAAGAATATTTAAAAGCACAGATAATTATATGTTTTTAGGCAGAAATCCTAAGGGTAGATATATTCGTTATAGAGATATTAATAGAAAATTAAAAGCTAGGAAATATAAATATGAAATAGGACAAATTACATTAAGTAGTTTTGTAAATAGTGCAACTTGTTATGCAGGACTATTAGAACGTAAAATTAGTGAATTAGTAAAGAGAAAATTGTAAAATAAAAATAATGCCTATTTAATCTATCTCTAGGAAAGTCAAAAAGGTGTTTTACCACTTCAAAAGTATTAGAAATATAATTTTTTAAATTAAAATTTTCTTGTTTTAAATCTTCATTTTCATTTTGTAAAATATTATTTTCCTTTTTCAATTTTGCAATAGTTTCTATTGCTTTATAGGATTTACTAAGTTGTAATTTTAATTTGTTTGTATATTTAATTAATTCTTTATTTTGAGCCAATATTAATGCAGTATTTCCGAGTATCTATCGGTTTAATTTCTTCTTGTGTTAGTTCATATTTTATATTATCATAGTTAGTAACTTGTTTTAATTTTTCTGTACTTAAATGTTCGACTTCTCGTTGTTTGCCTCGTTCTAAATTAAAACCATTTTCAGTAATATATTTGTAAAAAGCATCTTGAAGTTGTCTATAACTATCTTTACCTTTCCAATATTCACTACAAGCAATTTTTTGAATAATATTTCCATTCGACTCTTTTTTTGAATAACTGGAACAAAAACTAAATGCAAATGCGGTGTAGTTTCATCCATATGTACTTTAGCAGATAAAATATATTTTTCACCTAAGTTTTTATAACTTGCTACAAAATTATATGCAGTTTGAAAATATCTTAAAGTTTCTTTTTCTCCGATAGTATCAAAAAATTCTTTGTCAGATGTAATAATAAATTCACAAGCAAGATTAGTATATTTGGTTATTCTACATTGTAAGTTATTTTCGTTTATTAATTGATTAATTGCTTTTAAATATGTTGTATTACATTGTTTAATAGAATAATTTTTAATAGAATTGTTTTTATTAATTTCTTTATTAGAATAGTTTGTATTTTTTCTTTCGTTGTGTTTGTATAGACCTGCTAAATTATCTTTTTTATAATTTGCATTTCTAATTATTGCATAACTCATATTTAAAATTTCCTTTTTTAAAGATAGCCTTCGCAAGGCTTAACAAAAATAAATCACCCCTTTGACTTTACAATTAGAAAACTTTTGTGAAGTTCTAACACACTAGAACTTGCCTTGCAAGTTCTGTGTGGTCAGGGAAAATACTTTTCCCTGACAACCCTTTTTTTAGCAAAAATATTAAAAAAATTTACATTTTTTAATATCTTTGCTCGCACGATTAATATTTAATTTATTTCGCTGAAGCAAAATAAAATAAAATATTTTAATCGTGTATAAAAATATTCGCATAAATGCTCATATTTTTATATGCGTGAGATTTTGTCAGCTTTTAAGTAGATAAATTTACATAAAAGCTCACAAAATCTATTATAGTATGTGCCAATGTTGTAATTCATTTATATTAAATAAAATAAATTTTTCTTAATTTATCTTAATTAATTTTCATTTATTAGTAGTAAAATACTATAAATTATGTTATAATAAAAAAAGTAAAAGGAGAGTGATTAATAATGATGTATCCATATGTTAAATATGCAGACGGTACAGAGGTTGGTTTTTCAAATATATATATTGAAAATGATATAGAGTGTATAGATATACATTTTGAGCGACCTGCTGAAAATGGTTTTGATTCTGTTAGAATCCAATTACCAACATATAAAGTAACAGTATGGGAAGGTAATTATAGCGATAAAGAAATAGAGTTTTTTAAACAAGTGGTTCAAAATAATGCAGACTTATTTTACAAATATGCAAAAGAAGGAGGGCTTAAAATTGCCTAGTATATTTGAATGTTACCGGCTATAAAATATATTTTTGGTCTAATGAAAACAATGAACCTATTATGAAATTTATATAAATTTATATACATTTTTTTGCAATTATTCGCATTTTTGTCAACAATTTTGTCAACAAAATTGCAGTTTTTTGACTAGAGTTCAAGAAAACAAATTGTATATTTTAATTGGTCACAAAGGAGATAAAGTATTGAATGAAATTAGTGTTGTAGAAAATTCAGAAGAATTCTTGAAAAAAATAGCATACAATATAAAATATGGAAGAAAATTTAGAAAATTTAATATAGATAAAAGTTTTTCTGATACATTAATAAATAGAAGCAAAAATTCAGAAGAAAGAGAAATTTTTCATCTTATTAGTAAAAGTAGAAATAAAGAAGAATTTTCAAATAATATAAGAGAGTATTTAAAATCAAAAGAAAGAAGTGTCTATGCAAGTATATTACTAATAGGTAATATTACTGAAAAATATGTTTTTAATGATTTTTATTATAAGCCAGTTAAAGAACTAAATATAGATGCTTTTTCAAGAGAAAATCAAGAATTATTACAAGAACTCAAATCACATTTTGCTGAATATGTTATAAATAATAATAAACACAAAAACACATTTGCCAAAAGAATTAAAATCGGAAAATCAAGTATAGAAGATTTATCTCAAGATATAAATGAAGAAGAATTAACTGAAGATTTTGAAAGAGTTTTAAATGGGGATGAAACAATTGATAGCTACTTTAAGCCACAAGTAATAGCAGATTATATAATGAAGACAATAGGAACATATTCAAAGGATGATATAAAAAATAATTTTGACTTTATTTTATATGATATAAATAATTCTAATACTGATGATGGTTTAGATGACAGAAGAAGAAAATATTTACTACATAGCAGTTTATCAAATAATCAGTTAAAAAAAATAGATGAGGTAAGTGTTTTAAAACAAAGATTGGAAGGAATAAGCAGAAAAGAATCTGAACAATTGTTATTAAGATTAAATGCAATAGAAAATAATTTGGATGAAAATATTTCCGAACTAGAAGATATTTATGGAGATTATGAAGTATTATATAGGCAAGACTTAATTAATAATTTGTATGTGCCTAAAGAAGATATTACAATTATAAAAGATTATAAAGATTTAAGACCTCAATTAATTCATCAATTTATGAGAAATCCAGAAAAGTTTAGAAATACAGAGATTAAAGAAATTAAAGAAAAAATTATTTCTGAAAGAGCAAATGGGAATAATAGTGAAGAGTTAACAGCAGATGAACAAGAAAGATTAAATAAACTAATAAACCAAGTAGATGTAAAGCTTGACCAATATAAAGTCAATTATACAACAGATGGAAAAGGAACATTATACACTGATTCTTCAGGACTTAATTGTTATCATTCAGATACAAGCAATCAAATATCTGCTTCTGTATTTGAAGGGAAGGAATTTATTAATTCTTCTTCCGTTGGAATAATTGGAATAGGATTTAATAAAGAAACATTAACATCAGAAGCAATTGCAATGTCCTCAAATAGCTATAAAACAACTAATAAAGGAATTAATAATATAGAATATAATGAAGAAAATGAATTTAAAGAAATGAGTTCGCCTTTTTCAGAATTATTAAAAGCAAGAGGAAAGTCAGAAATTATTATGCACAGAAGAGGTATGGACTTTGACACTAAAGCAAGTTATATATTTGCAATAATAGACAGTTCTGATTCGAAACAAACTAATGAAATAATGAAGCAAATAGAGCAAGTTAGAGCAAAAGAAGGTTTAAAAGTTGTAATATATGATGTATATAAAATTAGAGAATCCTTAGAACAAAGTAAAGAAGAAAATCATAAAAGGGAAAGGTAAATCGAAAATTGCAAAGAAAATACCAAATATGCTATCATTATAATATAAGGAAAAAAAGGGGGAAATGGATATGCACAAAAAAAGTAAAATTGCAATAATAGCAATAATAATACTCATAGTAATAGCAAGCATTATTTCATTTTTATACTTAAATCAAGACACATCAGAGTTAAAAACAATAAAATCAAAATCAGAACTTTCCAAGATATACGAAGGAGATACTTCAACTTTTAGAGACACACTAATAAACATTTTTACAATGCCATTTAGTATGATGGCTGGAAATTGGTATTATGGCGGTTACATAGGCAATGGTTATTTAAGTTCTGTAACAAATGAAGCTAATAGTTCTTACAGTAGCAATTTAAAAGGAGATGCTACATCTTCTGAAAATACATCTTCTTCATCAACAAAAGATTATTCAACAACAAACATACAAGTGGAAAATGTAGATGAAGCAGATATAACAAAAACAGATGGAGACTATATCTATTCAATTTCAGAAGACAACGTTATAATAACTAATGTAACTAATCCACAAGATATTAAAATTGAATCAACAATTAAGACAACAGACGGAAGCATTCCAGAAGACTTAATGATATATAAAGATAAATTAATTATTATTTTAACAGATTCTAAATATTCAATGTCATCTTATTATTACAGTAGTAGCAACAATACAATTGTAAAAATATATGATATATCTGAGAAAAACAATCCAACATTATTAAAGAGTTATGAATTATTTGAACCATACTATACATCAAGAAGCATCAACAACAAATTATATGTAATATCTTCTGGTAATCTAAGAAAAAATGATGATGACGAAATTGACACATATTACGAGGAAGATAATGAAGTAAAAGAAATTAATCTTAATAGCATAAAATATTTAAAAGATGTGAAAAACAATAAACAAACACTAATATCAGTCGTTAATTTAGATGATGTGAACAAAGATGTAGAAATAAGTTCATATTTAATAGATATTTCAAATGCATATGTATCAGAAAAAGCAATTTATTTATTAGATGAAGAATACAAATATTCAAGTTATGCACCACCAGTTAGTTCTTTATATGGCTGGCAAGGAGCAATAGGACCTTTTGTATATGAAGAAAATAATAAAGATAATGGAGATTATGGAACATATACAAATATATATAAATTTGAAATTTCAACTGATGGATATGTATCTTATGATGCTAAAACAGAGATAAAAGGAAAAACAATAAATCAATATTCATTAGATGAAAAACAAGGACATTTAAGAATTGCTTTATATGACTATAATGGTACAAGAGTTGCAATATTTGATGAAAACCTAAAACAAATAGGAACATCTGAATATGTTGCAAAAGGGGAAACAATGTATTCATCTCGTTTTATGGATAACAAAGTTTATTTAGTTACTTATAAAACAGTTGATCCATTATTTGTTATTGATTTAAATAATGAGCAAAAGCCAAAAGTATTAGGAAAATTAAAAATACCAGGCTATAGTACATATTTACATCCATATGACGAAAATCATTTAATAGGAATTGGAATGGAAACAGAAGAAGTAGTAAATAGAAATTCTAGTGGAAGAGTAATTTCAACTACATCACAAATTATCGGAATGAAAATGGCATTATTTGATGTATCAAATGTAAATAATCCAATACAAATTTCTAGCACTGTAATAGGAGATAGAAGAACCACATCAGCTATTTTGACAAATCCAAAAGCATTATTATTTTCAAAAGAAAAAGAATTAATAGCAATACCAGTAAATAATTATCAAGAAGACTTTCAAGTAATATCTTCAGATGATGATTATGCAAGTATTATTAATTCTTATACTAAAAAGTGTACATCATATATTTCTGAAGGATATTTTGTATATAACATTAATATAGAAGATGGCTTCAATTTAAAAGGTGTTATAACACATGAAAAATCAAAATATAATACAAATTCAAAACTTTTAAGAGGATTATATATTGATGATAATTTATATACTGTATCTGAAAAAGCTATAAAAGTAAATGACTTGAACAATTTAAATTTAATAAGTGAATTAGAAATAAAATAGGAGGGAATAAGGTATGGAAAATAATAATAAAAATGTAATGCATATAGCATCTTTAGTACTTGGAATTATATCAATACTTACGGCAATATTTTGGTATATTGCTTTACCAACAGGAATATTAGCAATTATATTTGGAGCAAAATCAGCTAAAAAAACAGGAAGTAAAATAGGAAAGGCCGGAATGATAACAGGAATTATAGGCTTATCATTATTTGCCTTTATATACATAGGATTAACATTTATTTTAATTGTAGCAAATATGTAATATAAAAATATATTAGGTCAATTTATATTAAAATAAATATGAACTTTTAGATGTGATTTTGCAAGAGTATGTTTTAGCAAGACCATCTAAAAGTTTTACTTTATTTAAAAAAATTTTTACTTATTGGTGGTAAAATATTTTGAATTATGTTATAATAAATATATGCGCGGGTATAATTTAGTGGTAGAATGTCATGCTTCCGACCTGATAGCGCGAGTTCGATTCTCGCTACCCGCTCCATTGAAAATAAAGAGATACAGCGATTGGTTGTATCTCTATTTTTACGAATTGACGTAATTTTGACGTAATTAGTACAAAAAAACTAAAACAAGTTATCTAGTTGTTCACTTGCTTTTATATCTTCTTCTGATACTGCATGTAAATAATATGCAGAAGCAGTAGCAGGAAGGTGTCCTAATCTAGTAAACTATTTCAGACCTAATAGAATATCTATCTACAATGTATAGTATTTTTTGAAAATTTCTTTAAAAAATCATATTATTCTGATATAATAAATTTATTGTTGTATAAAATGCAGAAATCAATGAAAGGAATATCATAAGTGGATCAAATTGTAAGTAGAAATAAATTGATAGATAAAATAATACAAAATGAAAATCTACACCCTGGAGATAAAATTTCATATGATAAGCTTTAGAAATATAATTATGCAAGATGAACAATTAAAGGAAGGTAGCCGTATAAATTATGAACAATTACAGTATATTTCACAAAAATATAATATACCTGAAAAAATATTAGCTATAAATGTTTTACAAATTTCGGAATATTCATACAGTAAAATTAAGAATAATTCTGATAAAAATGCGATAATTTTTCATAGGCAAAAACGAAGAAATAATCAAACCGCTCAAAAAGATGAAGAGATAAGTCATTTAAGACAAGAAATATTAAGAAATGAAAATTTAAGAATTGGAGATAAAATAAATTATGAAAAATTATCTCAATTGTCGAAAAAATATCAAATTGATGAGAAAAAACTAGCTATGGATATATTGGGAATTACATTAAGTTCTTTCAATCATATAAAGTCAGATAGAAAAAGAAATGCTGTAATTTTAAGAGAGTTTTTAAGTGATGAAGAATTAAAAAAGTTTTCAGTAAAAATCCTAGATATAGAAGGGTTAAAATCATATACTCAAATTGATTACCAAATACTTCAAGAACTTTCAGAGAAATATTATATAAATGAAAAAATTTTAGCATTAAATATTTTAGAACTTACAGAAAGCCAATATTGGAATATGAAATATAATCATAATATGAAGGCTTATGTATTAAAAGGAGAATACAAAAAAACAAAACCAGAAGAATTGCGAAAATTGAAATTGAAAATATTTGAACAAGAAAAATTATCAACTGGAAAAAGAATTTCTTATGAAGAAATTCAAAGTATACAGAAAAAATATGATGTGCCATTAGATGAATTATTGTATATTTTAGGAATAACTAAATATGCTTATAATTTTATAAAAAGTGAAAGAAGATATAGTTCTATTGTTAAAGATATGGATACATATTTGATTACTCAAGTTTTATCAGAAACTATGGAAAAAGAAAAATATTATACTAAAGATGAAATAGAACAGATTTGTAAAACTAATAATATTTCATTACAAGACTTTTTTGATTATATTCTAGGAAAAGCAGTATATTTTGGATATGATGAATATAAAAAATTATTAAATAGTAAGGGAAAAATATGGATTGGTGATAAAGGTAAATTATCAAATGAATTTGTTAATAGAAATTTAAATCAAATTAGAGAAGTGGCGAGAAAAATAAGTAATTATATTTACTATAAATATAATTGTAAAAAAAGAAAATTAGAAAAGGACGATTTAGAACAAGAGGCACTAATTTTAATAATTCAAACTTGTGGAGATTTAGAAAAAAATTTTGATGATGATGAACTATCAAGAATGATTTATTTAAGGGCTAGAATTAATATGTTAAAGCATATTGGTACAGAATCAAAAGTTGTAAGCATATCTGAATATTATAAAAAATATCGAGAAAAAGGAGACAACAAAAATACTGATTTGACAATAAAAGATGAAAATGCTGACACAGAGAAAGAGGCAATAGAACACTATGAAAGTGAAATTGAAGAAATTTCTATTATAGGTTACTTATCTAAATTAGTAGAAGAAGGTTATGATAGAAATACTGCTTTGGAAAAAACGGCAAGTATGTTTGGAATTGATAAAGAAACAATGCTCGAAGCACTCAAGGAAGAACTCCTAAAACGTAGAAAAGTTAAAAAAACAGATAAAGGAGAATATATTTTAGGTGATTAAAAGAAATAACAAACCTTATTTTCAATACATTATAATTAGTTGTAAAAAAGTGATTGACAAAAAAATAAAAACTTTGTATAATAAATATAGGAAATGGAGAAACCACAAACGTGGTTTGCCTAATTGATATGTAAAAAAACACACCGAACTGGGCAAGTTACAGATGTGTTTTTTTATTGTCTATTTGCTTAAAATTATAACAAGTATAATCAAGGCAAATACTATAATAGTTTCGACAACTAAGCCAAATAAAAGTAGGTATATTATTTCTAATAAAACAGCTTCTATCATAGCACCACCTCCATTCTCACAAGATGTTGTGGATTAAAAGTGGCAAACCACATCTGCTTATTCTCATTTCCTATGTTTACCAATATATAACATTTTATTATAAAATACAAGCGAACAAAACAAATTTTTGAAAAAATATTATATTTATACTATTGCAATTTATATAAATTATGATATACTTTAATAAATTGATTGATATTTGTATCAATCATGCAAGAGCGAAAAAGTTGTAGATAACTACGACGTCCGCTCCAATGACGTTTCTATTCGAACGTTATATAACAAAATATATAAAAAGCTTTGTCAAAAATATTTACTATTGGCAAAGCTTTTCATTATTATATACAGAAAATATTGATAAATTGCAAAAGTTGTGTTAAAGTAAAGAAAATAAATTCCATTAAAATCTAGTTTTAGATAGAAAAAAGCAAAAACAAATAGTAAAAAACAAAAAAGAAAGAGAAACCTAATATGAATAAATATTTAAAAAACTTAAATGAAGAAATAAGGAAATATTTACAAATCTTATCACCAGAATTCCCAGAATGGTTATTAGAATATATTTATACTCCAGAAATGATGAGACTTGATGGAATAGGAATGTCCTGTGGTACTTTATATACCAAAGTATATAATGATAGATACTTCTACTCTTCACTTACTCATAGTGTTGCAGTAGCACTAATTATATGGAATTTTACACATAATAAAAAGCAAACAATTTCAGGCTTATTTCATGATATTGCCACTCCAACTTTTAAACATTGTATTGATTTTATGAATGGAGATTCAGAACATCAAGAATCAACAGAAGAAAGGACAGAACAAATAATTAGAAATTCAAAAGAGATAATGAATTTATTGAATAGAGATAATATAAAAGTAGAAGAAATTTCTGATTATCATATTTATCCAATTGCAGACAATGATACTCCAAGATTAAGTGCTGATAGATTTGAATATACATTGTCTGGAGGACTTTATCAAAAAAGAGTGTTTGAACTTAAAAATATGGAAGAATATTATAATAACATAATAATACTTAAAAATGAAGATGGTATAGATGAACTAGCATTTAAAGATGTAAAATTATGTGAAAATTTTATACATGATATTTCAAAATTATGGCCTCGTTGGATTGAAGACGAGGATAGACTTTGTATGCAGTTTATTGCTGATATTGTAAAATCAATGAATATAAAAGGATATATTACAGTTGATGATTTATATAAATTTTCAGAGCATGAGATAATACAATTAATTAAAAATTGTGATGATAGTTATATAAAAAATTCGTTTGAAAAATTTCAAAATGCTACAAGAGATTCAGTTTATAAAAGTGATTTGCCTAACAATGAGATTTATTGTACTAGCGTAAAGGGTAAAAAAAGATATATTAATCCTTATAAATATATAGGATTTAATTTTGATTTCAAACCATATGAAAAAGAACTCTAATCATTTAGAGCTCTTTTTGTTTTAAACTAAATCCATTCTCCAAATTTATTTATATAAATTCGTTTAGCAATTAAAGCTACAAAGCAATATAAAATAGGAATTAGAATAATTATTGGCATAAAAATCATAGGAATAGGGACTAAACCAATTAAATTTCCAAGCCAAGTGAAAGGGATAATTACTCCAATTATTGCTAATAATATAGAAGAAAAATATACAAATTTATGTGCATTACTTTCAATAAATGGAAGTTTAGCAGTTCTAATAATATGCATACCAAGCAAATTAGAAACAATACTATAAGAAAACCATATAGTTTGGAATGTAGGGGCATCATTTAAATGAAATACAAGTAACAAAATGGCAAAAACAATTAAGTCAAAAGCTGAACTAAGTGGTCCCATAAATAACATAAACTTCTTTAAGCTATCAGTGCTAAATTTTCTAGGCTTTTTTAAATATTCTTCATCTACATTATCAAAAGGCAATGTTAATTGACCAAAATCATAAAGCAATCCTTCTACTAGTAATTGAATAGGTGTTTCTGGTAAAAACGGTAAAATTATGCTTGCAATAATAACAGACATAACTTCTCCAAAGTTAAAACTAGTAGAAAGTTTAATATATTTCATCAAATTTCCAAAAGTTTTTCTTCCGCTCAGTTACACCATCTAATAAAACATGTAAGTCTTTTTCTAATAAAATGATATCTGCAGATTCTTTTGCAATATCAACTGCTGTATCAACAGAAATACCAACATCTGAATTAACTAATGAAGGACTATCATTAATTCCATCTCCCATATAACCTACAACATTATTAGATTCGTGTAAAAGCCTAACAATTCTAGCTTTTTGAATAGGGGAAAGTTTTACAAAAATATTGCTTTTTTTAAGTAACCTTAAAACACCACTATCACTTAAAGTTTCAAGTTGTTTTCCTTCTATAATAGTATTAGAATTAATTCCTACTTTTTTGCAAATACATTTTGTAACTTCTAAATTGTCACCTGTCAAAACAATAACACGAATGCCGGCTTCATTTAATTTTTTAATAGCAGATTTTGCACTTTCTTTTGGCGGATCTAAAAATCCAATAAAACCTAAAAGAATCATATTTTTTTCATCAGTTACAGTAAAATCTGAAATGTCATTAATATCATTTTTTTGGCAAACAGCAATAACTCGCAAACCGTCTTTATTTAAATTTTTAGAAATTCGTTTAATATTTTCCTTTATTTGATTAGTAATAGGGGATAAATTACCCTGATAATCAACCATGGTACAAATTTCCAAAATCTCTTCAACTGCTCCTTTAGTAATCATTTGTTTTTTTGTACCATCTGTAACAATTACAGACAAACGTCTACGAGAAAAATCAAAAGGAATTTCATCTACTAATTTATATTGATTAATATATTTTTCCATGTCATTTTGCATAGCTCTAGTTACTACAGCCTCGTCAATGTTACCCCTCAATCCAGTTTGGAAGTAAGAGTTTAAAAATGCATGCTTCAAAATACGAAAATCCTCTTGACCATAAATATCTAAATATTTTTCTAGAACAATTTTATCCTCTGTAAGAGTTCCTGTTTTATCTGTACACAAAATATTAATAGATCCAAAACTTTCAATAGAATCTAACTTTTTAACTATAGTTTTCTTCTTAGACATTCTAATAGCACCTTTAGAAAGGCTAGAAGAAAGAATAACAGGAAGTAAAAGTGGAGTAATACAAATAGCAATAGCAACTGCAAATGTAAAAGCAGTAACTGTGCTATGTTTATTAACATTTAGTATAAATACAATTGGAATAAGAACTAGCATAAAACGAATTAGTAATTTACTTATATTTTCAATCCCTTTTTGAAAAGCAGATTTTGGCTTTCCAGTAGATAGAGTATGTGCTACTTTTCCAAAATAAGTATCATCAGCAGTTTTTATTACAACACATTTAGCAGAACCGACTTATAACATTGGTTCCCATGAAACAAATATTATTTAAATCTGAAATACTATCTAAATCAGATATATCTGTTTCAAGCTCAACAGTCTTTTTTACTGCATCTGATTCTCCTGTTAAAGAAGATTGTCCAACATACAAATCTTTTGCATCTAAAACTCTAAGATCAGCAGGAATTAAACTTCCGGCTGAAAGTATAACAATATCACCTAAAACAATTTGATTTATAGGTATAGAAGTTTCTTTTCCATCTCTTATAACGGTTGCTGTTGTTGCAACCATTTCTTTTAATTTTTCTGCAGCTTTATTAGAATGATACTCTTCAAAAAATTCTAAAAGAGTACTTGTAATTACTAAAATAGCAATTACAAGAATGTTAGCATAACTTGGTGTTTCTGCTAAATATACATCTGTATAAAATAAAATACAAGCAATTCCAAGTAAAATACTATTAAAAGGGCTAAATAGGCTACTAAAAAAATAATGGTACCATTTTTTTGGTTTTGCCTGTTTTATTTCATTTAATCCATATTGTTTAATAAGACTATCTACTTCATTTGAGCTTAAGCCTTGTTCTTTCATTTGAAAAGTTTTTAAAAAGTCGTCTTTTTGCAAAGAACTAGACTTTCCATATAATTTTTTTATATCTACATCTTCTTTTGCATTTGCCATAAAATCAACTCCGTTTCTACTAGTTTTTATTATACCACAAAAATTATAAATATAAGCGTTTTTTTACAAAAATGGGCAATCTAAAGTAAAGCTAAGACCATTTAGATAATTTAAAATACCACTATCAGTTTTAAAATTAAATTTTAAACAGTAGCTACAAAGCATTTGATATTTTTTACCAAATTTTTTATTAATTTCATTTATACCATACTTTCCGATCACCAATAATAGGAAATCCAATATGAGCAAGATGAGCTCTTATTTGATGTGTTTTTCCAGTTTCAATTTCTACATCTAAAAGACAAGTATTGTTATGATATTTTTTTAAAATACTATAAGTTGTAACAATTTTTTGATATCCTTTTTGATAAGAATCAGAAATATAAACTTGAGATTTTTTATTATCTTTAAATAAAAATGCTTCACATCTTTTAAAATTATCTTTTGGAATTCCATATACTAAAGCATAGTAATGTTTTTCTATTTCATGATTTTTAAATTTATCAAGTAAAATGTTTAAACATGGTTCATTTTTTGCAAATAAAACAAGGCCAGTTGTATTTCTATCAAGTCTATGACAAGGCATTGGCTTAAAGTTAAAACCAGAATATTTTGCATGAACTAATGTAGTTAAACTATTTACTCCTGTAACTTCCATGCTACAAGGCTTATTCAAAATTAAAATATTATCATCTTCATAAAAGATATTTAAATCAACAGTTGACTTTAAATATTCGTCAGCAATATAAACCAAAACTTCATCACCAGTATAAAGTAAAACGTTTTCAGAAGTTCTTTTACCATTAATTTTTATATCTTTTTTTCTTAAAGTTTTATAAAAAAGATTTGAAGATAAATTTGGAATAGAATTTAATAAAAAAGTATTTAATTTTTTTTCATTATATGTTTTATTTACAATTAATTTTTTCATAAATTTATTATACTGTTTTGCATATAAAAAAGCAAGTATAATTGGATGAATTGATTGAATTCATAATTTGATTTCCAGCATTCTTTCTTTAGTATGGAATATATACAAAAATCAATGAATATAATATATGTGTGAACTTTGTGTGAAAAAAGGAAAAAAAGTATTGACAATTAAGGAAAAAGGGTATAAAGTATTAGCAGTCACTTAAATAGAGTGCTAAAAAATCAAAGGAGGTAATACAAAATGATAAAACCATTAGGAAGTAGAGTATTAATAAAAATGAAAGAAGGCGAAGAAACAACAAAAAGTGGAATTATACTAGCAGGAAACGCACAAGAAAAACCACAAATAGCAGAAGTAATTGCAGTAGGCGAAGGAGAAAAAGTAGACGGAAAATTAGAACCAGTATGTGTAAAAAAAGGTGACAATGTTATTGTTAGTAAATATTCTGGAACAGAAGTAAAATATGAAGGAACAGAATATATAATTGTTAAGCAAGAAGATATTTTAGCAATTGTTGAATAAAAAAGAAAGGAATGATATAAAATGGCAAAAGTTATTAAATTTGGAGAAGAGGCAAGAAAATCTTTAGTAGAAGGTGTAAACAAATTAGCAGATACAGTTAAAGTTACACTTGGACCAAAAGGAAGAAATGTTGTATTAGATAAAAGTTTTGGAGCTCCATTAATTACAAACGATGGAGTTACTATTGCAAAAGAAATTGAATTAGAAGATAAGTATGAAAATATGGGAGCTCGCTTAGTAAAAGAAGTTTCTACTAAAACAAATGATGTTGCAGGAGATGGAACTACAACAGCAACTGTTTTAGCTCAAAGCATGATTAAAGAAGGAGTAAAAAATGTGGCAGCAGGAGCTGACCCAATGGCAATAAAAAGAGGAATGGATAAAGCAGTTGATGTAGCAGTACAAGGACTAAAAGAAATAAGCTCTGTAATCAATGGAAAAGAAGATATTGCAAGAGTTGCAAGCATTTCAGCAAATAGTGAAGAAATTGGAAGCTTAATTGCACAAGCAATGGAAAAGGTATCAAAAGATGGAGTTATCACAATTGAAGAGTCAAAAACTTCTAACACAGAATTAAATGTAGTAGAAGGAATGCAATTTGATAAAGGATATTTATCACCATATATGGTAACAGACACAGAAAAAATGGAAGCTATATTAGATAATCCATATATATTATTAACAGATAAAAAAATTAGTAATATACAAGAAATATTACCTTTATTAGAATCAATTATGCAAGAATCAGGCAAATTATTAATTATATGTGATGACATAGAAGGAGAAGCATTATCAACCTTAGTTTTAAACAAATTAAGAGGAGTATTAAATGTAGCAGCAGTTAAAGCACCAGGATTTGGAGATAGAAGAAAAGAGATGCTACAAGATATAGCAATTTTAACAGGAGCAGAAGTTATTGCATCAGATTTAGGATTAGAACTAAAAGACACACAAATTACACAACTAGGAAAAGCAAAACAAGTAAAAATTCAAAAAGAAAATACAATAATCGTAGACGGAGCAGGAGACAAACAACAAATAGCAGACAGAGTAGGTCAAATTAAAGCACAAATCTTAGACACTAAGAGTGAATATGATAAAGAACAATTACAAGAAAGATTAGCAAAACTTTCAGGTGGAGTAGCAGTAATTGGAGTAGGAGCTGCAACTGAAGTAGAAATGAAAGATAAAAAATTAAGAATTGAAGATGCTTTATCTGCAACAAAGGCAGCAGTAGAAGAAGGAATTGTAGCAGGTGGTGGAACAGCTTTAATAAATGTAATTCCAAAAGTAGAAAAATTAGTAGAAACGCTTGAAGGTGGAGAAAAATTAGGTGGAAAAATTGTTCTAAAATCATTAGAAGAACCAGCAAAACAAATAGCAATTAATGCAGGTTTAGAGCCAGCAGTAATAGTTGACAATGTAAAGAAAGCACAAGTAGGTGTTGGATTTGATGCAGCAAAAGAAGAATATGTCGATATGAAAAAAGCAGGAATTGTTGATCCAACTAAAGTAACTAGAAGTGCAATTCAAAATGCAGCATCTGTAGCATCAATGATACTTACAACAGAAAGCATTGTAACTGATGCACCAGAAAAAAATGGATGTAGTTGTGGAAACCACGATTCAGGAATGCCAGCAGGAATGGATGGAATGTATTAAAATAAATAGTTATGCGGAATTTGGATTTTCTAAGCAATTTTATTGCATAGAAAATCTTTATTCCGTTTTTTTATGTTCGAATAAAAAAATTTTGCAATTTAAACGATAGTATGATAAAATATAAATACTAATATGCCAATATAGCTCAGTTGGTAGAGCAACAGATTCGTAACCTGTAGGTCGGGAGTTCGATTCTCCCTATTGGCTCCACCTAAGTAAAATAGTCTTACTTTTACAAGGAGGTATATATGAAAAAATGGAAAATAATTAAGTTTATAACCTTAATAATATTAATAGTATTTATCATGTATTTGATTTTTGATGCAATAATATGTATGAACATGAATTATCCTCACCCAATGCTAGGAATGGATGCTCATAATTGGTTTGATCAATTTGTTGTAGATTTGGCATTTATCCTTATTATATGTGGAATACCATTGATTATAGACATTATTTTTTTAATTAAAGCAATAAAAAAATTAAAAGAAGAATCATAATGGAAATATTAATTATAATGGTCAAGAGAGAAAAAAAGAAAAAGGGAGAAACATTATGGGATTTTTTGATAAATTAAAGCAAGGAATGAATAAAACGAAAAATTCATTTAATGAAAAAATAAACAATGTATTTAGTAGTTTTAGAAAAGTAGATGAAGAATTTTTAGACGAATTAGAAGAAATACTAATAATGTCTGATATTGGGATGGACACATCAGTTAAAATTATCGGAAATTTAAGAGAAAGGCTAAAAAAAGAGAAAATAGAAGACGAAGAAGAAGTAAAACAAGCATTAAGAGAAGAAATGCAAAACATATTAGATATCACAGATGTTAGCTTAAAACTAAATACAAAACCATCTGTTATTTTAGTAGTAGGTGTAAATGGGGTAGGAAAAACTACTTCAATAGGTAAAATTGCAAATCGATTGGCTAAAGATGGCAAAAAAGTAGTAGTTGCAGCAGCAGATACATTTAGAGCAGCAGCGGTAGAACAGTTAGAAATATGGGCCAAAAGGGCAGGAGCAGACATTGTAAAAAGGGAAGAAGGTGTAGACCCTGCTTCAGTTGTATATGATGCAATAAAAATAACAAAAGAAAAGGGAGCAGATGTATTAATTGTAGATACAGCAGGAAGGTTGCACAATAAAAAATATTTGATGGATGAATTAAATAAGATTCAAAAAGTAATCAATAAAGAAATGGAAGAAGCGGACAAAGAGGTATTATTAGTAATTGATGGAACAACAGGACAAAATGCAATAGCGCAAGTAAAAGCATTTAAAGAAGAAGCAGATATTACAGGATTAGTTTTAACTAAATTAGATGGAACCGCCAAAGGTGGAGTAGTAATTGGAATTGTAGAAGAAAATAAAATCCCTGTAAAATTCATAGGTGTGGGCGAACAAATTGATGATATGGAAATTTTCAATTCAGAAGATTTTGTAAAAGCTATTATTTAAATAAAAGGAGACAAGTCTATGGAAGAAAATAAAAAACAAGAAACAATTTTAGATACAGCTAATACCAAAGAAACAAAAGAAAAAAATAGAAAAAGCAAAAACAAAACAAGAATGATATTAGTAATTTTATTTTTATTAATATTCATAGGAATTAGCTATATACAATTAAGGTCAAGCTATTTAGAATATAAAGAATTGGGAGAACAATATATAGATATTTTTTATACCAATATAGCTTATCGATATGGAATCATGGCGGTTAGTTTTGTATTTTTATATATTGTAATATATTTTACAAATTTAGGAATAAAAAAAGGTCTAAAACCATTTTTTGAAAAAGAAAATAAACCACTACCAAAACTATTAAATAAATCATTAGCATTAATAATTTCAGCAATTGTAAGTATTATAATTTCAGCAACATTAATGCAAAAAATAATGTTATTTGTAAATTCTACTTCATTTGGAATTCAAGATTCAATTTTTGGTTTAGACATAGCATTTTATATGTTTCAAAAACCAGTAATTGAAACAGCATTTTTCTATATTACAATTTTATTTGTAGGATTATCAATATATATGGCATTGTATTATGTAATTGTATTTAACCAATTCTTTGATGGTATTGATGGAGAAATGTTTAAAAAAAGTTTATTTATGAAAAAATTAATGAGAAATATATTAGTAATAGCTACAGGAATTGCAATTTTAACAGCTTTAAACACACAAAATATGATGTTTGACAAACTAATAACAATAAAAGATGACATAGAAATTATAGGTGCAGGAATAACAGAAACAACGATTCAACTATGGGGTTATATAATATTTGCATTTGTTATTGTAATTTTTATATACAGAGCTTTAAAATATTTTAAAGAAGGGGTTACTAGCAAAGTATTAAAAAATTTAGCAGTTATTCCAGGATATCTGATTGTACTATTTTTAGGAATGTCAATTTTCGATTTATTATTTGTTGGTACAAATGAATTAGATAAAGAAAAGCAATATATTGCTGAAAACATTAAGAATACTAAAAATGCTTATAATATTAATATAGAAGAAATAAATATTGAAAATTCTGGAACAATAACAGAAGAAGAAGTAAAAAGAAATGACAACATAATTAATAATATACCAATTATAAGTCAAGATGCTATATTAAAGACAGTGCAAGATAGTCAAACAGAGACAGGGTATTTTTCTTATAAAAATGCGAACTTAGCTAAATATGCAATTAATGGAAAAGAAAGCTTAGTATATATTGCACCAAGAGAAATTATCAATTCAGGAAGGACTTATAACAATAAAACATATGAATACACTCATGGAATGGGAGCAATTATAGCATCTGCAACAGAGAGTACAGAATCTGGAAATATAAAATATCTACAAAAAGAAGTTTCAGGAAAAGATGAGCAAATAGCAATAAGACAGCCACAAATTTATTTTGGATTAGAAACAAATGAAATTATTGCAACAAATGCAAAGAATAAGCAAGAATATGACTATACAGATGAAAATGGAACAGACTATACATCTATATATAATGGCAAATCTGGTTTGCAATTAGGATTTTTAGATAGACTTATTATGGGAATTGCAGAAGGAGATTTAAATTTAGCATTTTCAAATGAAATAACAAACGAAAGCAAAATACTAATAAACCGTAATATTATTGCAAGAGCTAAAAAAGCTATTCCATACTTAATTTATGATAATAATCCATATACTGTAATAACAGAAGAAGGAAAAATTTTATGGGTATTAGATGCATACACAGTTTCTAATAATTATCCATATTCACAATACACAACAATTGAGCATAATGGAATTAGAGAAAATATTAACTACATTAGGAACTCTGTTAAAGTAATAGTAGATGCTTATGACGGAACAATGTCTTTCTATATAACAGATAGAAATGATCCAATTATAATGGCATATAGAAATATATATAAAACTCTATTTGTAGACCTAGATGAAGAAATTCCAGAGAATATATCAAATCATTTTGTTTATCCAAAATTTCTATATAATGTACAATCAGAGATACTAAAAATATATCATAATGTAAAACCAGAAGTATTGTATAGAGCAGATGATTTATGGGATGGTGTAAAATATAATAGTGTAAGAAATACAAGGTCATCAGGAAGTTATATAGAACCATATTATACTTTAGTAAAAAATGGTAATAGTGAAAACTTAGGGCTAATTCAAGTTTATACACCAGAAGAAAAGCAAAATGTAATTTCATATTTAGTAGGAATAGCAAATGGAAATTCTAATAAACTACAATTATACAAATTTTCAGCAGATAGTAATATAGTAGGACCAATGCAATTAGATACTCAAATAGAAGAAGATGAAGCAATAGCAAGCCAATTAGATCAATTAAGTATAACAGGTACAAAACTTACAAAAATGATGATAATAGTTCCAATTAACAATACTTTATTATATGTAGAACCAATCTATCAAACAGCACTAAACGAATCAGAAATTCCCGTTTTGAAAAAAGTAGTAGTAGCCTCTGGAAGTAAAGTTGCAATTGGAGATAATTTAGAAAATGCATTACAAAATTTATTATCTACTTATGCAGTTAATATCGAGGTAGAAAATACAGACGATATAGATGGGCTAATAGAAGCAATTATTAGAGCAAATAAAAATCTAACAGATTCTACTAACAACAACAACTGGGAGATGATGGGAAACGACATCAAAAAATTACAAGATTTAATAAAATCTTTAGAAACATTAAAAGAAGAGGAAGACAAAAAACAAGAAGAATTAGATAAAATATTTAGTTCTAGTAATGATGAGCAAAACAATACAAACAATATAAATAATACAGATAATACAAGTAATAATACTACTAATAATAGTACTAACAATACTAGCAATACTAGTTTTAATATAAAAGACGATACTATAACAAATATAGTAAAAAAATCAAAATAAAAAAATAAAAAATAATAAAATAAGAAATAATAAAATAAAAAATAATAAAAGAATAAATAATAAAAGAATAAATAATAAAAAATCCACTATAATAAAATAAAGGTGGATTTTTTATGTGGTTAAAAAAGAGAAAAGAAAAATTATTAGAAAAATCAATTAACAATTTAAGCAACACATTAGAAAAAGGAAATTATATAGAATGGTCATATATTTTGCGGAAGTAAAAAAGAAATAATAGTAAGAAACTTAATAGCAGGAATTTTTAGGGGAGTAGGAATAGGCATAGGAATAACAATTATCACTGCTATTTTAGTGATAATTTTACAAAAAATTGTCACATTAAATATACCAGTAATAGGAGAATACATTGCAGACATTGTGGAAATTGTGGAAAAAAGTAGGTAAGTCAATGAAATCTCATATCTCTAATTTGTAAAATACTTTTTTTCCTTTTTTCAAAATAGCATAACCATCTTTAAAATCTTTATTAGATAAAACATAATTAATGTCCGTTATTTTTTCATCATTTAGAGAAATACCACCTTGAGTAATTAAAGTTCTTGCTTGCCCTTTTGAAGGAGCAATACCAGTTAAAACAATGGCATCCACAATAGAAATATCTGGATTTTCTAATGTTACTGTAGGCATATTTTCAAGATTTCCTTGACCATTAAATAGGGCATTAGAAGCTTCTTCGGCTTTTATTGCTTCTTCTTCACCATGAACTAATTTTGTAATTTCAAAAGCTAAAATCTTTTTAGCTTCGTTAATTCTTTCATCTTTGTAAGAGCAAAGTTCTTTTATTTTTTCTAATGGCAAGAAAGTAAGCATTTTAAATACATTTTCAACACTTGCATCTTCAACATTTCTCCAGTATTGATAGAATTCGTAAGGGGAAGTTTTTTCTGGAGACAACCACAAAGCACCTTTTTCAGTTTTTCCCATTTTTTTGCCTTCTTTAGTGGTTAATAATTTAAATGTTAAACCAAAAGAATCATCTTTGCCAATTTTTCTAATTAATTCGACTCCACCAATGATGTTAGACCATTGATCATTTCCACCCATTTGCAACTTACAACCATATTTGTTATATAAATATAAGAAATCATAAGATTGCATTAGCATATAACTCATCTCAAAAAAAGTTAGACCTGTTTCTAATCTTTGCTTATAGCATTCAGCAGCAAGCATTTTATTTACAGAAAAAAGACTACCAATTTCACGAACAAAATCAATGAATTTTAAGTCTAATAACCAATCTGCATTATTTACAATAATAGCGCCATTTTCACCTTCAAAACTAACAAACTTTTCAATCTGCTTTTTAATGCATTGAACATTATAATCTAGTTCTTCTCGAGAAAGCATTTTTCTCATATCTGTTTTTCCAGATGGATCTCCGGATTGTTGCTGTACCACCACCAACTAAAATAATTGGTTTATGACCAAATTTTTGCATATGGCTTGCAACCATTAAAGAAACAAAATGTCCAACATGCAAGCTATCTGCTGTTGGATCAATTCCAATATAAAAAGGAACAGACTCTTTCCCAAAAAGTTCTTTAATTTCTTGTGGATGGGTTAGTTGCTCAATATAACCCCTTTCTTCAAGTACTTCAAAAACATTTTTCATTGCTTTTAACACCTTTCTATTGCTACTATTGGTTGCTTTCAAGTCTACCAATAGCATTTTTTAATTCTTCTATACTATTTAGTTCTTTTTGATAATTTTGGAATTCTTCATATTCTAAAAATCTATTCAAATTTTTTACAGAAATTCCGGTATGACTAGAAATTGTATTAAGTGAGTTTTCTAATCCATTTTCTTGTACATAAGATTTAAAAGTTAAAAATTCAGCTCCATCTTTGGTACTACATTTAGGGCATACATTTCCCTCTGACATATAAAAACTTCCACATCTGCTACATCTATTTAGTTCCATAATTTTCCTTCCTTTCATCTTTTGACAAATTCTCTTAAAATTTATTGTATTGTATCATATTTTTTATAATTTGCCAATAGAAAAAATAAAAATTAAATAGTTAAATAAAAAGTTAAATGCACGATTAACATAAGAAAAGTGCATTAAAAGGTAGACAAAAGTGATACATTGTCAA
>CANQPY010000026.1 GCA_947625835.1 uncultured Clostridia bacterium | reverse complement strand
TAATATGAATAAAAAAGACTATGAATTTAAAATTAATGATATTGTAAATGTAGATATAAATAAAATAAAGAAATATACAGTTACTATAAATGATGATAAACCAATATTTGATAAAGAAGATTTTAAAATTATTGAAGGAAATCCCAAATATTTTGAACTTGATGAATGTGGAAGAAGTAATGGTGCAATAGCAGTTATTAGTCCTAATACAATTCCTTTAATAAAAAAGAAAAAACTAAAATATCCAGAACCTAGTTATTGGAATAAAGCATTTGAAAATAGAAAGCTTTTTGAAAAATGTCATATAATTGCATATAGTTTATCAGCGAAAATCGCTATTTCAACTAATATTTTTATAGGAACAGTAAAATTAAATAGAAGCTATATGAAAAAAGTAGAAAATAAAGTGGAAAAGTATATTAAAGATAATTCAGTGAGAGTGCTATATAGAGTTACGATAAAATATCAAGGAGAAGATAAAATTCCAATAGGAGTATTGATAGAAGCGCAATCAATTGATGATGATTTTAGTATTTGTAAATTTTGCTATAATGTTCAAAATGGAAGGAAATTCAGATATAGTGATGGATTAACAAACAGAGAGAAATTTTTCTTGGTAAAAGTAGTTCAAGCTGTACAAGAGAAAATTATTAGCAAAAGTAATGAAACCAATAATAAGAAAACATACTTGGATTACAGCATAGATACTAAGAACAAGATATTTCATCTATATGATAAAAAATGTAAAAAGTTAAATGATATTGAACCAAGATATATCCAAGAAACTACTGCTACCGAAAAAGACTTATTGAATAAGGACTTAAAGCAATGCAAAAAATGTATAAAATGAAAGGAACAAATGTTAAAAATGAACAATGAGATAGAAAATAACATGAGTTTATTTAATGTAGAAAATATGCCAGATAATAATAAATATAATTTTAAATATATAGATTTATTTGCAGGAATTGGAGGAATAAGAACACCATTTCAAAATTTGGGTGGAAAATGTGTATTTTCATCTGAAATAGATAAATATGCTCAAGAAACTTATGAAGCAAATTATGGTGAAAAACCTAGTGGAGATATAACTAAAATTCCAGCCAATACAATTCCAAATTTTGATGTTTTGCTTGCAGGATTTCCTTGTCAGGCATTTTCCATAGCTGGAAAAAGAGAAGGATTTAATGATACAAGAGGAACTATGTTTTTTGAAGTAGAAAGAATATTAGAAGAAAAACACCCTAAATGTTTCCTATTAGAAAATGTAAAGGGTTTAACTAATCATAATAAAGGCAAAACATTCCAAACAATGTTAGATATATTGGAAAATAAATTGAAATATAAAGTATATCATAAGGTTTTAAATGCTAAAAATTTTGGATTACCTCAAAATAGAGAAAGAATAATGATTGTAGGATTTAAAAATCATGATATAGACTTTCATTTTCCAGACGAATTGAATATACCTACTAGATTAGGAAATATATTGGAAAGTAATCCAGATGATAAATATACAATATCAGATAAAATATGGGCAAGTCACCAAATGAGAAAAGAAAGAAATAGAGAAAAAGGAAATGGATTTGGATATTGCCTATTTAATGAAAATTCAGAATATACAAGTACAATTTCTGCTAGATATTATAAGGATGGTTCAGAAATCTTAATAGATCAATCTGATAAAGGTAAAAATCCTAGAAAATTAACCCCAAGAGAAGCTGCAAGATTACAAGGATATCCAGATTCATTTAAAATAGTAGTTAGTGATACGCAAGCATATAAACAATTCGGAAATTCAGTTCCAGTAAATATGATTGATGCTGTGGCAAAAGAAATGTACAAAGCACTCAAAAAAGGCGGAGAAATATAATGAATATAACAGAAAAAGAATATAGAAATAACTTATTATTTTACACAATACTAAAAGATTTACTGAAATGTCAATTAAGTGAGAAAAAGCTGATGATTTTACAAGAAAGCATAGAACAAAATAATAATTTGTCGTGCAAAAAAATGAAACAACTACTATCAAATGATATAGTAAAAGAAAGTACAAGGGCTTATGATGACTTAATGATTTTATTAAATCTAGCTAATGATGGAAACTACAATATGTGGAAAGAATTACTATTAGTATCTATCGAACTTTTGCTTACAAAAGATTTAATATTAGAAGAATCAAAATCTTATGCAAGAGTTAAATACAAAGAGAAAATTGAAAAAATTAAAGATAAGTTAAGTCTTGAGTATGATATGTCCAATTTAGAATACCCTTATGGACAAAGAGTTATCAGTTCATTATTAGTATTTGCACTAACAAATATTGATAGAGAAACTGAATTTATACTTGAAACAAGTAAGAATGCAATTAAAGTTTTGAATAATAATTTAAAAAATATTGTTCAAAAGTATAGTATAAATATAAATAATATGTTTATGATTATTATTGATTAATCCATAAATCAAAGTATAAAATCAGATGCAGGACAATCTTATGAAAATAGAGTTCATAGTTTATTGTTAAATATTAGTGATAAAGTTGAAAATCATTCTCACGATGATATGATTTCTTCAGTAGAATATGATTTTATATTTTATATTGATGGCAAAAAATATGGAGTAAGTGCAAAAAGAACATTAAGAGAAAGATATAAACAGAATTTTGAAGATGTGGACTTTCTTACAGTTGATGCTATGTTTTTAATAACTCTAGGAATTGATTTAAATGAGGACAAACTTAATAATATATTGCAAAAAAATGGACAATTTGTTATTGTGGCTGACGAAATATATGAAACGAAAGATTACCTAAAAAACAATCCAAGGGTTTTGTCTTCTAAAAACATAACGAAAACTGTTATAAAGAGTTTGCTAAAATGACACAAAGTTATAACAATATTAATATGGAAAGGGATTAACAATAATGGAGTTAATAAAAATATTAGTGAAAAATTTTTTATCTATAAAAGCAGAAGAAACTATAAAAATAAATTCGACAATTACAACTATTATAGGATTAAATGAGTCTGGAAAAACAACATTGTTAAAGGCTATTGAAAAACTTAATGGGAAAAGGATTATGAAAAATGAAAAAAATAAAAGTTGTAAAAACGAAGACTCTTATATTACAGGAATATTCTTACTTACAAAAGACGAAGTGATAAAAATGAATAAGGATAGTAAAAATTCTATTATATTACTTCCTGAAGAAGAACTATATGTGTATGTAACAGTTAAAGATGAAAATGATACAAGATATTATTCTTTATATAAGAAAGTAGGAAAAAATGCTGAATATTTAGATATAAATGAATACTTAAAAATTAAAATTTTAGAAAAAATAAATAATATATTCAATAAATATAAACAGGAATTAGATGAAGGATTAAAAGAACAACTTGAAGATTCTAACTTTAATGAATTAACTACTATAGTTGCATCTGTAATAGATAGTAATACAAACGAAAAAATGATAGAAGAATTAACATTAATACAAAATGAACTGGAAAGTTCTTGGATTGACTTAGTACCAAAATTTAAAATAGTTAAATTTAGTTCAACACAAGATATATTAAAAGATGAAGTACCCTTGGAATCAATAAAAGAAAATATACAGGTTAATAATTTATTAAAAATATCTGAAATAGATGCAGATGAATTAATAAATAGTGTAGCTAATGATGATAATGAAGAATTACAGTCTTATGAGGGAACTTATAAAGAAAATATAACAAAAATGTTTAAAAGAATATTTAGACAAAATGATAAAAACTTTAATTTTCAAATTAGAATAGATTCAAAAAACGAAAAAATATTATTTTATACATATGATAACACTAGTGGCAATAGTCCTATCCCATTAAAAAATAGAAGCGATGGATTTAAATGGTATTTTTCAATTTATATTACACTTTATGAATATTTACAAAGAAAAGATAAAACTAAATATATCTTATTATTTGATGAACCAAACTTATATCTAAATCCGAGTGCTCAATATGATTTATTAGAAAGAGTATTTAAAAAAGAATTTAAAAATGAACAAATAATTTATAGTACACATAATCCATATATGATTGATACTACTAATTTTAGTTCTATTAGAATAGTTGAGAAGAGTGATAGTAGTAAATTCTATAATACTACTTCAGATTATCTTAAAGAACATAAAGTTATAGCAAATGAAGTAGATCCACTAACACCAATATTGACAGCACTTAATTTAGATGTTTCTAATAATTTAATTATAGATAGAAAGAAAATATGTGTTGTTGTCGAAGGGATACAAGACATTTATATATTAAACTCTATGATAAAAAAATTAAAACTAGAATCTAGTTGTAAAAATATTAGTTTTGTACCTTGTTTTGGCGCAGAAAAAGTACCAACAATGTATGGCTATTTATATGGAATGGGATATAAAGTTTTTACTTTAGTTGATAATGATATGAATGGAATAAATGCACTGAAAACTTTAATGGGAGAAGATAAAGAAAATAGTGTACTATATGATACATTATTAACATATAATATAGAAATAGATGAAGGAAAAGACTTTAAGTTAGAAAATTTATTTTCAGAAAAAATGATAAAAGACTATTTGACACCTAAAAATACAGTAGTATATAGAGATTTCTATAATAATATAGGAAAATTAATTATTGATAAATCTACACAAGATAATTTTAAAAACTTATTCGAAAATTTAATACAAAAATTAGACATAAAAATTGATAAATAAATTTAGCTATTGCAATTTTGATTATTTTATGTTACATTAAATATAGTCAAAAGACAAGTTTGTGGGAGTAATTCTTGCAAACTGTTGATATAACTATAATTAAGAGTTGAAAATAGATATTTTTGCCCTAATGATTTCGTAAACGTGTCTAGTTAGGGCACCAAAAATACAGATTAGAAATCAAATTTCTAACCTGTATTTTTTTTCGTAATTTCAGAAAAATCTCTTACTTTATAGGTGCTTTGAAACAGTTCTAAAAAGTTTCAAGAAATACCATTTTCGATTATTAGAAAGGATATAAAAATGGAATTTATACCATACAAAGTTAATGAAGGATTTAATTATTTATATGATCAAATACAAATAAAGAAGTACAAGAAAAATTGAACTTATCTAATAAAACTGCTACCAAAATAGAAAAAAGAGCTTTTACGCTCTTTTTCCAATAAGTTATATTTTAAATATTTCTTTTAGTTTTTTTAAAACTTTTTTTATGAAAGATTCTTTATATGGTATAAGTTCCATAGTATTTTGAATTGATTCGTCACTACATTTATTAACTTTGTTATTTTTAAATAAATCATCTGTATCATAAATTGGATATTTTATTAATATATCTTTATCATTCAGGTGTATTTTTTTTGATTTAAACAGTCTGTAAAATTCATCCGATGAAATTAGCTTTTGATATATAATATCAATTTGCTCACTTAAAATACCAATGTCTTGTAAAACTATATATGCATCTTTTTTATTCATTTTAAAAAAACATGCTTCATCATCTAAAATGTTTTTGACTATTTCATTTCGTTTATAACTTCTATTTATTTTCTTTAAATAGAGGATATTTGAATCATTAATTAATCTTAATTCACTTAATTGAGTCATTTCACTACCTCCTTGTCTATTCCAGGAAGTTTATGTTTTTCACTTTCGTATATCAATTCTCCTGAATTTAATCTAGCAATGATATCTTCTTTGGAACAAGTTGTCAAATCCAATGTGTCTGTATCTATAAGATATAGCTCTCTTGAAAAAATTTGGCTTTTTTCCTGTTTAGGTTGCCTTAATAAAATGTGTCTTTTATATCTTTTGCCACCATTTTCATCTTTTTGTAATTCCCCTAAATATGCTCGTTCTAATTTAATATCTCCAAAATATTTAGTTTTACCAACTCACCATAATGTTTGGGCAAACTCATTTCCAAATATATTATTGGTTTTCATTACTTCTAATAACGATTGTAATTTTAAAACCACATCATTTGGTACATCTTGTTCTTGAGGAATATTTTTTAATTCTTGAATATATTCTTTTATTGATTTTGGCTGTTTACCTAAAATCTGAGGATATACTTTATCAATTGCTTGTTCTATAATACCCAATCTGTCAGAAATAGTCGTTATGCCTTTTAGGCTTATACCATTTTTGGCTTTCATCAAATCATTTGTAGAGTCTTTGTTAGAAGCTATATTTATAGCCTCTACAGTTGCAGATACATTTTCAGTATAAAAACCAGCCAAAGCATGACCTTCATTTCCACCTTCTAAAATCATTACTGCTGTTATATCTCCATCAAGACCATTTATTAATTTTGTATATATTCTAGAAAAGTCATAACATGTAATTTTATCTCCAGGCTTCAATCCTTCTAAATGTTCTTTTGAAAAAGTAGATTCATAATTAACCTTTCTCAATTTATCCCTATACATATATCCCTCATCATAAGAAAATATAGTACACATTTTACAATATATATACATTGCTTGTTCTTCTAAAGATAGATCTTGGGGCATATTTGCAAAAATTGCTTCATGAATTTCTGGCGTTATTTCCCAATGAGGTTCTTCTCCATCTCTAACTACATTATCGGTAATATTAGGACCAAAAGAGAATGTATAACTACGATTTACATATCTGTCAATATTTATTGTATCAAATATTTGTAAATATCTTTTTTTAAATTCTTCCAAATCTTGTATAAAGAAATCACTTGAAATACGATTTGAATTACTCAAATTTCCATCTTTATCTTTATTCCCAAAAAATTGTCCTAAATGCTCTAGGTAATTACTTATAGGAATTTCTTTGCCATCTATAGCAAATATTTCAGTATTATTACTATAATCTAAAAATCTAGATAGCATATCATCACTTGCTAATATTTCAAATATTTTATCTAATAGAATAGGATTAATATTTTTTTCACTAGAGTAGGAGGACTTAAAACTAGTTAAATCTCGAGTATGAAGAATTTCACTTATTCTAGAATACTCTAATGAGTTTGGAGAATAGTTATTTAACATACTTTGACAGTATTCCAATATTTCATGCATTGAAAAATTTTTACCACAAAAATAGCTCCTACCTATGTATCTTTGATTTTCGTCAAGTTTTTGTTCTAATCCAATTTGAATTGGATTTTTTGGCTTTTCACATTTGTCTGTTAAGAAATAGAATCGCAATGATTCTATTTCTTTTCCTTGTGGTGTCATTTTTTGGATAAATAAATTATACTCTTTTTCTGGTAATGATAATATTGTATGTATTCCATCTACCATACGATTTGTTTCTTCTTTTGGAGATATTATATTCATTCTTTCCTCCGATTTTAATAACATTCAATTATATTATTACATAAAAAATTATTTTTTACAATATTTAAATAATTTTTCTTAAAGGGCCTTATATCTTTAAATTTTGTTGATGAAGCAGTACAAATTTCATCATACATATCATTTTAACAAAATACCATATTTTACCATAAAAAACTATAATAAAATACAAAATTTTTCTATTTGTTTGTTATAAAATTACTAGTAGAAGTATAACGAAAAATTATTTTTGCCAAAGAAAAATCTAAAAGTTATACTTATACAATCCATCAAAAAAACAACTTATTTTTAAGTTGTTTTTTTGAATGGATACTAATAAAGTTCTAATTGTTGAGAGAAAAATTTATCATTTTTTGATGTAAAAAGATTAGCATTATGATTTTTTTCAAGTATTTTTCTAACTTCCCAAAGACCTAATCCAGTATGATTTTCTTTTTCGGTAATACCTTTTTCAAATATTTTTTCTGTATCAATATTTTTGTTATTATAAGTATTTTCGATAACAATTAATTGTCTATTATTTTTATTGTCATTTCTAAAAGCAATATTAATAATTTTTTCTTTACTTTCGTTACTTGCATCAATAGCATTATCAAGTAGAATTCCTAATATTCTTGCAAATTCATAAATTTTCATTTTTAAAGTATTAAAATCAAGTAAAAATGTCATATTTACCCTTATATTTTTTGATTCTGCCTCAATATATTTACTATTAAGCAAATTATAAATACCAGCATTATTAATAATTTTTGGATTTAACAAACATAAATTATTTACCATTTGACAATCTTTTTCTAATTCAAAATAATAATTTTTTAATCCATCCATATCATTTGTACGTATGTATCCTCCAATAGTAGTAACAATATTATTAAAATCATGTTTAAATCCACGTACATTGTCGTTCAAAACACGTAAAGTATTATTATAATCTTTTGTATTTTCTAATTCTACTTTAGTAACAGACAATTGCATAACTTTTGTTAGACTAAAAATACTAATATAAAAATAAGAAACAAAAAAAATAAAACTTAAAAAAGTAGTAATAATTGGCAAACTATCAATATAGTAAAAAACAATAAAAGCTTGCAAAATTAAAGTAATAATAGTAAAAATAGAATTAGTTATAATAATTTTTTTATTTTTATTATCAATATTTTCTAATATATTAAATTTTAAAGATTTGGCTTTTAAAACAAAAATTATAATTAAATCAATTAAGTAAGAAAATAATAAATATCCCAAGTTATAAATAGGAATATTATATAATTCATTTACTGTAATATTAAATAAGGTAAGATAAGGATTTAATATTAAAGTAGTAGCTATTCCAAATAGAAAAATAGGGAAGATAATAGCTACAATGGCTTTAAACAGTTCTTGCTTAAATATTATCATAATAAGTAAAAAAGCTGATAAATAATTAATTATTATAAATAAATAGTTAGGCATAAAAAAGTTACAAATAACACCTATAACAGATTGAACTAATAAATATAAAATTTTACTTTTTTTATTTGTTTTAATATTTAATACTGATAAAAATAAAATCATACCAATATAAGTTTCTATGAAAATGCAAGGCAATGCAATAATTTTAGTATTAAATAAGCTATGAAATGTTAATACATTCCAAACTTTATTAAAAAATCCCATAATTTTTTAGAACCTCCATGAATTCTTTTTTGTATTTTGGACCAATTCCACAAGTATTGTTATCTTTAAAAGTTATTGTACTAGAACTAGGCTCAACTTCCTTAATTTGATTCAAATTAGCAATATAAGATTTATGACATCTTATATATGTATCTGGCAATTTATCTTGAAATTTGTTAAAAGAACTATAAATGTCATAATCACAATTAGAAGTATGAAAAACTAATTTCATACCATCTCTTTTTATATATTCAATTTCATTTTCATCAATAAGAGTGTTTTTATTATCAATTTTTAAATATGTTTTATTTATTGCATTGGCATCTTCAAATAATCTATTTATTGTAATTTCTAATCTATCAGGAGTAATTGGCTTTGGTAAATAATCAAAAGTTTTATATTTATATGCCATCATAGCATATTCTAAATGACCAGTTGTAAAAATAATGTAAGCATTTTTCTTCTTTTTTCTTACTTCTTCTGCTAAATCAAGTCCACTTTTATTTGATTTTAAATTGATATCTAACATTAATACATCTACATCATTCAAATCAACATATTGTAAAATATCGTTTGGATTATCAGATTTAAATACTACTTTTCCATCATATTTATTTTTTGAAAATATTGTTTCTAAAATTTTTTCTAATTTATCTGCAATAGCTAAATTGTCATCACAAAGTACAAAGTTTAACATATAAAGCTCCTTAAAAAACATATTATAAATAAATTTTACAAAATTTGTCAAATTTCCTTAATTTTCCAGTTGCATTAACACTATAATCTAAAAATTAAAACTTGTCAATAGGAATTTACAAAATTATCCAATTTAATAAAATAATTGTTACTGTTCAGACTTTAACTTGCTTGCTATAAAAAGTTCAATATATTTTTTATTTATAACAAATCGTGGGGACCAGCAAATTACAGACTGTTAAAAAGCTTTTATAATATTTTTTATAAATTTTGTGTGTCGCAACTTCCGTAAATAAAAAAATTAAATGTAAGTTGCTCCAATCGCACTTCGCTTTGCTTCGTTTGGTTGCTTACGCATTTATAAAAAATATTATAAAAGCTTTTTATTATAGTCTGTTATGTGGCTGGGAGTTATAAATAAAAATATATTGAACTTTTATATATAATTGATTTTAGTCTGAACAGTAACAAATAATTCATATTACTTAGGTTTGAAGCTAAAAATACAAGTAAAATAAAAAAAGACAATAAAATGGATAAAAAAATAAAAGTAAAAAAGAAGTAAAAAAATGTTGAACAAAAGAGAAAGATATTATATAATGAGGACATGAAAAATAAGGAGGAGAAACATGGAAAAAAGTTTTAGTGAAAGCTATAAAAAAGCAGGGGTAGATGTAACAGCTGGATACAAATCGGTAGAACTAATGAAAGAAGCCGTAAGAGCCACTTACGACAATAATGTTGTATCAGATTTAGGTGGATTTGGTGGATTATATTCACTATTAGCAGATACAAAAGAGATAAAAGAACCAATTTTAGTTTCTGGTACAGATGGTGTAGGTACCAAATTAAAATTGGCTTTTTTAATGGATAAACATAATACAATTGGGCAAGATTGTGTAGCAATGTGTGTAAATGACATTATATGTTGTGGAGCAAAACCCTTATTCTTTCTAGATTATATGGCACTTGGAAAAAATGTTCCAGAAGTTGTTGCAACAATTGTAAAAGGAGTTGCACAAGGTTGCAAAATGGCAGGATGTAGTCTAATTGGAGGAGAAACAGCAGAAATGCCAGGATTTTATAAAGAAGGAGAATATGACTTAGCAGGATTTGCTGTAGGTGTAGTAGATAAAAGTAAAATCATAAATAATGAATCCATAGAAATAGGAGATGTAGTAATTGGAATCAGTTCATCTGGAGTTCATTCAAATGGTTTTTCACTTGTTAGAAAAATATTCAATATAAATGAACAAACAGTTAATAAATATGAAGAAAGTTTAAAAATGACATTAGGAGAAAGCTTATTGACACCTACAAAAATCTATGTAAAACCAGTATTAGAATTAATAAAAAATATAACAGTAAAAGGAATATCTCATATTACAGGTGGAGGATTTTACGAAAATATGCCAAGAATGTTAAAAGATGGCGTTTCACTAAAAATCAAAAAAGATTCATATCCAGTTTTACCAATCTTTAAATTAATACAAAAAGTAGGTGAGATTCCAGAAAGGGATATGTATAATACCTTTAATATGGGAATTGGTATGGCAATAATTGTGAAAAAAGAAGATAGTAATAAAGCAATTGAAATTTTGGAACAACACGGAGAAAAAGCATACAAAATAGGTGAAGTAATAAAAGGAAATAAAGAAATTATAATTGAATAATAAAAATAATTGTGGAGGAAATAAAATGGTAAAAAGAATTTATGTAAAAAAGAAAGATGGATTTAATGTAGAAGCAAAAGAATTATTAAATGATATAAAAGAAAATTTGAGAATAATATCATTACAAGATGTTATAATTTTAAATCGTTATGATGTAGAAAACATTACAGAAGAAACCTTTGAAGAAGCAAAGACAACTGTTTTTTCAGAACCACAAGTAGATGAATATTATGTAGAAAAATATCCTTTTAATAAAGAAGACAAAATATTTGGGGTTGAGTTTTTACCAGGTCAATTTGACCAAAGAGCACAAGCATTAGAAGAATGTTTACAAATTTTAGCAGGTGGAAATAGACCAAGTGCGAAATCTGCAAAAATATATATACTAAAAGGAAATGTTAGCAAACAAGAAGTAGAAAAAATTAAAAATTATATGATTAACAAAGTTGATTCTAGAGAATGTTCATTAGAAAAACCAGAAACATTAGAACAAAAATTAGAAATGCCAGAAGATGTAGCAGTTATAGATGGATTTATAAAAATGACAAAACAAGATTCTGAAAAATTTTACCAAAAATATGGATTTGCTATGGACTTTGCTGATTTACAATTTTGCCAAAACTATTTTAGAGATGTTGAAAAAAGAGATCCAACAATTACAGAAATGAAAATGATTGATACATATTGGTCAGACCATTGTAGACATACAACTTTCCTAACAAAGCTAGAAGTATTAGATATCAAATGGGATTTATTGAAAAGAGTATATGAAGATTATTTAAAAGCAAGAGACATTGTTTCTGAAAATAGAAAAGCAAAAGATATTTGCTTAATGGATATTGCAACAATTGCAGCAAAAGAATTAAAAAAAGAAGGATACTTAAAAGAATTAGATGAATCAGAAGAAATTAATGCTTGTAGCATAAAAGCAGAAATTTTAGTAGATGGAAAGCCAGAAGAATATTTAATAATGTTTAAAAACGAAACTCATAATCACCCAACAGAAATTGAGCCATTTGGTGGAGCAGCAACATGTTTAGGTGGAGCAATTCGTGATCCATTATCTGGTAGAGTATATGTATATCAAGCAATGAGAGTAACAGGTTGTGGAGATCCAAGAAAATCTGTAGAAGAAACACTTCCTAATAAATTGCCACAAAGAAAATTAACAAATGAAGCAGCAAGAGGATATAGTTCTTATGGAAATCAAATTGGTCTAGCAACACGGACAAGTAGCAGAAATTTACCATGAAGGATATGTGGCAAAACGATTAGAAATAGGAGCATTAGTAGGAGCAGCACCAAGCAAAAATGTAGTAAGAAAAACACCAATTCCAGGAGACAAAGTAATTTTACTTGGAGGAAGAACAGGTAGAGATGGTTTAGGAGGTGCAACAGGTTCTTCTAAAGCGCATAATAGTCAATCTTTAACAACTTGTGGTGCAGAGGTTCAAAAAGGAAATGCACCAGAAGAAAGAAAAGTACAAAGATTATTTAGAAATGAAGAAGTAACCAAATTAATTAAAAGATGTAATGACTTTGGAGCAGGTGGAGTTTCTGTTGCAATTGGAGAGTTAGCAGATGGATTAGTAATAAATTTGGATAAAGTACCAAAAAAATATGAAGGGTTAGATGGAACAGAACTTGCAATATCAGAATCTCAAGAAAGAATGGCAGTAGTTGTAGCAAAAGAAGATGTAGATAAAATGATTGCATATGCAGAAAAAGAAAATTTAGAGGCAACAGTAGTAGCAGATGTAGTTGAAGAAGAAAGAGTAAAAATGTATTGGAGAGGAAAATTAATTGTTGACCTTTCAAGAGAATTCTTAAACACAAATGGTGATGTAAAAAATGCAAAAGTAGAAGTAACAAAGCCAGAAGAAGAAAAATCTTATTTTAAAAAAGAAAAAGTAGAAGACATTAAAACAAAATGGGAAGAAACAATAAGTAGTTTAAATTGTTGTTCTCAAAAAGGCTTAGTAGAACGTTTTGATAGTAGTATAGGTGCAGGAAGTGTACTAATGCCATTTGGAGGAAAATATCAATTAACACCTTCTCAAGGTATGGTGGCAAGAATTCCAACATTAAAAGGATATACTAATAGTGGAACAATTATGACTTATGGATATAATCCATATTTAGCAAGTTTAAGCCCTTTCCATGGAGCAGTATATGCTATTATAGAATCTGTTTCAAAATATGTAGCAATTGGTGGGGACTACAAAAAAGCATATTTAACATTACAAGAATATTTCGAAAAATTAAGAGAAGAACCAACAAGATGGGGAAAACCATTTGTTGCATTACTTGGTGCATACTATGTACAAAAGCAATTAAAAATAGCAGCAATTGGAGGAAAAGATAGTATGTCAGGTTCTTATAATGAATTAGATGTACCTCCAACATTAGTATCTTTCTGTATTGGCGAAACAGATACTACAAAAGTTGTTTCTAATGAATTTAAAAAGCAAAACTCAAAAGTAATGTTTTTAGAAACAAAAATGGGACAAGATGATATATTAGATTTTGATAATTTAAAAGAAAATTATGAAATAATTCATAAATTAATTAAAGATGAAAAAGTATTATCAGTAAGTACCATTACACATGGTGGAATAGCAGATGTAATTACCAAAAGTTGTATTGGAAATAAAATAGGTTTTGAAATAAAAAATAGTGATATTGATTTATTCTATCCATATTATGGCTCTTTCATTATTGAATTAAAAGATAATGTAGAAGTAAAAGAATTAAAACATATTCGGAAATACAATAAAAGAAGAAAGAATTATAGTAAATAGTAAATTGTCTTTAGATTTAAATGATTTGATTGAAAAATGGGAACAACCATTGGAAAAAGTATTTCCAACTAGAGTAGAACAAGAAGAAAACAAAGCTCAAAATATACTAAGCAATAAGCCTTGTACATTAACAAGAAAAATACAATATGCAAAACCAAGAGTATTTATTCCAGTATTTCCGGGAACTAACTGTGAATATGATGTTGCAAAAGCATTTGAAGATGCAGGTGGAATTACACATGAAGTAGTATTTAAAAACCTAAGACCAGAAAATATACAAGAATCTATTGACTTATTTGCAAAAGAAATAGAAGAAGCGCAAATTATTATGATACCAGGTGGATTTAGTAGTGGAGATGAGCCAGAAGGTTCAGGTAAATTTATTGCATCTGTATTTAGAAATCCAAAACTAAAAGACTTAATCAATAAGCATTTATATGAACAAGATGGATTGATTTTAGGAATATGTAATGGTTTCCAAGCACTTGTTAAATTAGGATTAGTACCATATGGAGAAATTAGACAAATGGATGAAAATTCACCTACACTAACATTTAATACTATTGGAAGACATATGTCTAGAATGGTACAAACTAAAGTAGTATCTAAAATGTCACCATGGTTTAGTAAAGTAGAATTAGGAGAAGAATTTACTATTCCAATTTCTCATGGCGAAGGAAGATTTATAATAAATAAAGAATTAGAAAAACAATTAATTGAAAACGGACAAATTGCTACACAATATGTTGATTTAAATGGAAATGCAACTTATGACATTAACTATAATCCAAACGGCTCTATTGATAGTATAGAGGGCATTACAAGCCCAGATGGTAGAATTCTTGGAAAAATGGGACATTCTGAGAGAAGCTATCGTGAAATAGTAAAAAATATTCCAGGAAGAAAAGACCAAAAAATCTTCGAAGCAGGAATTGAATACTTTAAATAAAATTACTTTGTATAGTTAAATTTTTATAATTGATTAATAATTTGTATTTGTGACTCCCAACATCGGACAGTCTGTAAAAAACAGACTGTACCTTGTTGGTCCCCCCGAATTGTCACAAATAAAATTATTAATAAATTATAAAAAATAAAATATAAAAGAAATTAACGAAAGGAATGTTTTAAATAATGGAAAATGATATATACATAACACCACTTTCTGGAAGATATGCAAGTAAAGAAATGAATTACATATGGTCAAGTGACAGTAAATATTCTACTTGGAGAAAACTATGGGTAGCACTTGCAGAAACAGAAAAGGAATTAGGAATAGACATTACAGAAGAACAAATAAAAGAAATGAAAGAAAACATAAACAATATAGATTACGACATAGTAAGCAAAAGAGAAAAAGAATGTAGACATGATGTTATGGCACATGTATATGAATTTGGTTTAAAATGTCCAAAAGCAAAACCAATTATTCACTTAGGTGCAACTTCTTGTTATGTAACAGATAATACAGATGTTATATTAATGAGTGAAGCCTTAAAATTAATAAAGCAGAAGTTAATTTTGGTTATATCAAATCTTAAAAAATTTGCAATAGATTATAAAGATGTTGCTTGCCTAGGTTATACTCATTTTCAACCAGCACAATTAACAACAGTAGGAAAAAGAGCGACTTTATGGATTCAAGATTTATTAGAAGATTTAGAAGAATTAGAATTTGTAGAAAGCCATATGAAATTATTAGGTTGTAAAGGAACAACAGGAACTCAAGAAAGTTTTATGAAATTATTTAAAGACGAAAACAAAGTAAAACAAATAGATGGCAAAATTGCAGAAAAAATGGGATTTGATAAAGTATACTTAGTTTCTCGGACAAACTTATACCAGAAAATTAGATGCAAGAGTATTAAGCTTATTATCACAAATTGCACAAAGTTGTTCAAAATTTGCAAATGACATGAGATTATTACAACATGAAAAAGAATTAGAAGAACCATTTGAAAAGGGTCAAATTGGCTCATCTGCAATGGCATATAAGAGAAATCCAATGAGAAGTGAAAGAATAAATTCCCTTTCAAGGCATGTAATAACACTAAGTATGGATCCAAGCATAACTGCTGCAACACAATGGTTAGAAAGAACTTTAGATGATTCTGCAAATAAAAGAATTTGTGTACCAGAGAGCTTTTTAGCAGTAGATGCTATTCTTATTTTATATGCTAATATTTCTCAAAACATTGTTGTCTACGAAAATGTAATTAAAACAAATATGATGCAAGAACTTAGCTTTATGGCAACAGAAGAAATTTTAATGAATGCAGTATTAAAAGGTGGAGATAGACAAGAATTACATGAAAAAATAAGAGTTTATTCTATGGAAGCCGGAAAACAAGTAAAAGAATTTGGAAAACCAAATGACTTAGTAGATAGAATTGCCAATGATAGTACATTTGGACTTACCAAAGAAGAAATTATAAAAGCTCTAAATCCAAACAATTTATGTGGTAGAGCACCAAAACAAGTAGAAGACTTTATAGAAGAACGAGTAAATCCTGTAATAGATAAATATAGTAATTTAATAAAAGATTTAAATGTAGAAGTCAATGTATAAAAGGAAGGAAGTAAAATTATGAGGTGTTTATTGTTAGGACATGGTGGCCGTGAAGCGGTTTTAGCAGAGCAAATTAGCCAAGACTATAGCTTATATGCAATATTACCATATGAAAATCCATCAATTGTAGAAGCGGTAAAAAAATCAAATGGAAAGTATATTATAGGTGATGCATTTAATAAAGAATTAGTAAAGAAATTTATACAAGAAGAAAAAATAGAAGCATGTGTTGTAAGCCAAGATAATTTACTTCAAGACGGATTAATTGACTTAGCAAAAAGCTTAGGTTTAAAAACTTTTGGACCAACTTCAAAAGGAGCAAAGCTAGAATGGAGTAAAACTTATGCACTAGAAGTTGTAGAAAAATTAGCACCTGAAATGATTATTAAAAACGAATGTGTTACAAGCTTAGAAGAGCTAGATAGAGTAATGGAAAATTATCAACACGACACTTTTGTCATAAAACCAGAAGGTTTAACTGGAGGAAAAGGTGTAAAAGTAGGAGGAATCCATTTTAAAGGAAAACAAGAAGGATATGACTATGCTAAAAGTTGTTTAGAAGCCGATGGAAAAGTAATTATTCAAGACAAAATAGAAGGCAGAGAATTTACAGTAATGGCATTAACAGATGGAAAAAACATTGTAGTAACACCAACTACATTTGACTATCCATATAGATTTAACCAAGACAAAGGACCAGGAACAGGGGGAATGGGATGTCTTAGCTTTGAAAATGGAAGATTACCATTTTTAGAGCAAGAAGATATAAATAAATGTAGTAAACTAATAAAAGATGCCATTCAATATGTAAATAAAGACAATTTAGAATTTACTGGTGTAATATATGGTGGATTTTTCAAATGCAAACAAAGAATAAAATTCATAGAATTCAATGCCAGATTTGGCGACCCAGAAGCAATCAATGTGCTAAATTCATTAGAAACACCATTTACTAAAATAATGGAGCATATATGGAACCAAAACTTAAGTGAAGAAAACTGTAAATTCAAAAGCCAATGCACTTTTACAGTATATGTAGTAAGCCCAGAATATGCAATAAAAAAAGCAGAACCATGCGAATTTTCTTTAAACGTAGAAAATATCAAAAAAAATGGAAGTAAAATTTATTTTGCAAGCACAAAACAACTAGAAAACGGAAATTACATGTCAGTTGGAGTTTCAAGATTATTTGCGGTTATGGGGACAGGCACAACATTGACACAGGCAAAAGAAAAAGTATATGGTGCAATGAAAAATAATATAGATGCCAAACTAGACTATAGAACAGACATAGGAGAAATTTACGAGCATTAAAGAAATTAAAATGCGTTATTTTGTGTAAAATCTTTTAAAACCTTGATTAATTGTATTTTTTCAGCTGCTTGCACTTTATCTGATAAAGTTTTTGCGGTATCTGATGGAAGAACTTCTACTTTTGTTTGGCTAATAATAGAACCTTTATCATATTCACTATTTACGAAATGTACAGTTGCACCACTATAAGTTTCTTTTGCGTTAATTACTGCTTCATGTACATTCATGCCATGCATTCCTTTGCCTCCGAAATTTTGGAAGTAAAGAAGGGTGAGTATTAATAATAGTATAATTTTCAATTAATTTAGGACCAATCATCTTTAAATATCCGAGCAAGAACAATTAAATTGATAGAATAATTAGAAAGTACTTTTGATAATTCTAAATCTATCTTGTTAAAATCTTTACTTTGGATAATATAAGTTGGAATATTTGCAAGTTTTGCACGTTCTAGCGCATAACTATTTGAATTGTTTGAAACAACTAATTCAATTTTAGCAACTAATTCTTTATTGCCAATACTATCAATAATTGCTTGCAATGTAGAACCATTGCCAGACGCAAAAACAACTAAATGATACATAAAAAATACCTCCAATAATTACTATAGATGTAGTTTAACACGAAAATAAAGTAAAGTCAATTGGACAAAAATAGAAAGGGATTGTATAAAATGTTTAACAAATTAAAAGAAGAATGTGGAGTATATGGAATTTATACAAAAGAAGAAAAAGAAGAATTAATTGGACAAGTTTGTGTAGGTTTATCTGGCTTGCAACATAGAGGAGAAGAAAGCTGTGGTGTTGCAATTAATTCAAATGGAATAATTCATTTTCATAAAGATGTAGGATTAGTATCAGAAGTTTTTACAAAAGAAGTACAAAGTGCTATGCCAGAAGGAAAAATGGCAATAGGTCATGTTCGCTATTCTACAACAGGTGTAAGCAAAAAAGAAAATGCACAACCAATAGTTGTAAAACATAAAAAAGGAAACTTAGCAGTAGTACACAATGGAAATTTAACAAATGCAGTAGAATTAAAGCGAAAATTAGAAGACCAAGGAGCAATTTTTACAACTACTAGTGACACAGAAATTATTTGTCATATTATTGTAAGAGAAAGATTAAAAACAGATTCTATTGAACAAGCAATAAAAAATACTATGAAAATTATAAAAGGAGCATATTCACTTTTAATTTTATCACCTCAAAAATTAATTGCAGTAAGAGATCCACAAGGATTTAGACCACTTTGCATGGGACATACTGATAATGGAGATATAATATTTGCTTCAGAAAGTTGTGCATTGGATATTACAGGGGCAAAATTTGACCGTGATATTGAGCCAGGAGAAGTAGTAACTGTAACTAATAATAAAGTTATAAGTGATAGATTTTTACCAAATGAAAAAAAGGGATTATGTGTTTTTGAATATATTTATTTTGCCAGACCAGATTCCACAATAGATGGAATAAATGTGCATATTTTTAGAGAAAATGCAGGAAGATGTTTAGCAAAACAAATGCCAGTTGATGCAGATATTGTAGCAGGTGTTCCAGATTCAGGTATTGATGCAGCACTTGGATATTCAAAAGAATCAAAAATTCCATATGATATTGTATTTATAAAAAATAAATATGTAGGAAGGACATTTATACAAAACACACAAAATAAAAGAAAAAAATTAATTAATCTTAAATTAAATCCATTACATCACACAGTAAAAGGTAAAAAAATTGTATTAGTGGATGACTCAATTGTAAGAGGAAACACTTTAACAAAAATTACTAAAACATTAAAAGATGCTGGAGCAAAAGAAGTACATATTAGAATTGCAGCTCCACCATTTGTTGATATTTGCTATTTTGGAACAGATATTGATAAAAAAGAAAATTTAATTGCAAATGGAAAAACTGTAGAAGAAATAAGAAAAGAGATAGGGGCAGATACTTTAGAATATCTAAGTTTAGAAAGTTTAAGAAAAATTACTAAAGACTGCAAAATAGATGACTTTTGCAACGGATGTTTTACACATAATTATCCAATTGATGTGCCAAAAGAAATTAACAAAGATCGTTTTGAAGAAATAAAAATGTAAAAAAAAACTGCATATTTGCAGTTTCTTTTTTTTTAAGATATAAAATCTTTGCCTGTAATTAATTTATAAGCTTCTTTGTACTTATCAGAAGTTGTTTTGATAACATCTTCTGGAATAGGATTTCCAGACTCTGGATTATAACCAGTAGACTTTATCCAATCACGCATATATTGTTTATCAAAACTTTTCTGACTTTTACCTATTTCATAATCATCTGCTGGCCAAAATCTGCTAGAATCTGGAGTTAAGACTTCATCTGCAAGGACTAAATTTCCATTTTCATCTATACCAAATTCAAATTTTGTATCAGCTATAATTACACCTTTTGTTCTTGCATAGTCAGCACATTTTTTATAAATTTCTATTGTTTTTTCTCTCAAAGCTTTAGCTAAATCTTCACCAATTAAATTACACACTTCTTCAAAAGAAATATTTTCGTCATGTCCTTCAGCTGCTTTTGTTGTTGGTGTAAAAATTGGTTCAGGTAATTTTTCAGATTCTTGTAAGCCTTCTGGAAGAGTAATACCACAAACACTACCACTTTCTTTATAGCTTTTCCAACCAGAACCTGTAATATAACCCCTTACGATACATTCAACAGGAATCATTTTTAATTTTTTTACTAACATACTTCTACCTTCAAATTCAGGTAATTGAAACTCAGAAGGAAAATCTTTTGTATTTGTAGAAATTACATGATTTGGAATAATATCTTTTACAAAATCAAACCAAAATGCTGATATTTGATTTAAGATTTTTCCTTTATCTGGTACAAGACTTGGTAAGATATAATCAAATGCAGAAATTCTGTCAGAAACTACAAGCAAAAGTTTATCGTTATCAACTTCATAAATTTCACGAACTTTACCACTACTTAATTTTTTCATTTTAAAACCACCTTTTTAATTAAATTATTTCATATTATCTAAGTACTTATCTAATCCAAGTTGTTGTAATTTTTCATCTTTTTCTGAGACTGCATCTTTTAAAGAATTTTTAAATTCAGATAATTTATTTTTTATTTCTTCATTTCCAACTGCTAAAATAGAAGTTGCAAGGATTGCAGCATTTTTTGCGCCATTAATTGCAACAGTTGCAACTGGTATGCCAGAAGGCATTTGAACAATGGAATATAAAGAATCAACACCATTTAAAGTTTTTGTATGTATTGGAACACCAATAACTGGAACAGTTGGTAACATTGCTGCAAAAACACCAGGAAGGTGAGCAGCACCACCAGCACCAGCAATTACTACTTTTACATTGCTTTCTTTTAAAGCTTGTGCATATTCAGTCGCTTTTTCTGGTGTACGATGAACAGAAAGAATTTTTATTTCGTAAGAAATTCCCATTTGGTCTAGAAATTTAGCACAATCCTTCATAACTGGTAGATCAGAATCACTTCCCATAATAATAGAAACATCAATTGTTTTATTCATATAATATCCTCCTTATTTATTTTATTATACGACTTCCAAGTTGCAAAATAACATTTCGTGATGCTTGATTTGCAAGATTAAAAGTCTGGTTAACAAAATTTGTATCAATATTTTCACAATAAGCATATTGCCTAATCACAGTGGAGAAAAAAGCATCTCCAGCACCAGAAGAATCAACAACTTTTACAATTATTTCTGGCGATTTATCAATAACTTTAATGTCATTATTTTCTTTAAAAATAAATTTAGCACCTTTTTTTCCTTTAGTTAATACAAGCAAATCAAAGTTAAATAATTTAAAAAATTCTAATTCATCTTTTACTTGAAAACGATCAAATAGTAAATCAGTTACATTTTCATTCATTTGAACTAAATTAGCCATACTAAAAAATGAAGATAAATATTGTCTTGTAAAATGCTCAAAAAAACGAATATGTCCTACATCTAAACAAATTTTACAATCTGCATTTATACTTTGAATAAATTTTAAATTAACTGGTAAGAATTTATCTAAAATAATATATAATTCTTTATTTTCTAACTCTTTTGGTAATTCAGTTGGAAGTGATTCAGAAAAATTCATTGTATATTTATTTGTTACTGGTGAGTACCAAGAATGTAGTATAGAGTTATCTCCTAACTCACGATTTGGGATAATAATGTTCATAATATTTGTAGATTTATTTTCTGTTATAACATAATCAGTATTAATATTAGCATTTTTTAGTGATTGAATAGCTAAATTTCCTTCTTCATCATTTCCCCTTGAACCTATAGCATAACATGTTTCACCCATGATAGATAAATTGTATAAATCATTCCAATTACAACCACCGCCATCTTGTTTTAGTAAATTCAAATTATCATCATATATTTTATCTAAAATCAAGTCTCCATGAGAAATAAATACTTTTTCTTTTTCCATAAAAACCTCACTTTCAAACACATTATAATATACAAAAAAAAAAGAATCAATATTTTTATAAAATATTTACACTTTTATGCAAATATGATAAAATAAACTTTAGTGGCAAAAAATATAAAGGGTAGGTATGATATGGAAAAAAAATATAAAGAAAATATCAAAAGAATTCCTATAAAAAGAGTGGCAATTTATTCAAGTGAAATTAAAGAAGCATTAGGTAGATTGCAAAAAAAAATAAGTATGCAAGAATTAGAAGAATATAGCTCAGAAATCAGTGCAGTTATTGATGACTACAATAGAAAAAGTACAGAAGAAACTATGATGGTAAAAGGAATTAGAAAATCAAATCAAGAAACAACCAACAGAAAAACTCATCAGCAAAACTTAGCAAATGTTGCTGTAAGAATAGCAAAAGGGATAAACAAAAAGCAATATGCTAAAAAAGAAGTGGGAATAAACTGTGAAATAGTAGAAATTATGGCACGAAATCATGATATTGGTCATACTTTTTCAGGGCATAGTGGAGAATGGTGGCTATCTAATGTAAAAGAAGACTATGGAATTGGATACTATTGTCATAATGCCCTAGGACCACGAGAATTAATTTACACAAATAAAGTTTATGATGAAATTATTGATATAATAAAACAAAGTCATCCTGACATTCTAGACGAAAAATTGCAACGAATAAAAAAAAGCTTATGGCTTATTATGGAAGGAATTAACTCACATAATGGTGAAAAGTCAGAGTCAGAATATATAGCAGATTTCAGCAAAACAGAAGCAGATTTTAAAAGAGAAAATTTATATTGCCATACTAAAAAAGGATTTGACAAAACTGTTATGCCTGCAACACCAGAAGCAGCTTTAATGCGATTATGTGATAAAATATCTTATATTCCTTATGATATGTTAGATGGCTTAAAGGAAGGATTTATTACTGAATTAAATGAAGAATATAAAGTAGTTTTAAATCAACTTGGAATTACCAATAGTGAAATAGAAGAATGCAAATTAGCAAATCAGTATGAAAAAATTGCAAGAAAATTGCAAACAGTCTTTATTAATGATGTTATAGAAAATAGTACAGGCTCTTTAATAAAAATGTCAGATGAAACATCAAAATTGTTACATGAGTTACGAAACATAAACAATAGACAAATTGTAAATTATACAGTATTAAAAGAAGACAATGAAATATATCCTAAAGCTATAAGACAATTAATGAATCAATTTGGAAAAATTGTATTAGAAGAAAAGATAATATCTAAATTGCAAAATGGCGAATTTTCAAAAGAAGAAAGACAAAATTTAATTGAAAAATATAGAGGTACAAATTTTGAAGGCTTTATACAATATACTTGTAATACTAATCAAGAAGACTTTGAATATACTAAACAAATAGTAGAAGAAGCAACAAAGCAAAGTATTATAGATGAACAAGAAAAAGCAAGAGAAATTATACAAAAGAAGGAATCTTTTATAATATCAAAAGATTTTAAGCATAGAGATGAAAGAATACAATCTTATATTAACTATTATAAAGATAAAGACATATCAAATTATACAGAAGAACAAAAAGAGCAAGATGTTCAAATAATTATGCAAAATATAAAAGATGTATCTAAGAGAAGTCATTTGTATTTAGGCATGTATAAAAGAATTGCCTTAGAAATGGGAGCAAAATATTTATCAACATTAAATGATATAGAATTTATGCAATTATTACTTGATACCAAAACAATTGATGAAAATCAATATAAAAGCTTGACTAGAAAATATAAGGACATTGATTTACATGATGAAATATATATACAAGAAAATTGGAAGCAAATTTCAAAAGAACAAGCAGAAGCTATAGAAGAAAAATAGAAAAATAGTGGACAAGGTCAATTAAAAAGTATATAATAAAATTGAATAAAGAATAAGGAGAGAATAAATGAAACAAAAAATTACAGTTATTATTATAAGTATTTTACTCGCCTTTTTAATAATATGGAGTTTATTTTATTTACATTCTTTTGAAATAAAAATAGATACACTAGCAACTTCAGCAAGAGAAGTAAATAATATAATGCTTGAGCAAAAAGAAAACAAAGAAATAATGGTTGTTCCACTAGAAAATAGTATACCAGAAACAAATAATATTATTTTAGGACCAGATTTATATTATATAAAAGTAAATTACGAAGCACAAGTTGTTACTATTTATTCAAAAGATGAACAAGGAAATTATACAAAACCTGTAAAAGCAATGATTTGTTCTACTGGCACAGCAACTCCAACATCAGGAGTGTATTCAATTCCAAAAAGATGGAAATGGGGTGCACTTCAAGGAAATGTATATGGTCAATATGTTACAAAAATAACAGGAAATATTTTATTTCATTCTGTGCCATATCTAAAAATGGGTGACCCATCAAGCTTGGAATATTGGGAATATGATAAATTAGGAACTAAAGCATCTTTGGGATGTGTAAGACTAACAGTAGAAGATGCAAAATGGATTTATGATAATTGCTTAAATGGAAGTAAAGTAGAATTTTATGCAAGTCCTGATGAAGGACCATTAGGAAAACCTTCTGCAAAAAAAATATCCAATTATCCAGATAATTTAAAAAAATGGGATCCAACAGATTTAGATGAAGATAATCCATGGATACAATATTTTGGGTGAATGTCAAATTATAATGGCATTCATTTTTTTCATATCTTTTAATTTCTAAAAATATATATGTAATATAAAAAAATAATCAAGGAGTGATAAAATGCAAAAAATAAATTATAAGATTTTAGGAATTTTAACAATTGCAATTTTTTCTTTAAGCATCATTTCAATGAATGAGAGCCAAAAAAGTGTAGAAACAAGTGCTACAAGTGTAGTAAGCAATCAAAAAATAGGGTGGGGAATAAAAAGAAATAATAATCATGAACAACCAGATGTTGGAAATTCTAATAAAAAAATATTAGACACAAATAATGGAATTTGTTTAGGAAATAAGGACAAAAACAATATTTACTTAACATTTGATGAAGGATATGAGGCAGGATATACTGAAAAAATTTTAAAAACTTTAAAAGAAAATAAAGTAAAAGCAACATTTTTTATTACAGCACACTATATAAATACGAACCCAAAACTAGTAGAACAAATGATAAAAGATGGTCATATTGTAGGAAACCATATTCCATTGACACTGATGACACTCTTTTGAAAATATAATAAAAGCTAGATAAATAGCTGTTTTGCAAGTTGAAAACAAATTAGAATTGGACACAGTTCACAGTCTATAATATTTTGGATATTTGTATTTTTAGTTGTGAATAGTAATAGATTTTGTTTTCAATTTATTTTTTACGTTAAAAAGGTAGTAATTTCTGTTAAATTATGATATATTAAAAATATATTTATTTTTATAGATGAAAAGAAATATAGTATGAAATAAAGAGGGGCATAAAATGATAAATGTAACAAAAAATAAAGTAATAAAGGCTTTAGAATATTTAGGAGAATATCCAAAATCATCATTAAAAAAAGATGAATTAATAAAATTATTAGAAGATTTATATAATGAAAAAAATATAATGCATCTTACATATATAATAAATTATAGTATGTATAATTTATTGAAAGAACTTATGAACGCTAATGGCGGAATTTATGTAGATATAGAAAAAGAAGATGAAGTAAATCTTTTATCTAATATATTAATTATTGTAGAGCCTATAGAAATAGAAACAAAATTTTATATTAGATTTGAAGATGGAATGAAAGAAAAAATTAAAAAATTTATAAATAAAGAAAAT
>CANQPY010000025.1 GCA_947625835.1 uncultured Clostridia bacterium | reverse complement strand
TTAGAAGTAGAAAATATTAGTGAACTAGAATATTTAAACGAAGAATTCTATAAATATGGTGCTGGACATGGAATGAATGATGAAGAATTAGTACAACTAAGTGCAAAAAATGTTATAGACTATTTAGATAATGGTATTAGTACAGATTCTGGTGAATACTTAGCTTACTTAATTTCAGCAACAGATAAAGACCAATTAATTCCAGAAGGATTATTGGATTCTAAGTTAAAAGATACACTAAGTCAAAGAACAAAAATCCTTAATATACCAACATTAGAAAAACAATTATCACCAAAAGAAGGAGAAAACAAATACGACATATCATTAATAACTTCTAAAGTATTATCTGACATAGCAACAAATGAAGTTGATGTAACAAATAACGCAGAAATTATTGAAATTGAAAAAACAGGAGGATCAACAATAGTAGCCACACCAGGAAATTATGAACCGGGTTCATCACAACATGAAGTAGATGATAGTGAATCAGCAGGTGTAGTAGTATTACCACCAACAGGAGAAAACTTAAACTATGTACCAGTAATATTACTAGCAATTAGCACACTCAGCCTATTAGGTGTTGGAATTATCCTAATAAAAAAATACATTAAAAAAAATAATGCATAAAGAAATAACAATAAAGAGACATTTCTAAAAAAATAGAGATGTCTCTTTTAAATTGACAATTTTCGATATTTGTATTGCTTTTTTCGGCATTCTGTAATAAAATAAAAAAAATAAAAACAAATAAAAATAAAAAAATCAAAAAAATTTTTTAGGATAGATACCTAAAAAAGACAAAAACCACGAAGGACAAGTAGTAAAATAGACCTATAAAAATGAAAGAGGTGGTAAGGATGTTTCAAAATATAATAGAAAAACAAAATAACAAAATAAATATTCTTTCAAATGTATTTTCCATAAAAAATATAGTAATATATATACTTTCTTTTATGCTATCTATGGTAGGCTTAGGAGGAGAATATTCAATCTTTAGTATCAGCATGCTAGGTGCATGTTTTGCATCTTCTATACCATTATTAGGAATTGTAATAATTTCACTAATAGGTAATTTTATAAAATATGGTGTAGGAGGAGCTCTAGGGTATTTTTTAACAGCACTTGTATTAATAGCAAGTTTATTCATTTTCAAACCAATTTACAATGACAAAGAACGAAACGAAAAAATAAAAATAGGAAAAAATATTTTTCTATCTATTTTAATCATACAAGCAATAAAATTACTAATAGCAGGTTTTACAATATATGACATACTATCTGGAATTACACTTGCAATTATAGGACTAGTATTTTATAAAATATTTGTAAACTCAACAGTTGTATTACAAGAATTTTGGGAAAAAAGAGCCTTTACAATAGAAGAATTAATAGGTGCAAGTTTAATACTTTCAATAGGCTTTGCGGCATTTGGGGACTTTAATATATTAGGCTTTGGAGTAAAAAACATCTTAAGCATATTAATAGTCATGATATTAGGTTGGAAACATGGAATATTAGTTGGAACAACATCAGGTGTAACAATAGGTGTAACAATTGGCGTCATAACAGGAGCAGAGCCAATAATGATAGCAGCATATGCAATTTCAGGAATGATGGCAGGAATTTTAAATAGATTTGGAAAAATAGGTGTAATAGTAGGTTTTGCATTAGGAAACGTAATATTAGCATATGTTTCTAATGGATACACTATAGAACTAATACATTTTAAAGAAATACTATTAGCATCAATTGGATTACTTGCTATACCAAACAACATAAATATAGAATTAGAAGAACTAATTGGAAAATCAAAATTATTGCCAATAATGCCAAATAGAGCATTAAACAGAAGCAAAGAAGTAGTAGAAAATCTAAACCATGTATCAGATGCCATAAAAGAAATGGCAATAACATATAATGACGTAGAAAAATCATCATATGATAGCAACAAGCAAATCTTTATATCAGAATTACTTAGTAACTTAGAAGCGTATAAAGAAAATATGCTATATGATGACATGGCAGACACAGAGCGGAAAAATAGTAGATGAAATATTCAAATTTTTATTAGACGAGCAAGAAATAGAAAGAAGAAACCTATTAGAAATATTTGCAAAATGTAATAGTTACATAGTAGGCTTAGACGACAATGATATAAGCAAGCACTTAGAAAATGACATATCACAAATAATCAGAACCATCAACATATCATACAAAATAGCAAAATCCAACTTTATTTGGAAAAAGAAAGTAGAAGAAAATCAAAAAAACATAGGAAAACAATTAGATGGTGTATCAAAAGCAATCAAAAAAATGGCAAAAGGAATAGAAAACGAAATAGAAACAAGCTCAAAATATGAACTACAAGAAAGACAAATAACAGAATTGCTAAAAATAAAAGGAATTGAAATTCAAGACATATCAATAAAAAAAGATGGAAGATACATAATAGAAATATATTTACAAGATAACCTGGGCAGAAACAAAACCGAAGACATTGAAAAAATAGCAACACAAATATTAGAAGAAAAAATTGTATTAAATGAAGAAGCAAGCATAGGCAAAAAGGTAAATCTACTATCAGATGATAAATACGTTATGGCAATAGCAACAGAAGAAACCACAAAAAACAAAAGTGAAGTATCAGGGGACTCAATGCTAAGCATTAGGCTAAAAGATGGAAAATACCTAGTCGCACTAAGTGACGGAATGGGAACAGGAACAAAAGCAAAGAAAAGTAGCACACAAGCAATCAAAATGTTAGAAAATCTATTATTATCAGGATTTGACAAAAATATTTCACTAGAACTAATAAACAGAGCAATCATGAATCAAAACGAAGAAACATTTGCAACATTAGACATAGCAATAATCGATTTATACTTAGGGAACATTGAATTCATAAAAAGTGGAGCATGTCCAACATACATAAAAAACGATAAAAAAATACAAATAATAAAATCAAACTCATTACCAACTGGAATGGTAGAAGCAAACCAAATAGAAACATTTGATAAAGACATAAAATCAGGAGATATAATATTAATGTGTTCAGATGGCATATTAGACGCCAACATAGAATACAAAAACAAAGAATTATGGCTTAAATACTTACTAGAAGACATAGAAACCAACAACACACGAAAAATTGCCAACTTAGTCTTAAACGAAGCAATAGACAACAACTTTGGAAACATCAAAGACGACATGAGTGTAATGGTATGTAAATTTATGTGGAAGTAGGGACAGGCACCAGGTTGACCTTTTGGTGGGAATGGGGACAGGCACCACGTTGACAAAAAAGTCAACGTGGTGCCTGTCCCCATTCCCACCAAAAGGTCAACGTGGTGCCTGTCCCTACTTCCACATTTGTGATATTTTAATAATGTTATAGATTTTACTTGAAACAAAAGTCAATTTATGATATATTGTAGGTATAAAAGGAGGACAAAAAAATCAAATGAGTAAAGGAAAAAGATATGAACAAGAACCAAAGCTAAATATAAAAAAAGTAATCGCAGTTATTGTAGCAATTGCCGTTATTGTTATGTCTATATTCATTTTTAAAGGAATCTTAAACAAAGACAGTAATACTACTTCAAGAAATGTAATAGCAGGTAAAGAATATGTAAGTATATATAAAGACAACAAATGGGGTGTAATGGACACTACAGGCAATGAAATTATAGCTCCTTCTTATCAAGAAATGATAATAATTCCAGACAGTAAAAAAGATGTATTTCTATTTGTTTATGATGTAAATTACGAAACAGGAGAATACAAAACAAAAGCATTAAATAGTAAAAGTGAAAAACTTTTTACGCAATATGAACAAATTGAAGCAATTTCGAATAAAGACAAAAGCAACAACCTATGGTATGAAGAAGACATACTAAAAGTAAAAAAAGACGGAAAATACGGAATAATAAATTTAGAAGGAAAGCAATTAATTCCTTGTGAATATGAAGAAATTGCAGCAATACCAGAAATAAAAAATGCAATAGAAGTAAAAAAAGACGGCAAATATGGAATTGTAAATTATTCTAATCAAGTCATGTTAGAAGCAAAATATGATGAAATAACAAACATATACGGAAATGATATGTATGTTGTAAAACAAAACGGAAAGCAAATTTTAGTTGACAAAGACGGAAATCAAATATTATCATCTGGCTTTGACGAAATAAAAGCAATAATGAAAAACAAAGAAAATGGAATAATATACACCCAAAATGGAAAATATGGTGTAATGAAATCCACAGGAGAAGTAATAATTGAGCCACAATATGAAGACTTAAAAGAAGCAAAAACAGGATTGTTAATTGCCCAAAAAACAGGAAACTATGGAATAATAGATATTCAAAATCAAGTTAAATTAGACTTTACTTATGCCTCTATATCATATAATGAAAAAGCAGATATATACATAGCAGAAAACATAGAATATACAAATGATATAATAGACAGCGAATTCAAAATACGTCAATCTGGAATCCTAACAGAAATAAATGATGCAAAAGGATATTTAAGCTTATGGCAAGGTGAAGAAGAAAAATATTATAACTTCAAATTTGAAGAAAAAAAGGTATCAGAAATTTTTACAAACAATACTTTATTTAAAAGCAAAAAAGACGGAAAATATGGATTTGTTGACAAAGATGGAAAAGTAGTAGTAGATTATAAATATGATGATGCAACAGAACAAAATAGTTTTGGATATGCCAGTGTAAAAAAAGACGGAAAATGGGGAGCAATTGATATAAACGGAACACTAATACAAGAGCCAATATACAATTTAGACGATTACTTAAAAATCGACTTTATTGGAAGATGGCACTTAGGAAAAGATTTAAACATGAATTACTATAATCAATTATAAAAAGGTGTTTTTTGGGACGGGGCAAAAAAACACCCAAGAAGGAGTAAAAAATGGAACTAAAGACGAACTATCAATATACATACTTTATACATCCTTTTGTAATAAAAGAAGGAAAATATCAAAAATACATATTAAAATTATTAAGAGATAAAAATTGCAAATTAAAGATTTTCCAAAAAGAAAAAGACTTAAAACTATACCAATATTTTTTGCCAAAGACTAGAGAATTTTTATTCTCTAGTTTTAGATATGGAAATACAAAAATAAAAAAATTAGAAGAATTACCAATAGAAACAAGAGCAGCTCTGCTTTGTAAAAATCCATGTAACATATTTGAATATACCTTAAAAAAAGACATAGCAGGAAAAATAGAACAAGCAAATGGAATATTCTTTCAAATCAGCAAAATTGAAATTATATGCTTTTCTACTGGAATTTGCTTTCTAGCAATAAAAACAAACGTAGAAGAAGACGAAAATTTCAACAATGTTTTAAACTTCAACTATAAATTTAGGGACATAAACAATGAACTAATAAATTTAGAAAACTATGATAATATACGAATCCAAACAGATAGCTTTGAAGACACAAAAACCTTTCAAGAATTTATTTACGAAATAACTGGGTTAAACGCAGATGCCGCAAGACTCAACATAGACACAGAAAGATTTTTAACATATTCCTATGTATGTGTAAATCAAGAAGCTTGGAACAATAACCAAAACTTTGATGAAATAAAATATCAATTTATAAAATATGCAAATCTATTACCAGCAGACAGTAGTAGAGACTATAAATATGAAAAAATAGAAACATTTACGAGGTGGAAATATGCGCAAATAGGCTTAAGCAAGCAAGCCATAACACTATTTTCATCAGCTGAAGACATTAATAACTATACAATACTGCCAGAAGAATATGAAAATCAATATTTTTACACCTACATACTAAACCTATATAAAAAAATATACATGAGAAAAATAGAATTAGAATTCAAAAATCCAGCTAAAGTAAAAACAGCCAGAAAAAAATTTGTAGACTTCACAAAAAACTTATGGATTCAAGAAATAACAGAAGACCAAACAGGAACACTACTAAATGACAAAATCCAAGAAGTATTTGAATTAGACTTCTTATACAACCAAGTAAAAAACAAATATGACATTCTATATAAAGAATTAAACTTTGAAAAAGAAAACAAAACAACAGTATTTATTATGATAATACTAATAATTTCATTAATCATAAATATCATAAATTTTATACTATATTTCAAATAGGTGTTTTTTGGGACGGGGCAAAAAAACACCCAAGAAGGGGTAAAACATGAAAATTTGTTGTGGGACAGACATTATCGAAATAGAAAGAATAAAACAAAGCATAGAAGACGAAAAAACAGGGGAAACTTTTAAAAATAGAGTATATACGCAAAGTGAAATAGACTATTGCGAAGGTAAAGGTATGCAAAAATACCAACACTATGCAGCTAGATTTGCTGCAAAAGAAGCGGTATTTAAAGCAATTTCAGAACAACTAGAAAATAAATATTCAATATCTTGGAAAGACATTGAAATTTCCAACAACAATCAAGGAAAACCACAAGTAAAAATTGCAAAAAACAAATTAAAAAATTTAGAAAATATTGATTTAAGTATTTCTCATTGCAAAAGTTATGCAATGGCAAGTGTAGTAGGAATAATAAAATAAAAATTGTCGTTGTAGACGTTGGAACGGAGCATTTTGACAATAACCGTCGTAAGGGACGGTTTATTTTAACAATAAAAAAGGAATGATAGCAAAATGGAATTATTTGATAGCCATTGTCATTTAGATGACGAAAAGTTTGATGAAGACAGGGAACAGATTATACAAAAAATAAAAAATGCAGGTATAACAAAATTAGTATCAGCAGGATACAATGTAGAAAGTTCTAGCAAAGCTTCTGAACTTGCAAATCAATATAATTTTATATATTCAACAGTAGGAATTTCTCCAAATGATATTCCACAAACAGAAGAAGAATTGTGGAAAATGATAGACGAAATCAAAAAAATTGCAAAACAAAACAAAAAAGTAGTTGCAATAGGAGAAATTGGATTAGACTATCATTGGAATCAAGATAATAAAGAATTGCAAAAAACTGCATTTATAAAGCAAATTGAATTAGCAAATGAATTGCAATTACCAATTGTAATACATTCAAGGAAAGCACAAGAAGACACAATACAAGTACTAAAGCAAGTAAAAGTCGATAAAAAAGGGGTATTTCATTGTTGTGCTTTAAAAGGAGACGCAATAAAGCAAGCAATAGACTTAGGATTTTATTTATCTTTTGCAGGGCCAATTACATTTAAAAACTCTAAAAATGCAGATGAAATGATTAGCCAAACACCAAATGACAGAATATTAATAGAAACTGATAGCCCATATTTATCACCAGAACCTCATAGAGGGACAAGAAATGATTCTAGAAATGTAATATATATGGCACAAAAAATTGCACAAGTAAAAAACATAGATGTAGAAAAAATAGCTAAAATGACATATGAAAATGCAGAAAAAATATTTAATATAAAATAATTTAAAGATCTTAAAAAGGATTGGATATGCTAAAGGGACGGAAATATTTTAATAATTTTCTTAAAAATTATTAAAATGTTCCGTCCCAAATAGCATCTTAAATAGCAATTTATTTTATATTTCTTAAAGCTTCAATTCTATCTTCAATACTAGGATGTGTTGACCAAATGCTAGAAGATTTCTTTTTACCCTCTTTAGTAGTCTTTTTAAAAGGATTTACAATATACATATTAGCAGTAGCACTATTTGCAGCAGCTAATTGATTATCATCTGCATCTAACTTTTGCAAAGCAGAAATTAATCCATCTGGATTACGAGTAAACTCTACTGCAGTTGCGTCTGCTAAAAACTCTCTTTTTCTAGAAAGTGCAAGTTGCATCAAAGAACCAAAAATTGGAGATAATATTAAAAAAATCAATCCAATTAGCATTAAAATAGCATTTCCATTATTATCATTATCTCTATCATTATCTATGCCACCCCAAAATAGAACTCTAGAAAACATATCTGAAAGCATAACAATAAATCCTACCATTACAGAAACTACACAACTAAGGCGAATATCATAATTTTTAATATGACTTAACTCATGAGCAATTACACCTTCTAGTTCATAATATTCTAATTTTGATAAAAGACCAGTTGTTACACAAATAACTGCATTTTCTGGATTTCTACCAGTAGCAAAAGCATTAGGTTGAGGATCATCTACTACATAAAGTTTAGGTTTATGAGTTAAACCCGAAGTAACCATTAAAGCATCTAAAATATTTACAATTTGTAAATCCTCTTCTTTGGTTGCAGGTCTTGCTTTATTAATAGACAAAACAATTTTATCACTATAATAATAAGAAGCCCATGCAGAACCAATAGAAAAAACAAGAGCAATTACAATTGAAACTATTCCTAAATTTAATGCATGACAAATATAATAAACAATTAAAGTAATAACTAAAATGAAAATTGCAATAATAACGCCAGATTCCATTTTGTTTTTCTTGATATTTTCAAACATTTTTAAAATCTACTTTCACAAAATTAATTTCCAAAATCAACTTTAACATTTTTTCTAGCTTCTTCATTTTCTGCTTTAAACAATTCACGTGAAGTAAAATGAAACATACCAGCAATAATGTTAGATGGAAATACCATTAATTTTGTATTATACATTGTAACTGTATCATTATAAAATTGTCTAGAAAAAGAGATTTTGTTTTCTGTATTTCTTAATTCCTCTGATAACTCTGAAAAGTTTTGATTTGCTTTTAATTCTGGATAATTTTCAGAAACTGCCATAATTGTTTTTAAAGCAGTTGATAATTGATTATCCAAATTTGCCTTTTCAGAAACACTTCCGAGTGTTTGCCCAAGCTGTTCTAAGTTCAGCAATCTTTTCAAAAGTTTCTTTTTCATGTGTCATGTAACCTTTTACAGTTTCAACAAAATTTGGTATTAAATCAAATCTTCTTTGTAACTGTACATCAATTTGACTCCAAGCATTGTCTACTTTTACTTTTGCTTGAACAAGACCATTATATAGCCCTATAACAGCTAAAACTAGTACGACAATAACAACTAAAATAATAATGCCTACCATAATAAATTCCTCCTTAATTTCTATTATATGCAAAATAATAATATCATATTTTGAAAAAATATACAATAAAATCGAAAAAAATAGTTACAGTTTAGACTAAAATTAATTATAAATAAAAAGTTTAATATATTTTTTATTTATAACAATCGTGGGGACCAGCAAAATACAGAGTATTAAAAAGGCTTTATAATTATATTTTTTCATTACTTTGGTGTCGCAACTTCCATAATAAAAAATAAAATGTAAGTTGCTCCAATCGCACTTCGCTTTGCTTCGTTTGGTCGCTTACGCAGTAATTCAAAATATAATTATAAAGCCTTTTTTAGTCTGTTATGTAGTTCTGGGAGTTATAAACAAAAAAATAAAGTAATAAACAAAAAAAATGGAACATATAATATAATAAAGGATATTTCAAAAAAAGGACAAATTATCCTAAAAAACCTAAAAAACAAGAGAATTTACCAAAAATTAATAAATTTGACAAAAAAAACACATAATGGTATAATAAACTCGTTAATGCAAAAGGAGGAAAAAATTCATATGAAAAAAGAGGAAAAGGCTTCCATTTCAATCATGAAAATCATCTGTATTAGCATCATATTAGTCCTAATATCAGGAATTGGCGTTATGGCAGTAAACAATCAGTTAAGTGATGTAAAAATAGTTTTACAAAACGGATATGAAATGACAGCATTGACATCTAAGAAAAAAGTATCTGAAATTTTAGAAGAAAATAATATTATCTTAGAAGAAAATCAAAAAACCGTACCAGATATGGAAAGCGAAGTAGAAGCAGGGCAAAGTATAAAAATCACAGACAAATCATATCAAGAAATTAAAATCGCTGAAATATCAGACCAAGGAGTAGAAACAACATTAGAAAAATTACTAGAAAATTATGCGCCAATTACAGAAAAAATAGTAGTAGAACAAGTAGCTATTCCATTTGAAACCATCACAAAAGATGCAGCAGGTGGAGCAGAAGAGCGAACAAACAAAGTAATACAAGAAGGAAAAGAAGGGCTAAAAGAAATTACTTATAAAATAAAATATCAAAATGATATAGAAATTGAAAAAACAGTGATTTCTGAAGTGGTAGTAAAAGAACCTGTAAATAAAATAGTACAAATACAAAAAACAGTTACAACAAGAAGTAGTAGTGGACCAAGAGTATCATATTCTGGAGGAAAATGGTCTTACAATGCAAGCGAATTTGATTTATTATGTGCAATTACAGCACAAGAATCTAGTTCAAGTTATGCAGGCTCACTTGCAGTTATTACAACAGCATGCAACAGAGCAGAAGCAAGGGGAACAGACCCACTAACAGAGTATAAAAGAAAAGGGCAATTTTGTTATTCAATAGATTCATATTGGAAAAGAAGGCTAAACGGAAATTATGCAAGTTTTGTATCAAAAGCCGTAACAGATGCACTAAATGGAGCTAGAAATCATAATTATCGTTCATTTAGAGCCGCAGGTACACATTCTGGTGTAAATATAGGCGGAAATGTATATTTTTAAAAAACAACAAAAAGAAATGTTCAAAAAAGAGCATTTCTTTTTTATATTCTAGGAAAGTCTGAATTAGAAAATGATAGACTTTCCGTAGAAGATAATTATGCGGAATTTAGATTTTCTAAGCAATTTTATTGCATAGAAAATCTTTATTCCGTTTTTTTAAAATAAACATTGAAAAATATTCATACACGTTATATAATTTAGCTATCAAATAAATATAAAAAGGGGACTAGCTATGGAAAAAAATAATAAAAAATACCTAATATTTTCAGTAATTTTACTTATTGCAAGTATATATTTAAATTATATTACATTTTATTTAAACACAATATACATATATGAAAAATTTGATTTTACAGGAGTTGCACAAATAGTACAAAGAATAATGACAGTAATAATATTAATAATATCAGTTATAGTTTTAATTAAATCCATAAAAGCAAGAGAAGAAGGTGTAGATTTTTTATTTAATGAAGTTATGATAAGTGTTTTTGTAATATACATGTTACTATCAATTATTACGTATATATATGTAAGAAATACAGAAGAGAAAACTGCAATAAATATGAAAAATGAAATAGAAGCTTATAGTGAAAAAACTACGCAAAACCAATTAAAGAAGAATAATACAAAAAATAAAAATTCATTTGCAAATGAATTTTATAGTATAACATCAAATGCATTAGCAGAAAGTGAATATGCATCATCTGATAAATATTATGAAAGAAAAAAAGAAATCATAGATCAAATAGAAAATTCATCAACAGTAAAAAGATATATATCTATGTTATTTTATAATTATCTTTATGACGACTATGGTTCAATTATGACAGATGAAATAGAATATTATGGAATATTTTCAAAATTTATGTTGATAGGATTAATAGGAGCAATATTTTATTTTTCTAAGATGAGTAAACTTAATCAAAATGTCATTATGGAAGACTTTTGGGATAGAAGGGAATGAATTTAAAAATGAACTTAATTTCATGGAATGTAAATGGAATAAGAGCATGTGTAAACAAAGGATTCGAAGAATTCTTCAAAAAAATAGATGCAGACATATTTTGCATCCAAGAAACAAAATGTCAGCCAGATCAAATCAAACTAGAATTCGAAGGCTACAAAAGTTATTGGAATAGTGCAGAAAAAAAGGGATATTCAGGAACCGCAATATTTACCAAAAAAGAACCAATAAAAGTAACATACGGAATTGGAAAAGAAGAGCATGACAAAGAAGGAAGAATCATAACACTTGAATATAAAGACTTTTACTTAGTAAATAACTACACACCAAACTCAAAAAGAGAATTAGAAAGGTTAGACTATAGGCAAATTTGGGAAGACGAAATTAGAAAATACTTATTAAAACTAAACAAAACAAAGCCAGTAATAATGTGTGGAGACCTAAATGTAGCCCATAAAGAAATCGACCTAAAAAATCCAAAATCAAACAGAGGAAATGCAGGATTCACAGATGAAGAAAGGCAAAAAATGACAGAACTATTAGAAGCAGGATTCACAGACAGCTTTAGATACATATATCCAGAAAAAAAAGAAGCATATAGTTGGTGGTCATACATGGGGAGAGCAAGAGAAAAAAACATAGGATGGAGAATAGACTACTTTATAGTATCAAATAGCCTAAAAGAAAAAATAAAAGACGCGCAAATTTATGCAGAAATAATGGGAAGTGACCATTGCCCAGTAGGACTAACCTTAAAATAAATACCAATGTCAATGTCAACGTGTCAATGTGGGGACAGGTGTCAACGTGGGGACAGGCACAACAACCACTAAAATGTCAACGTGGGGACAGGCACAACAACCACTAAAATGTCAACGTGGGGACAGGCACAACAACCGCACAACAACAGGAATAACAACCGCAGGAATAACACCCACTCCATAGGCACAGCATCAACATAAAAAATGAAAAAGGAGAAACATTAATAATGAACGAAATTAAAAATCATGGAAAAAAATGGATATATTGGTTTTTGCTAGGAGTTGCAATTATAACAGTATATAAATTATTTGATAATTTTGGAGACATAATGGGAGTAATATCCAAATTTTTTGATATTTTAGCACCATTTTTAGTAGGAATTTTTATTGCATATTTGTTATATATGCCATGCAGAAAAATAGAAGATATATACCAAAAGAGCAAACTAAAATTTATATCAAAAAAATCAAGAATGCTAAGTATCTTAACAGTATACATTATTGCATTACTATTACTTATTATTTTAATTAATTTTATTTTACCAGTTGTATTAGAAAGTGTTCAAGATTTAATTAATAACATACAAAACTATTACGAAATAGCAATAGATAAATATAATAATCTACCATCAGACCACATTTTAAAAGGCGAGATAGTAAGTGATGCAATTAAAAATATTCAAAACATAGACATAAAACAATATTTCCAATTAGATGCTATTATGGAATATGCAATTAGTGCAATTGATGCAGTAATAAGCGTATTTGATGTTTTTGTAGCATTAGTTGTATCAATTTACATTTTAGCAGAAAGGACACAAATTTTAAAATTTATAAAAAAATTTGCAGAAGCAACTTTAAAAGAAAAAACTTACAAAAATGTAGGGAAATATTTTAACAACACAAATGAAATCTTTTTCAAATTTGTAGCAAGCCAACTTTTAGATGCAGTTGTAGTAGGAGTTTTAATTACAATCGCCATGACTATTATGCAAATAAAATACGCACCATTTTTAGGATTTCTAATAGGATTATTCAATATGATACCATATTTTGGAGCAATAATTGCAGTAGTAGTTTCAGCAATTATCACACTTATTACAGGAGGACTATCACAAACAATTTGGATGCTAATAATTGTAATTGTTTTACAACAAATAGATGCAAATATAATAAATCCAAAAATCGTAGGTCAGTCGCTAAAAATAAGCCCATTACTTGTTATATTTGCAGTTACAATTGGACGGAGCATATTTTGGAATATTAGGAATGTTTTTAGCAGTTCCAGCAATTGCAGTTATAAGAATTTTAATTGATGATTACATAAACTATAGATTAAAAACTAAAAAGAAATAAAATTAAAAAAAGGTTACTCAATATAAATAATGAATAACCTTTTTAGTTTTTAATGTTTAATTACAACATTAATTCTACAACATTTCCAAACGACAATTTCTCAACAATAAATATTAAGATAAAAGATATTGAATTCCACCATTAGCTAAAATAGTAATACATCCAGCAGTAATAGTACCTAATATAATAGGTGGAACAGCTTTTTTAGGTGGTATGTCTAAAAAGTTTGCAATTAAAGAACCAACCCAAGCACCTGTTGTAGGAACAGGAACTGCAACAAAAACAAACAATGCAAAAGCAGTTACAGTTTGAAGTTTTGGATTTTCAGCAATTTTTTTAGTAGCTCTTTCAGAAGCCCAATCTATAATTATTTTAAAAGGTTTCCACCTGCCAAAAAAATCAAATAAAGGTCTAATATATTTTACAATAAAATAAACAGGAATAATATTTCCAATTAGTCCACAAATAAAAGATGGCAAAACACCTAAACCAAATGCATATTGTGAAATAATTGCTGCATAGCGAAGTTCTATAATAGGAGTTGCACCTAAAATAATAGTTAATAAATATTTTAAAAATAATGGTAAGCCAGTCATAATCTTAAAATCCTCCAATAGTTTTTTTATATTCTAGGAAAGTCTGAATTAGAAAATGATAGACTTTCCGTAGAAGATAATTATGCGGAATTTAGATTTTCTAAGCAATTTTATTGCATAGAAAATCTTTATTCCGTTTTTTTATTAAATTTTCATTCGATAGTATTTTACTATAAACAAAATTTAAAGTCCACTATTTTGAATAAAAAAGTTTAAAAAATCTTCTAAAAATTTCTTCCAAAACATTGACATCCGTAAGCAAAAATGATATAATATACCTCGTATTTATTTCAAAAAACAAATAAAAATCAAAAAAGTTTTAAATTTTTAAGAAAAGAGGAATCAAAAATAGCAATCCGTAAGCAAAATTTTTTGTTAAGCAGGCAAAAAAGGAACTTAACGTAGAAAGCTATTAGAGAGAAGGACTTTTCTTAAAATCAAATAAAATATTCCTGCTTAAATATCAATTTAAGGAGTGATTCTTTTTGAAAATCAAAGAAGTAAACTACGAGAAAAGTTCTCGTAAAGATTTTGCAAAAGTTGGAGACTATATCGAAATGCCAAACCTAATCAAAGTGCAAAAAGACTCATATGACTGGTTTATAGAAGAAGGATTAGGCGAAGTATTAAAAGACATATCACCAATTGAAGACTACTCAGGAAACTTAGTTCTTGAACTTTTTGATCCTTACATGGAAGAAAAAACAAAATACTCAGTTGAAGAAGCAAAAGAAAGAGACGCTACATACTCTAGTAGATTACACGTAAAAGTAAGACTAATCAACCGTGAAACAGGAGAAATCAAAGAACAAGAAATCTATCTAGGAGACTTTCCACTAATGACAGATAGTGGAACATTCATAATAAATGGAGCAGAAAGAGTTGTAGTAAGCCAATTAGTGCGTTCACCTGGATGCTATTATGGAGAAGAATTTGATACAAAAACAGGAAAAAGAACATATAATTCAACTGTTATGCCACTTCGTGGAGCATGGTTAGAATATGAAACAGATGGAAACGACATATTCTATGTTCGTGTTGACCGTACAAGAAAAGTACCAGTAACAACACTACTTAGAGCAATCGGAGTAATTACAGACGACCAAATAAGAGAATTATTTGGAGACGAAGAAATGTTAGCAGCAACAATAGCAAAAGACACAATAAAAGACCAAGACGAGGCATTAATAGAAATTTACAAAAAATTAAGACCAGGGGAACTTCCAACAGTAGACGCCGCAAAAAACCTATTTAATGGGCTATTCTATGACAACAGAAGATATGACTTAGCAAAAGTAGGAAGATACAAATTCAATCAAAAATTAGGACTAGCAGGAAGAATTAAAGACAAAATAGCAGCAGAAGATGTTATAGACAATCAAACTGGGGAAGTATTTGTACAAAAAGGAGAAGTAATCACAGAAGAAATAGCAGAAAACATTCAAAACTCAGGAATAAACATAGTAGACATCTTATTAGGAGAAAGAAAAGTAAGAATTATCGGAAACAGTGTAGTAAACATCCACAAAGTATTACCAAAAGTAGATTTAAGCAAATTACACTTCAAAGAATTAGTAAATTACAGCGTATTAAAAAATATAATAGACAACACAGACGAAAAAGATTTAGTAAAAATTATAGAAGAAAGGCAAAATGAATTAGTACCAAAGCACATCACAACAGAAGATATGATAGCATCAATTAACTATCTATTAAACCTTTCACATGGACTAGGAGAACCAGACGATATAGACCACTTAGCAAATCGTAGAATTCGTTGTGTAGGAGAATTATTACAAAACCAATTCAGAATAGGATTAACAAGACTAGAAAGAGTTGTTCGTGAAAGAATGACAATCCAAGACTTAGATGTTGTAACACCACAAACATTAATCAACACAAAGCCAATATCATCAGCAATCAAAGAATTCTTTGGAAGTTCACAACTATCTCAATTTATGGATCAAACAAACCCACTATCTGAATTAACACATAAAAGAAGAATATCAGCATTAGGACCTGGCGGATTAACAAGAGAAAGAGCAGGATTTGAGGTACGTGATGTTCACTATACTCACTATGGCAGACTATGTCCAATTGAATCTCCAGAAGGACCAAACATTGGATTAATCTCAGCACTTTCATCATTTGCAAACATCAACGAATACGGATTTATCGAAACACCATATAGAAAAGTAGATCCAAAAACGCATAAATTAACAGACATTGTAGAATACATGAGTGCAGATGTAGAAGACAATTACATCATTGCCCAAGCATCTGAACCAGTTGATAGCAAAGGAAAATTTGTAAATAAAAGAATTCGTGTAAGATACAGAAACGAAATCATTGAAGTAGATCAAGACAAAGTACAATATGTAGACGTATCACCAAAACAACTAGTATCAATTGCAGCAGCAATGATACCATTCTTAGAGCATGATGATGCAAAAAGAGCATTAATGGGTGCAAACATGCAACGTCAAGCAGTTCCACTTATGATTACAGAAAGCCCAATAGTAGGAACAGGAATCGAATATAGAGCAGCAAAAGATTCAGGAATTCTAGTATTAGCAGAAGATGATGGTGTAATTGAAAAAGTAACAGGAGACGCAATTACCGTAAAATACAAAAATGGAGCAACAATTACACACAAACTTCGTAAATTTAAAAGAACAAATGGTGGAACATGTATTAACCAAAAACCAATTGTAAAAGCAGGAGAAAAGGTTAAAAAAGGAGATGCCATAGCAGATGGACCATCTACATCAAATGGAGAAATGGCACTTGGTAAAAACGTATTAGTAGCATTTTCATCATGGGAAGGATATAACTACGAAGACGCAATTTTAATCAACGAAAAATTAGTAAAAGAAGATGTATTTACATCTATTCATATAGAAGAATATGACTGTGAATGTCGTGACACAAAATTAGGAGCAGAAGAAATAACGCGTGATATACCAAACATAGGAGACGATTCTCTAAAAGACTTAGACGAAAATGGTATTATAAGAATTGGTGCAGAAGTAAGACCTGGAGACATTTTAGTTGGTAAAGTAACTCCAAAAGGAGAAACAGAGCTAACAGCAGAAGAAAGATTACTTAGAGCAATCTTTGGAGACAAAGCAAGAGAAGTAAGAGATACATCTTTAAGAGTACCACATGGAGAAGAAGGAACAATAGTTGATGTAAAAGTATTTACACGTGATAATTCAGACGAATTAGGACCAGGAGTAAACCAAATAATCAGATGCTATATTGCAACAAAAAGAAAAATTTCAGTTGGAGACAAAATGGCAGGACGTCATGGTAATAAAGGTGTTATCTCAAGAGTATTACCAGAAGAAGACATGCCATTTATGCCAGATGGAACACCAATAGACATATTATTAAATCCTCTAGGAGTTCCTTCACGTATGAACTTAGGTCAAGTATTAGAAGTTCATTTAGGAGGAGCAGCAAAAGCACTAGGATGGAAAATATCAACACCAGTATTTGATGGTGCAACAGAAAAAGACGTAAGAGAATTACTTGCACAAGCAGGAATGAATGAAGACGGAAAAACCATACTTTATGATGGAAGAACAGGAGATCCATTTGACAAGCCAATTACAGTTGGCGTAATGTATATGTTAAAACTACATCACTTAGTAGATGACAAAATACATGCACGTTCAACAGGACCATATTCATTAGTTACACAACAACCACTTGGAGGAAAAGCTCAATTTGGTGGACAACGTTTTGGAGAAATGGAAGTTTGGGCATTAGAGGCATATGGAGCAGCATATACATTGCAAGAAATGTTAACAGTAAAATCAGATGACATAGTAGGAAGAGTAAAAACATATGAATCAATTGTAAAAGGAGAAAACGTTCCAGAACCAGGAGTACCAGAAAGCTTTAAAGTATTAGTAAAAGAATTACAATCTTTAGGATTAGATGTTCGTCTATATTCTCAAGATAACAAAGAACTTGAATTAAAAGAGAACATTGAAGAAGGCATTGAATATGACCCAGAAAAAGAAAAGAAACTAATGTCAGAAGAAGAAATTTTAAGCGAAGAAGACTTAAGTGATGGATATAGTAGTGAAGACTTAGATGATGACATAGCCTTAGAAGATGATGAAGACCTAAGTGAAGATAGTGACGAACTATTTGAAGATTTAGATGACGAAGGTGACGAATTACTATACGACAGTGACTTAGCAAATGATAACTTAGACAATGATGATGATATAATTGAATAAAATATAATTAAATAAGTTTCAAAAAATGTAAAGGAGTCGACCAGAAGGAATTGCAAGAGCGGTGGATAGAACTCTTTAAACATCTAAACAAACCGAGAAGGGGGAAATAAAAATAGTGGATGAATTAGATATTTTTGATAAATTAAAAATAGGTGTGGCATCAGATGAGAAGATAAGAGAATGGTCAAAAGGAGAAGTAAAAAAACCAGAAACCATTAACTATAGAACCTTAAAACCAGAAAAAGATGGTCTATTTTGTGAGAGAATATTTGGACCAACAAAAGACTGGGAATGTCATTGTGGAAAATATAAGAGAGTAAGATATAAAGGAATAGTATGTGATCGTTGTGGTGTAGAAGTAACAAAATCAAAAGTAAGACGTGAAAGAATGGGGCACATTGAACTTGCAGCTCCAGTAGCACATATTTGGTATTTCAAAGGAATACCAAGTAGAATTGCATCAATATTAGACATTTCACCAAGAAATTTGGAGAGAATAATTTACTTTGCCTCTTATGTAGTAATTGACAAAGGTGAAACATCACTTGAAAAATGCCAAGTACTAAACGAAAAAGAATATCACGAAGCAGAAGAAAGATTTGGAAAAGGTTCTTTTAAAGCAAAAATGGGAGCAGAAGCCCTAAGAGAATTATTACAACAAGTAGATTTAGACAAATTATCACAAGAAATTAGAAAAGAATTAGAATCAGCAAGTGAGCAAAAGAAATTAAAATTAGTAAAAAGATTAGACACAATAGAAGCATTTAGAATTTCTGGAAACAAACCAGAGTGGATGATAATGCAAGTAATACCAGTAATACCACCAGAATTAAGACCAATGGTACAATTAGATGGAGGTAGATTTGCAACATCTGACTTAAACGACTTATATAGAAGAGTTATAAACAGAAATAACAGACTAAAAAGACTACTAGAACTAGGAGCACCAGAAATAATAGTAAGAAATGAAAAAAGAATGTTACAAGAATCTGTAGATGCTTTAATAGATAACGGAAGAAGAGGAAGACCAGTAACAGGAGCAGGAAATAGACCTTTAAAATCATTATCAGACATGTTAAAAGGAAAACAAGGTCGTTTCCGTCAAAACTTACTTGGAAAACGTGTTGACTATTCTGGACGTTCTGTTATTGTAGTAGGACCAGAACTAAAAATCTATCAATGTGGACTTCCAAAAGAAATGGCAGTTGAACTATTCAAACCATTTGTTATGAGAGAATTAGTAGGAAGAGGAATTGCTCAAAACATCAAAAATGCTAAAAGGATGGTAGAAAGATTAAGACCAGAAGTATGGGGAATTCTAGAAGATGTTATTAAAGATCACCCAGTTATGCTAAACCGTGCACCTACACTACATAGATTAGGAATTCAAAGTTTTGAGCCAGTATTAGTAGAAGGAAGAGCAATAAAACTTCACCCATTAGTATGTGAAGCATTCAATGCAGACTTTGATGGAGACCAAATGGCAGTACACTTACCATTATCTCCAGAAGCACAAGCAGAATCAAGATATTTAATGCTATCAACAAACAACTTACTTAAACCACAAGATGGAAAACCAGTTGCAGTACCAAGACTAGACATGATTTTAGGAAGCTATTACTTAACAATGATTTTAGATGGAGAAAAAGGAGAAGGAAAATACTTTAAAGACCCAGAAGAAGCAATTATGGCATTTGAAAATCATGATGTAGGAATCCATGCTAAAATTTATGTTAGAATAACAAAAGAAGTTAATGGAGAAATAAAAAGCAAAAAAATCGAAACAAGTGTTGGAAGAATTATATTCAACAGAGGAATTCCACAAGACTTAGGATTTATAGATAGAAAAAAAGACCTATTCCAATATGAAATAGACTTTCCAGTAATGAAAAAATCAATGGGAAATATCATTGAAAGAGTAATTAGAAAACACGGATTAGCTGAATCTGCAGAAGTAATTGACTATATTAAAGCACTAGGCTTTAAATATTCAACATTAGCAGGTATTACATTCTCTATGAGTGATGTTCAAGTACCACCAGCAAAGAAAAAGATACTAGAAGAAGCAGACCAAAAAGTAGAACATATCAGAAAACAATATGCAAGAGGATTAATTACAAACAATGAAAGATACAATGCAGTTATAAACATATGGGAAGATGCAACAAAACAAGTAAGTAATGCAATGGAAGACAACTTTGACGAATTAAACCCAATCTATATGATGGTTAAATCAGGAGCACGTGGTAATATAAACCAATTAAGACAAATTGCAGGTATACGTGGATTAATGGCAAGTACAACAGGTAAAGCAGTAGAAATTCCAATAAAATCTTCATTTGCAGAAGGTTTAGACGCACTAGAATATTTCATTTCAGCACATGGTGCTCGTAAAGGACTATCAGATACAGCTTTAAGAACAGCAGACTCAGGATACTTAACAAGAAGATTAGTAGATGTATCACAAGATATAATAGTAAGAGATGAAGACTGTGGAACAGATGAAGGAATTACAGTATATGACATCAAAGACGGAAATCAAATTATAGAAAAAATGCAAGAAAGACTACTTGGAAGATTCCCATTAGAAGACGTATTTAATCCAGAAACAAAAGAACTAATTGTAGACAAAAACACTATGATATCAGAAAGCATAGCAGAAGAAATTGTAAAAGCAGGAATCGAAAAATTAAAAGTACGTTCTGTTTTAGGATGTCGTTCAAAACATGGTGTATGTCAAAAATGTTATGGTATGGGATTAGCACGTAGAGATTTAGTATCAATAGGAGAAGCAATTGGTATAATTGCTGCACAATCTATTGGTGAACCTGGAACACAGCTTACAATGAGAACAATTCACTCAGGAGGTGTTGCAGGTGTAGCAGATATTACACAAGGTCTTCCAAGAGTTGAAGAATTATTTGAAGCTAGAAAGCCAAAAGGTTTAGCAATTATTACTGAAATAGATGGTAAAGTAAAAATAAAAGAAACAAAGAAGAAAAAAGAAGTAATAGTTACTTCAAAAGAAGATGCAAGAAGTTATACAATACCATTTGGCTCTAAAATGAGAGTAAAAGATGGAGATATAGTAGAAGCAGGAACGCCATTAATTGAAGGTTCAATAAATCCATCAGAAATTTTAGAGATAAAAGGACCAGAAGGAGTATATGAATACCTAATTTCAGAAGTGCAAAAAGTATATAGAAACCAAGGTGTTGACATCAACGATAAGCACATTGAAGTAATAGGAAGACAAATGCTTAAAAAAGTTCGTGTTGAAGACAATGCAGACACAGACATGTTCCCAGGTTCTTTAATTGATATGTATGAATTCGAGGAGAAAAATAAAGAAGCAGAAGAACAAGGAAAACGCCCTGCAACAGGTAAGAGAGTATTACTTGGTATTACAAAAGCATCTCTTGCAACAGACAGTTTCTTATCTGCAGCATCTTTCCAAGAAACAACAAGAGTACTTACAGAAGCGGCAATTAAGGGAAAAGTTGATGATTTAATAGGCTTAAAAGAAAATGTTATAATTGGTAAATTAATCCCAGCAGGAACAGGAATGCAAAAATACCAAAACATTCATATAAGTACTGAAAAAGAAGAACAAAAGGAACAAGAAGAAAAACAAGAGGACAAAAAAGAAGCAGTATAAAAAAATATATAAAATTTATTAAAAACCTAGGGAAACAAAAACCCTAGGCTTTTTTTATTGCAAAAAAGTTATAATTAAAAAATATGTAACAAAAATGTAAAAAACATTTAAAAATTGTAATAAGAAATATGCTATAAACTATCCCTAGCTAAAGCAAGCAAAGAAAAAATAAATAAGAAATTCCTATCTTGAAATTTTTATAAAAAAAAGTTACGATTATGTCAATGGAGTATAAGCAATGCTTTCAGCCACGAAAGGAGAAAAATTCATGAAAAACAAAATAGCAAAAAAATATCAAAGTGAAAAGGGATCAGTAACATTATTCGTAACTGTAGCCATGATATTTTTTATAATTATCTTAGTAGGAATTTATTTATCAGCATCAGGAGCATTATTTAAGCAAAATTCCGACATAAATGAAATTATAAAAAACTACGAAATGGACATGGAGCAAATCTATTACGAAAAAACAAAAGACTTAGTAATTATATCATTATATAAACCAGACGGAAGTCCGTATTCTACAAAGGAATGGACGAACCAAGACATTACAGTAAAGGTTCGTTATCCAGAGTACACAGACGAAGAAGACTGGTTAATTAGCATGGACGGAGGAGAACATTTTGCAAACTACGAAGAAAATCATATAGTAACCGAAAACACAGAAGTAGTAGCAAAAGTAAATGGGGAAGAAAGAAAAGTAGCAAGAGTAGTAATAAATAAAATAGATAAAATAGTGCCAACAGTAATTACAAACCCACTAAGTGCAAAATTTTTAATAGGAGAAGAAGAAACAACAACAAATATAGACTTAGAAGTAATAACAGCAGACCAAGGAGGAAGTGGAATAGATGAAAAAAGGTTAGGATATGCATGGGGAAGTTCCAACAAAGAGGAACCAGCAAAATACACACCAGTAGTAGCAGAAGGAGGAAAATTCAGAGTATTAAGAGAAAACTGTAGAAGAGGAACATACTATTTATGGCTAAATGTATGGGATAATGCAGGAAATAGAACAGATGTAACATGTATACCAGTAAAAGTAACAGAGCCAATAGCAGAAATGGGAGGGGTAATATACGAAAGTGTACAAGAAGCAGTAAACAATGCGCCACTAGACGGAACACAAGCAACAATAAGAGTATTAAAAAATACAGATGAAGTAGTAGTAACAAATAGTGGAAATAACATCATATTAGAACTAAATGGAAAAACAATAAGTAACACATTAGTAGACCAAGCAACAATAACAAACAATGGAAGATTAACAATAATAGATAGTGATGCAGAAAATATAGGAACAATATCAGGAGCAAGTAAAGAAGGAATATTAAACACAGAAACAGGAACAGTAGTACTAGGGATAGAAGATGGCGACATGACAGAAACAGAACCAATGATAAAAGGAAAAACATATGGAATAAAAAACGAAGGAACATTTGAATTTTATGATGGAATTGTATTTGGAAACAAAGCAATAATAGGAAGAGTAAACAAAACACAAGATCCATTTAAGACAATAGCAGTAATAAATGCAAACATAGAATCAGCCTACTTAGGCTTATTAGCCGACCCTGAAGCAAGAATAGAAGACATATATTATTCAAAACTAACAGGGGCATTATCTGCTGCAAGGCAAGATGAAACAGTAACATTAGTAAGAGGATTAGTATTAGAAAAAAGCTTAGAAATAACAGATAATAAAAACGTAACATTAGACTTATATGGAAATGTAATAACATCAAATATAAAAGATTATACATTTAAAAATTATGGAACATTCCAAATAACAGATACATCAGAAGTAGCTGCAGGAAGTATAACAAGTACAGTTTATGATACATTGTATAATGATGAAGAAGGAACATTAACAATAAAAGGTGGAACAATAACAACAGGACTTGCAGGAACAACTAGTGAATACAGAAAAGTTATAACTAACCATGGAAAATTGATATTAAGTGAAAATGGAACAGTAAAATCAGATAAAAACTATGTACAACTAGTTTATAACAACCAAGGAAATTTTGAACAACAAGGAGGAAATATAACAGCAACAGGGCAATACAACACTGGAGTTCAAAATACAAATGAGAAATATATAGATGAGAGTGTGCCATCAATAGATTATATGGATCAAGTACAACCAAATGATTCTACATATTATTTTGTAAATAATGATGGAAAATGGCAAAATAATAATCAAAAAAGAACTTCAAGTATTGCTCACAGTTATATAAAAATAGATTTAAAAGAGAAAGAAGGAGTATATAAACTTACAGTTAATGCAGAAATTTCTAGTGAATTATATAGTGATTATGGTTATGCAACAATTACAGATACAATAAATGCACCTACTTATGATAGAACACAAGGAAGATTTATATATATTAGTGGAACAGTAGCAGCAACAGATTATTCTATAGATTTAGAAGGAAATAATGTTTATTATCTACATTTAGGATATATAAAAGATTATGGTAGAGATAATGGAACAGATACATTTACAATAAATAAAATAAGATTAGAAATATATAAATTTGGAGATTCTACAGCAACAATAAAAGATGGGAATATAACAGTCAGTGGTTCTAATGATATTGGAATTACCAATAATAGTAATTTTAATTTAGAAGGTGGAAACATTTCTTCTTATGGAAATGCGATTAATAATAATAATTTAGGCAAAGTAGCTATATCTGGTGGTAATTTAACTTCAACCAATTCTTATGTAGTTAATAATAATAGTACAGTTGGAGTAGAAATAACAGGAGGAACAATTGCATCAGGAAGTAGTTCTTCTTATGGAGTATATAGTACGAATGGAACAATAACAATAGGAGAGAATGATGGCAATATTAGTACAATTACTCCTGATATTACTGGAAAGGATAATGGAATTTATTTAAAAGATGGATTAAAATTAAAATTTTATGATGGTATTATCAAAGGAAAGATAGGTATTAGAGGACAAATAGGAGAAATTGCAACTAATAGCGAAATAAAAAGAACAACAGTTGATAGTATAGAAAATGTAACTTTAGAAGAAAATACAAATCCAGTTGCAAAAATAACAAAAGATGGAGAGATAACATATTACTATAAATTACAAGATGCTATTGATGCATATCAAGGAAGCGATGTACAAGAAAAGGAACTTCAAACATGGAAATATGAATATAATGGTGAAAGCCAAGTCTTTACAGTACCACATGATGGACAATATAAACTAAGAGTATGGGGGGCAGAAGGCGGATACCGTACTGATAAACAATATGGTGGAAATGGTGGATATGCAAGTGGAGTAGTAACATTAAAAGAAGGAGAGAAGTTATATATTTATGTAGGAGGTTCAGGAAATACAGGAGGACCAGAAGGTGGATACAATGGAGGAGGTTCAAGAAGCACATATAATGGTGGAGGAGGAGCCTCAGATATAAGATTAGCACAAGATGATTTATATTCAAGAATTATAGTAGCAGGCCGGAGGAGGTTCTGATGGTGCAGCTAATAAAAAAGGAATGCAAGGAGGAGGACTAGAGGGAGGAACAACAAACGAATCTTGTGGAACAGGAGGACAAGGAGGAACTCAAAACTCAGGAGGAGTAGGAGTAGCACAAGATACAACTACAGTAGGAAGTTTTGGACAAGGAGGAAATGGAAATTCTCATAGCTCTGGTCATGGTGGAGCAGGACGGAGGAGGCTGGTACGGAGGTGCTGGTTCTTATCCAGATGGAAGTGGAGATGATGACCGTGGAGGCGGTGGAGGTTCAGGATTTATTTGGACAGAAGAAACATCTATAAATGTACCAGAAGGATACAATGTGAGTAGTCAATACTATTTAATAGATACTGTATTATTGGACGGAAATAGTAACCAAGGAAGAGAGGGAGATGGTTTTGTACAAATAGAAGAATATGCAGAACCAGAAGGAATAGTTTTATTAAAAAATATATCAGCAGCAGAAAAAATAATAATTAAAGAAAATCAGGATATTTTAATAGATTTATGGGGAAGAAGTATTCTTACATATACTGACACTTATATTACTAATTATGGAAAATTAAAAATAGCAGATTCATCAGATGAACAAAAAGGAACAATAGAGAATGTAGGAGGAACAGTAATAGAGAACATAAGAGAAGGAGAATTAGAACTAAATGGAGGAATCATAAAATCAACAAAAATAGGGACAGAGGCTAATCTTACAAAA
>CANQPY010000024.1 GCA_947625835.1 uncultured Clostridia bacterium | reverse complement strand
TCGATACCAGCGGTTGGCTAGACCTTACTGGATAGGCATCCCACCTATTATATATTAATCACCTAACTGGCGCACAGACATAAAAAAACCTCCTTTTAAAATAATTTTTGTGATTACTTCACATAATTATTTTATAGGAGATTTTAAGTATTTTCAAGTGTTATATTGTTTTTTAATATCATTTTTTTATATTTTAGGAGATTGTTTACTTTATTACGACCACTGCGCCAGCAGTTTAGTACGATTGTGATTACAAGTGCTATTAATGTAATACCTCTTGCTCCATTTTTGCTTGCTGCAAGCAAATTATTCCTTGTAATAGTTTTCTTGTTTGCTTCTCTTAACTGTTTTTGCTTAATTTTTTCTTTTTGTTTTTCCATTTAAAATTCCTCACTTTCTTTGGTTTTAGTTTGTTCAAGTTCTTAATTATGTTTAATTTGTCTTACTTATTTGCATTTAAATTTTATCACACAAATTTTTCTTTGTAAATGTTTTCTAAGAATTTTAATGGATTTCGTGAATTTTGTTTTACAGTTAAAGCTTACATATACTTAGTACGTTTGCTTTCTACATCATTTTAAAATATTTTGATTTAAAATTAGTGTACTATACAAAAATAATACATCTTGATTTTGAAACTTAACATACTTATCTAATATTGTACTTGAAACATATCGCAAATCAATTAATGTAATTTTTGAATAGTTTTCTAATAATAGTGGTGCTATGCTACTTCCAAACGAATCTCTAAACAAAATTAATTCTTTTTCTTTTGGTCCATTTGAGTTTTCTATTGTAATAAGTGGTGTTGCACCTGATAAAAAAATATCATATTTATCTGAAAGACTTTGCCAATTTTGTTTATTGTAGACCTTTTCATTTTTATCTGTTTCGAAGTTATATACATTAGAATTTTCTATTGTTTCATTTGTTAATATACTAATTTTATCTGGATCTACATTTCTCCCTGATTGTGAATAATATGCTCCATAAAAATCCCCTATTTGCTCTGTTTTATAATTAGCATTAGTTGTATGCTTTAAGTTCATTTTGCTTTCTAGTACATTTACAACTTTTATTAAATTTTCTTGCTTCCAATGCAAGTCTGTTTTATAGTAATCTTGCAAGTTTAAGTTATTTGTTATATCTATATAGGTTATTTTAGGTAATGTTTTTTTCATTATTTTTTGCATATCTTTTACATCTATTTTTAAATAGTCTGAATTTAAATAATAATTTTTATCTGGAATAATAGAATAATATATATTCATTTTTTCATTTAAATATTTTTCACAAATGTTTTTTATTTGATCAGCTGATTTTTCAACATTTTTTTCGTTCAGAGGATATTCTATTTTATAAATACTTCCATCTTTTATAAATAGTCCATTATTGTCTTTTTGCTTAAATATGTAATCATTCCAAAAATATTTAATATTTCTAAGTGAATTTTTAAAAACAAATTGATCAACTGTGTATTTATCTAATTGTTCAGATACCTTACCATTTAGTACATTTTTTATTGTTATAGTAGGAAATTGTGTTAATTTTCTTCTTTCTGAAATAGATATTTCCTCATCTTTTTTTATTATGTTTGCTACAAAAAAAGTAAATAATATCATTACAAATCCAATGGTTATTATATTATTTTTAGTTTTTTCCTGCATCTATTTTTTTACCTTCCTTTAAAATCTAAAATATAAAAATGGGTTAAATGAGCCATCTACAATGTAAGATGTACAAGTTAGCATTAATACTACCAAAACTATTGGTTCTAATGTATTTGATAATTTTTTTAATTTTGTAGAGGTTATAATGTTTTTTAATAATGGTGTTGCAGATACTATTCCAATTAAAATTACTATAATGTAGCTTTTTAAGTAATATATGGCTTCTTGTGATATAAATGGCATATTTCTACTTTGCATTATTTTGGTTATACCTTCGCTATTGAAAATTAAAAAACTTATAATTACTACTATTAATACATAAATATGTGATACGATTTTTGGAAAATTTTCTAAATGCTTTCCTAAAAATAATTTTTCTATTATCAAGAAAATTCCAAAATATAATCCCCAAATAATAAAGTTCCATTCTGCTCCATGCCATAATCCTGTAAGGAGCCAAACAATAATAATGTTTCTTAACCACTTTAGTTTTGAGGTTCTATTTCCACCAAGTGGAATATATAAATAGTCTCTAAACCAAGTACTTAAAGATATATGCCATCTTCGCCAAAATTCAGTAATACTTTTTGCAATATATGGATAATTAAAGTTTTCTAAAAATTCAAATCCAAACATTTTTCCAAGCCCAATTGCCATATCTGAATAGCCTGAAAAATCAAAATAAATTTGAAGTGTAATAGAGATAGCATATATTAAACAGTACAGAACACTTATATCATTGCTTTTTAAAAATGTAGTTGCCAATTCTCCTAGAACATTTGCCAATAAAACTTTTTTACTAAGTCCTATTATAAATCTTCTAACTCCTAAAGCAAATTTTTCTACAGTATGTGTTCTATTATCTATTTGGTCCTGTATACTTGTATATCTTACTATTGGTCCTGCAATAAGTTGTGGAAATAGAGAAATATACATTGCTAATTTTAAAATGTTTTTTTGCTCTTTTGCTTGTCCTTTATATACATCTACTAAATAACTAATTATCTGAAATGTGTAAAATGATATTCCTATTGGTAAAGCAATGTTTATAAAGTCTATTTTGTTGTTTAGCAACAAGTTAATATTTTTTATGATAAAATTTGCATATTTAAAATAAGCTAATAATCCAACAATAATTGTAATTGCTATTATTAGAAATATTTTTGAATATTTTGTTTTTTGATATTTACATATCAGTCTACCAAATATGTATGCAATTGCAATAGAAAATGCCATTAATAATATATATTTTGGTTCTCCAAAAAAGTAAAATATAAATGATGCTATTAATAATACTAAATTTTTATATTTGTTTGGCATAATATAGTAAATTATAAGTACTACTGGTAAAAAATAAAATAGAAATGTAATACTTGAAAATACCATTTTTTGAGCTCCTTTACTTTTTTATAAGTAATAAATCGCCGAAGTAAAATAGATTTTCTATTTTATGTCGGCGATAAAATTGTTTATTATTTTATTGTGGTATTGGAAAACTCATATCTTCTGGTAGTTCTTCTTCCTCTGCCACTTTTTCATATACCTCTCCTAGATTGCCAGCTAAGCTTTTAAAGCTTTCATATACACTTGTTGCCATTTCTTCGTTTGTCATTACAAGAAATACTATATTTCCACTATTTGTTGCATATAGTTTTTCTGCTGATACACAAATCCATTTTCTCATATTTATATTTTCTGACATTTCTTTTGCAATTTCACTTGGATTTGTTCCCTCTTTTACTTTAGCAAGTATAAGTGAATATGCTTGAGAACTAATCATTGGCTCTGATGCAACTGCATATTCAAGATTTTGCGCATCTTCAAGCCCTGTATAAGATTTTACAGATGTAGTGTCTTCTAAATCTATTGTTCTTGTTTCTACATTAAATATATCTGTTTTAATGCCATCATAAATTTTATCAAGTAATGTGCTTAAGTCTTCTGCATTGTTTACTTCTGGTAGTTGCGTGTTTTGATTTTTTTCTGTTTTGTTGTTCATTATAAATGCCATTACTATAATTGCAATTATTATAATTGCTGCAATAACTGCAATGATTATTTTAGTTGATTTTTTCATGGTATTTCCCCCTTTTTTTCTTCAGTTTTATTATACTAAACTATATTTTTCTTTGCAAGTAATTTACATCGAAAATGTCGAAAAGTTTTAATTGTTGTTACTGTTCAGACTAAAATCAATTATATATAAAAAGTTCAATATATTTTTATTTATAACTCCCAGCCACATAACAGACTATAATAAAAAGCTTTTATAATATTTTTTATAAATGCGTAAGCGACCAAACGAAGCAAAGCGAAGTGCGATTGGAGCAACTTACATTTAATTTTTTTATTTATGGAAGTTGCGACACACAAAATTTATAAAAAATATTATAAACGCTTTTTAACAGTCTGTAATTTGCTGGTCCCCCCGATTTGTTATAAATAAAAAATATATTGAACTTTTTATAGCAAGCAAGTTAAAGTCTGAACAGTAACTAATTGTTAGTTTTTACTAAATTTTACAATATAACTTCTATTTCATAGTTACTTCTACTGCCATCTAATTTGATATAATTTTCTACTTCATTGCCATTTAATAACACTTTACTTTTGCCTTCTTCAAAACAATTTTTTCCGTTTGGATTTTTTACTTGAATATTATAAAAACTTTCTTTCCAATGATATTTTATTTGATATTCTCTCCAAGTAGATGGTATACAAGGAGTTATTTTTAAATATCCTGCTTCTATTTTAAGTCCTAGTAAATTTTCAATTCCTGCTTTATAGTACCAACTACTTGAACCTGTATACCAAGTCCATCCACCTCTACCTGCTAAATTTCCACTTCCATAAATATCAGCTGGTATAACATATGGTTCTACTTTATATTTTTGACTTGCTTCTTTTGTTCTGCTATGCTCAATTGGATTAATCATTCTATATAATTCAGTTGCTTTATCGCCAAATCCAAGCATTGCTTCTGCTATAATAACCCATATTGCACTATGTGTGTATTGCCCTCCATTTTCTCTTGTTCCTGGTAAATATGCTTTAATATAACCTGGCTCTAAATTTCCATTTTCAAATGGTGGATCTAATAATTTTATAATTCCATTTTCTTTATCTATTAGATGATTTTCTAAGCTTTCCATTGATATATATTTTTTATCATTTTCTCCTGCATTTGAAATAACACTCCAACTTTGAGCAATACTATCAATTCTACACTCGTCATTTTCCATACTGCCTAATACATTTCCATCATCCATAAATGCTCTTTTATACCATCTACCATCCCATCCATTTGTATTTAAACTTCTTTTTAAATTATTTTTTATATTCTCATATTTTTTTGCTAAATCTTCTTGACCCTTTTCCTTGCAAATTGGAATAAATTCTTCTAATAAAAGTGATAAGAAAAATCCGAAGCCATACGCTCTCCCCTTTTCCTTTATTTCCAACTGTGCTAAATCCATCATTCCAATCTCCTGAACCGATTTTTGGCAAACCATTTTGACCAAAATTTAGACTTTTTTCAATTGCTTTTATACAATGCTCGTAGATACTTCCTTCTTGCCCAGATGGCAAATATTTTTCATATCTTTCATCTTCATTTTCGTCTAGCATTTTTCCTGATAAATAAGAAGTTTTGATGTCTAATATGCTTTTATCCCCTGTAAATTTAATATATTCTATTACTAAATATACAAGCCAAAGTAAGTCATCTGAAAATCTAGTTCTTATTCCTCTATCATTTTCTTCATGCCACCAATGCTCTACATCTCCTTCTATAAATTGATGTTTGCTATGCTTTATAATTTGATTTTTTAGCATATCTGTACTTAAATATTTTAATCCTATAGTATCTTGCAATTGGTCCCTAAATCCGGTATGCTCCCCCTGATTGGTAATACCCGGTTTTTCCATATAGTCTACTTGTTACAATTTGGTAAACTACCCAACCATTTAGTAATATATTGGTAGATTCTAAAGGTGTGTATACTTGCAGTCTTTCTAAAAATTCCTTCCAATAATTTTTTACTTTATTTTCTTCTTCTTTGCAATTACTTATTTTTTGATATTTATATGCTATATTTTTGCAATCTAAAAGGTCTTCTTCTGCTCCTAATATTAATGAGATTTCTTTACTTTCAAAACTTTCTAATTCAATTTCAATTTCATATGCCATACAAGGATTTTTACCAAGTGAGCCTTTGTTATTTAACGACACTTTTTTTAGTCCTTCTGGATTTGCTATTCCACCTTCTCCTAAAAAGAAATTTTTATCTCCAGTATATGATTTTATTTTTTCACTTGATGATAAATATACTATTGTTTTTTCCATTTCTTCTCTGTATAAATTTTTAGCATATATTAAGTTATTATTAGAATCAAATTTTACATCTATATATCCATCTGTTTTATTGCTATTTTCACCAATTACAGGCTTTATATAATAATATAATTTTAATTTCTTTTTACTTGATGTTGTATTTTTTAAATTTAATATAGAAATTTTAGAGCTGTCTTCTTTTGGCACAAATATTTCTAATTCTTGCTCTATTCCATTACTTTTATGAATATATTTGCAATATCCATATCCATAAATAACATTATAATTTCTATAGTCTGGCATAGGATTTAACCCTAATGACCATTCTTTAAGAGTTTGCATATCTTTTAAATATATAATTTCAGATGGATTATCATAAATTGGGTCATTTTCCCAGTTAGATATTCTATTTAATCTGCAATTTTTGTACCACGTATATCCTCCCATGCTTTCTGTTACAACTGTTCCAAACTTTTCATTTGCCATAATGTTGCTCCATACGGTTGGCAGGCGATTTTGCTTATTTACTCTAATTAAATATTCTTTTCCGTTTTCTGAAAATGCACCATATTCATTATAATATTTTAAGTTTTCTCTGTTTTCTAAAATATCAATATCATCATTTGTTTCTCCAAAAAATGTTTGCGTTATATTTTCTTTTCCTATTTCTTGATAATTTTCAAGATATTTTTCTTCTAATGACTTAATATTATTTTTTAATCCACCTTTATTTGTATCAATATTAATTACTGCTAAAAATTGTAGTAGTTCCATATCGTTTTTGTTCATTTCACTCTTGAAAAGAGTGAAAATTCCACCTTTTTGATTTTTTAAATATCCTAAATGACAATTTAAAATTGTACTTTCTATTTCTTCTCTAACATAGTTTTCATAACTGTGCTTTTCTTCATCTAAAATAACAATTTCTGTTTCGATATTTTTCATTTTAAAAAATTCATATGCTTTTAGCACTTCTTTTACAACATAACTTTCGTTTGCATTTTTTACTTTTACTAAAATAATTGGTAAATCCCCTGATATTCCGTATTTCCATAAATCACTTTGCTTATAATTTGCCCTAATGTTTATATTTTCCATTGTCTGAGATTTGATAGAAGAATCAAATAATATATAAGATAACATTTTTTGATATATTTCAATATCTGTTCCTTTTCTACTTAAATATCTACTTTCCGCTTCTACCCTAGCTTTTGATAGTTCAAATTCTTTGCTTACATTTTGACTAGATTGGTATTTTTTTATATTTTCTATTATTTCTTGTTCTTTATTTCCTACTGATAGTATAAAGTCTAAAGTTGCTTCTTCTTGTGGCTTTACCTTTATGGTTCTTTTTAATGCTACAATTGCTTTTGTTACTAAACCTGTTTTTTTAGATAATGGAATTGAATTTTTTATCATAATTGGAACTTCCAAATTTCCTCTTCCTATAAACTTTTCTGCATCAATTTCGTACTCATAATCCCCAACTGTTTCACAATTTGTGGATAAATTTGCTGCTAAATAATACTTTTGTTGATTTTTTTCTCTATTTTTTCTTTCTATTATTATACTATTTGTATCTTGATCCCATTTATTTATTAAAAATAAATTGTTAAATACCGGATGTGCGTAGTCCTGCTCTTTGCTAGATAATACTGGCTCAAAATAAGATGTTACTTCTAAAATTTCTTCTTCGTTTCCTTGATTTTCAATTAACACTCTTCTTATTTCAACTGGTTCAGATGAACTAATTGTTGTTTTTATTGTTGTTTTTATATTTCCTGTTGTAATTTCTTGTTCAACTTTATCTGGCATAAAACTAATTTGATATTGTTCTTCTTTATTTTCATTAAAAGAGTAATTTGAACTCCATATTTTTTTGTTTTTTATATTTTTTATGGTAAAAAATATTCCTTGTGGGTTATCATGATCTTTTTTAAAACGGTTTATATAAATGTCTTTGTATTTACTAAATCCTTCTCCTTTTTGGTTAATTGCAACAGTGTAGTCTTCGCTTGATATAACATTTCCGCTTTATTAATCTTTCATCAATTTTTTTGTAAGTTGTTTGAGTATAATTTTCATAGTCATGATATTTTAGTTTTTCTACTTTTTCTTTTTTCTCTTTTGTTATAATTGCTGTTTCTGGCATAACTTCTTGTAATAAAATTGTTGTTGCTTCTATTTCTGGATTTTTTACAAATCTTTTTTGTAAATTGTTTTGGTTAAATAAGTTGTTTATGCTTAACAAAATTAGCCCTTGGTGATGTGCCATATATGTTTTTACTACACTTGATGTTTTTCCTTTTTCTACTCTTTCTGGGGTATAGTCAATGGATTCATAAAATCCATATTTTCCATACATTCCTTCTTGTTCTAATCTTTTTAAGTTTTTCACTTCTTCTTTTGGAACATCACCTATTGCAAGCATACCAGAATAGCTTGATACTACCATTTCATCTGCTAAGCCTCTTTTTAGTCCAAGCCATGGAATTCCAAAGGCTTTGTATTGATAATTTGATTTTAAATCTTTTAGATTAAATGCTGCCTCCGAAATTCCCCAAGGCAAGCCCAAGTTTTTGCTATATTCAATTTGTGTTTTTATTAAAAATTTACAAGATTCATCTAATAAGCTTCCTTCATATCTTGGCATATTTATATTTGGCATTAAATATTCAAATGCAGTTCCAGACCAAGAAACAAGCCCTTTATATTTTCCAAGTGTTGTTAATGTTCTACTTAAATGACTCCAATGCCTACTTGGTATATCTTTTTTACTTATTGCAACAAAGCTTGCTTGCCTTGCTTCTGATGCTAATAAGTCATAATACGAATCTGTTAATCTGTTTTCTTCCATGTTAAATCCAATTGAAAAAATTTGTTGTTCTTCTTTATATAAAGCACTAAAATCTGTATTTTTTATCATTTCGTTTATTGTTTTTAGTGCTAGATCAATTTGTTCTTTATTTTGTATGTTATTTTTAATTTCTTCTAAAAATGTTTTTGCTATATACAAATATCCAACAAAATTTCCACTATCTACGGTTGATATATACCTTGGATAAAGTGGCTCTTTGGTTTTTATGTTGTACCAATTGTATAAATGCCCATTCCATTTTGATAGGCTTCCTACTGTGTTTATTATATTACATAGTAAATATACTGTTGTTTCTAGGTCTATATATTTTAAATCATATGCAGATATGCTTGCTAAAATTGATAAACCTATATTTGTTGATGAAGTTCTAGGAATTATTTTTTCTTTTCTATCCTCTTGATAATTATCTGGCATTAAGAAGTTGTTTTCTTGTGTTAGATAATCTCTAAAAAAGTTCCATGTTCTTCTTCCTATTTCTAAAACATAATCTTTTTCTTCTTGGTTTAACCTGTTTATTGGATCTTCTTTTTTTGTTTCTTTACTTATATACCATGTAATTGCTGGTGCAATAATCCACAATATTGCTAAAAGTATAGTAAATATATTTGCTCTAAGCAAACCTATAGAAATTGTTATAATTCCAGATAAAAAGTTTATTGCCATTTTATTATAGTAAGAAATTAAGCTTGATTTTGCTTGTTTTTCTGCTTCTTCTGAAGTCATCCATTCTAATAAATGCTTATGTGATATTATTTTTCTATATAAAGTTTTTATAATTGCTATAAATAAACTATATGCTTTATATGGAAGTACAGACAAAGTAATAATTGCTCTTAAAACTGCTCCTTTTAAACCTGAAATTTTTGGTGTAAAAGTTTTTTGTTTAATTTCTCCTTCTTTTTTGAAAATAAGTCTATTTAGCATTTCTAATAAATATGGTAGTATTACAGTAATTACTAAAATGCTTACACTTAAAAACACAGATTTTTCTTCTAAAATTCCAATTATAGTACAATATATCATTGCAAAGATAATGCTTATTTCAAAAATGCTTCTTCTTAAATTATCTAATATTTTATATTTTGATAATAAATTTAATGGACTACTTGGTTTTAGCCACCTGGTAATTTGCCAGTCTCCTCTTGTCCAACGTGTTAATCTATTCATAAAGCTATTGTATTTAGTTGGGTATCCGTCCATAAGCATGATGTCTGTTGCTAAACCACATCTTAAATAACAACCTTCTAAAAGGTCATGGCTTAGAACTGTATTTTCTGGTATTTGACCTTTTAATACTTTTTCATATACTTCTAAATCATAAATTCCCTTTCCTGTAAAAATTCCTTCTTCAAAATTATCTTTATAAAGGTCTGATATGGCATTTGTGTAATTGTCTATTCCCCCTGCCCCTGCAAAAATTCTAGTAAATAAAGTTTTTAAGCTTACATCTAAATTGATACCTACTCTTGGTTGTATAATTCCATAGCCTTCTACTACAATATTTTTTTCTTCATCAATTACTGGTTTGTTTAAAATATGTGCCATACTACCTACTAATTCAAATGCTGAGTTTAAAATTAAGTCTGTATCTGCATCTAAGGTTATTATATATTTTATTTTTTCTATTTTATTATTTTCTAATGTATTTGCCCTAAATGGATTTTTTATACTTCCTAATAAGTACTGGTTAAATTGAGTAAGCATTCCTCTTTTTCTTTCCCAACCTAAATAGCTTTTTTCTTTGTCATTCCATATACGTTTTCTAAAAATAAAACTAAACTTCGGCATTTGATTTTCGCTTTGCTCATATTTTTGATTTAATTTTTTTGTTAATTCTTCCCCTGTTTTTATTACTTCTGAATCTGTGTCTTCTTCCCTTTTGCTACTTTCAGAGCAATCACCAAGTAATGTAAAGTATAAATTATCTGACTTATTTGCTAAGTAAAATACTTCTAATTTTCTGATTAATTCTTCTACTTTTTTTGTATTGTCTAAAATAGTTGGTATTACAACCATTGTTTTGTTGTTTTCATCTATACCATTAAAAAAGTCCAATTTAGGTATTGGCTTTGGTTTAACTGTTTTACTTAAAATATACTGTGTAATTTGCAATGCAATTTCTGTTGAAGGTATAAAAAATAAGATAAAACTCAAGAAATTGAATTTTATTAAACTACTTAAACCTATCGAAATTAATATACTAAAAATTGTAATTCCTAAGATATATACTTTTGTTTTGTCTTTTGCAGTCATTTGCCTACTTTGTTTATATTTAAGTACATCATATAGTTCATTTATTCCTTTATCAATTAAATAGTATCCAACATGTGATTGTTTTGTTCCGTCTTTTTGTTTTTGTGCTAATTCTAAGACTTTCTTGGTTATATATATTTCTGAAATTTTAGTTTTTTTAGAAATTTCTTTTATTCTAGTTCTATAATATTCTTTTGTGTTATCATCCATTTTGTCATATACTTTGCTTGGATCTTGTTTTAATAGTTCTTCTACTCCATTGATTTTTTCGAATATTTCTAAAAAGTTTATTCTTTGAATTTTTTTTATGCTTAAGATTGCATTTCCTATTGATACTTTTTTTGTAGCAATATCAAAATGTTCTTTTTTTATTACATCTGCTACTGTTGTTCCTGTTATTTCTACTGCTTCTTCTAAGACTTTTAAATAACTATACCCTTTTTTTCCATATCTTTTTAATATATATGACATATATTCAATAAATGGATATTTCATATCTTTTTTAGTGTACTTTTTGGTAAATTGCCTTTCTGATTTTAATTTGTTTTCTATTAATCTTTCTGCTATATTTTCTGCTTTATATTTTTGAATTTGAGAACTATATATTTTTTCACTAATTTCTCTTATGTTCTCAATCATTGCCATTTGAAGAAATATGCCAATGTTCCATATTTCTTCCATACTTAGTGCCTTTTTTGTTTGATAACTTGCTAGGTAATCTTCTAAATCCTTTTTTTCTATTTTATTGTCTGTATATGCTACTATTTCATAGGCAATTACATAGATTCTAGCAAATCCTTTATATGCTCCATTTGCTATTCCTACAAAATTAGTGTATTTTTTTAGTGTTAATTCTTTTGTAATTTGTTTTACTGTTTCTTCTAAAATGTAAAAGTTGTCTAAAAGCCACTCTCCTGCTGGATGTATGTGAATTCCTAATTTTACATGTTCATTTAATAATTGATATACTTGTTCTATTACTTTAAAGTTTTCTAACATATGTGGTACTGGATATGTTTCTTTTTGTGATTTTGCCATAGTATTATGGTTTGAGGCTATTTTTTGTAAGTGATTTTCTAGTTGCGTTTTGTCTAGTAATGTACCATCTATTTTTAGTATTTTTTTTGTTTTCAAAAAAATTCCACTCCTTGCTTTTCAATATGTTTTAAACATATTGTTTGCAAAGAGTGGTAATTTTATACATCTTTATTTTATTGTTCACGTTCACCACTGTCTTCTTGCGTTTTTTCCATATCTTCTTGTTTCATAGATTCTTTCCATTCTCCTACAGCTTTTATAAAAATTTGTTTTTCTACTTTATCTCCAAATCGCTCATAATATGATATTCCTGATTGAACTACTGTTCCCATCGTAGTAAGTATAGACTTAGTATTTGTATAGTCATCTGCTACATAGACTTTTTTGCATTTGGTTTTTCCATCTCCATCTATATTCTGGAAACTAGCACAGTCGATTATTTTTCCATCTTTATTTCTTACTTTATAAACTATTTCATTATCCCCAAATCCTAATACATCTATGCCGTATTTATTTTTTAATTGCTCTCTAGTTACTTTAGGATAATCTCCATGTGTAAATAAATCACCTGTGGTTATATCTATATATAAATAGTCTTCATAATTGTATGTTATTTGTATATCATTAGGATCTAATGTAGTATTATTATATGGCATTTCATGTTGCATTGCTTCAACATATAATTTTTTTAAATATGCTAGTTCCTCTTCTCTAGTTTCTAGGTCATTAATTTCATCTACGTAAGTTCTTTGCTCTGTTTCTATTTCTTCTTTATATATATTTACAAATTCTGAATGCCTTTGTTTAGCAGTACTTTCTTCTTGCTCTATTTGTGTATTATCTTTTCCTGAATTAAGCATTTTTGTTCCTGCCACTGCAGTAGTAAGTCCTAAAGCTGCTAACATTCCTATAATTTTTGCTCTTCTTACGGCTTTTTTATGAACTTGATTAATTATTCTGCGTCTTTCTTGCTTTGGTAATTTGCCAAATTTTTTTTCTGCTTCTTCTAATGCTTTTCTTATTTCTTGTTTTTCTCCTGGTATTGGAATTGTTTTTTTCATATTTTTCCTCCATATTTTTATATAATTCTATTATAACACTTATTAATTTAAAAAGTAAAGTTTTTATAAAATTTTAATTAATTATATACGAAAAGTTCAATATATTTTTTATTTATAATTCTCAGCTACATAACAAAGTGTAATAAAAAACTCATATAATATTTTTTATAACTGCGTAAGCGACCAAACGAAACGAAGTGTAGTGCGATTGGAGCAACTTACATTTTTATTTTTTATTATGGAAGTTGCGACACACAAAGTTATAAAAAATATTATATAAGTTTTTTAACAGTCTGTAATTTAAATAAAAAATATATTGAACTTTTTATAATAGCAAGTTAAAGTTTGAACAGTATCTATTTTTGTTGATTTTTATTGTAAAAGTAATCCATTATTCCATTATAAATTCCCCATGCTAGTTTATCTTGGTATTTGCTATCTAATAGTTGTTGTTCTTCTTCTGGATTAGATAAAAATCCACATTCTACAATAGAAATTGGTATTTCCACATGTTTCATTAAATACACACTATCTAATTTCATTGCCACTCTTTTATTGTCTTTTTGTACTGCATCATTTAAATTAGTTTGGATTTGTTTTGCCAAATCTATACTTGCTTCATCATTATTTTTGTAAAAACATTGCCAACCCCAATATTGCTTTTGTGGAATTTTATTTAGATGGATACTAACAAAAATATCACTACTTGTTTGGTTTCCTATTTTTACTCGATTTTTAATATCTGAAACTTTTTTTTGTCTTATTGTTTTGCTATTTGCATCATAAATAGCATTTTCATCAGAACGTGTTAATATTACTGTGCTTCCGCTTGTTTCTAAAAGATTTTGCAATTTTAATGTAATTTGTAAATTTATTTGTGCTTCTGTTGTTCCGGTTGCTACTTTCTGCTCCGCTCATCTGGAGTGCCATGCCCTGCATCTACAATAATTGTTTTCCCAGATACTGGTGTTGCCGTTGTTTCTTCTGTTCCTTCTGTTTTTTGATTTTCTAATTTTATATTTTCATCTTTGGATATTTGAAATGCAAATGATATTATACTAATTATTAAGCAAAATATTATTATTTGCACTCTCTTTTTTTGAATTACTATCATATTAAAAAACTCCTAAACTAATAAATATTTATTAATATTTATTATTCAGGAGTTTTGCTTTTTATGATTTATTCTGTATTTTTATAAAAACATTGCCATATAAATTGGAAAAATATCTATGTTATTCTTTTTTCCATAATTAGATGGTGCCAATTTTATTCCTTTTGTGACATTATATTTATCCATTACACTTTCTAATGACTTTGATTTGCTATTTCCTGCTGATTTTACTTCAATTCCAGTTATAACTTTTTCAAATCTGATAAAAAAGTCTACCTCAAGAGTTGAATTATATTCAAAGTAATATAATTTCTTTCCTTTTTTTGCTAGTATATCAGCTATTATATTTTCATATATAGCACCCTTATATATTCCTAAATTACCATCTATAATATCTTCTCCCGTTCCTTCATCTAACATTGCAATTAGTAATCCAGTATCCCTCATATATACCTTAAATACATCACTTCGAGAATTTCCTTCTAATGGAAGTTGTGGTATTTCTAAGTTATAACAAAAATTTATAATACCTGCATCATATAGCCACATCAAACTTCCTGAATATTTTCTTGAACTACCACTCGGAGTTACTAAGCTATATCTAAATTTCTTGTAATCCTTAGAAAGATGCTTTGGAATTGATAAAAAACAAGCTCTTGCTTTTGACTTTTCATTTCCTTCTGCATATTTTGCTATATCATCTTCATAATCGCTAATAATTGCTTTTTGTATTTTTAAAACATTTGCAAAATTATGATTTTGTACAAAATCATCTACAACTCTTGGCATACCACCAACTACAATATACTCTTTGAATAAATTTAACATTCTTTCATGCATTGCTTTTGGTATTACCTCTTTTTTATCAAAATACTCTTTTACATCTAATATGCTTTGAGGTGTAACTCCATTTGCCCATAGAAACTCTTCAAAGTCTAATGAGTACATTTCTATTTGCTCAGTATACCCTACTGGAAAAGATGTTACTTCTTTATAATTAATTCCAAGTAATGAACCAGATGCAATTACATCAAATCTTTTATCTAATGCTAAAAATTTGAGAGCAGTTCTTGCATTAGGACAATTCTGTATTTCATCTAAAAATATTATTGTTTTGTTTGGTACAATATTTGCATTTGGTACTCTTAATGATATTTGTTTTATTAGGTTTTCTACATCTAATTCCCCATCAAAAATAGCTTTATAACCTGGATTTTCATCAAAATTCATATAAATATAATTTTCATAATTTTCTTTTGCAAATTTATCAATAATAAATGTTTTTCCAACTTGCCTTGCTCCTTTTACTACAAGACACATTTTTTCTTTTTTATTTTTCCATTGTAATAATTCTTGATATACTTTTCTTTCTAGCATAAAATCACCATCCTTATATGATAATTATAGCATAGTAATAATATAATTGCAACTTTTTCAAACGAATATTATAGGTTTTGTGCATATTTTTCAAACGAATAATGTATGATAGTTGCATATTTTTCAAATGAATCAATTGAATTTAAAAAGAATTACAAACTTTATATTTGTAATTCTCTATTTTTGTTTTTTATGATTTATTCTGTTATAATAATTTTTCCTTCTTTTAAACTTTGTGGAACATCAATTACTCTTTGATTAGAAGAACCTTTCCATTTTAATTTTGGATCATGTAATTCATCTTCATATTGTCCGTCTACTAATACATCTACGTAGTTTAATACTTCTTTATCTTTTAAGTCTTTATCAAATAAGAAACCTGTCCATATCCATAAATTTTTATTTGGAAATTTTTCTTTGAATTTTTTTGAAAGTTTTGTTGTTCCTTCTATATTCTTAGGGTGTAATGGTTCTCCACCTAAAATTGATAGTCCCTTAATTGTATCATTATCACATAAATTTAATACTTCTTCTATAGTATCATCTGTAAATTCTTTTCCACCATTAAAATCATGTGTTTCTTGATTAAAGCAGTTTTTACAATTAAATGTACAGCCTTGCATAAATATTGATACTCTAATTCCTGGTCCATCTGCTATATCCATTTTTCTAATTTTGTTATATCTCATAGTTTTTTCCACTTCCTTTAGGCATCTTTATTGTCTATATGTAATACTCTTTCTTTTATTTCTTGAGTTCTTCCTTTGTTCCAGAAGTTACTTCCAATATATCCACATGTTCTTCTTGCTACATTTAATGTAGAGTGATCTCTATTTCCACAGTTTGGACAATACCATTCTAAGTCGTCATCAATTAAAATTTCTCCATCATATCCACATTTTTGACAATAGTCTGATTTTGTGTTTAATTCGGCATACATGATATTGTCATAGATAAATTTGATTACTTCTATTACTGCATCTAAATTGTTTTGTAAGTTTGGTGTTTCTACATAAGAAATTGCTCCACCTGGACTTAGTTTTTGGAATTCACTTTCTAGTTTTAGTTTAGAGAATGCATCAATTTCTTCAAATACTGGTACATGGTAAGAGTTTGTTATATAATCTCTATCTGTTATTCCCTCTATTACTCCAAATCTTTCTTTTAAGCATTTTGCAAATTTATAAGTTGTAGATTCAATTGGTGTTCCATATACACTATAATCAATGTTTTCTTTTTCTTTCCATTCTTTACATTTGTCATTTAATTTTTGCATTACTTTTAATCCAAATTCTTTTCCTTCTCCATTGTCTGTATGGCTATGTCCTGTCATATATTTTACACATTCGTAAAGTCCTGCATATCCTAATGAAATTGTTGAATATCCATTGTGTAATAATTCGTGAATGCTTTCTCCTTTTTTTAGTCTTGCTAATGCTCCATATTGCCATAAAATTGGTGCTACATCACTTACTGCTTTACTTAATCTTTCATGTCTTGCTTGTAATGCTTTGTGGCATAGCTCTAGTCTTTGTTCAAAGATTTCCCAGAAGCTTTCCATATCTTTTCCAGAAGATAGTGCAACGTCTACTAAGTTGATAGTTACTACTCCTTGATTAAATCTTCCATAATATTTTGGTTTGTTTGTTTTTGGGTCAACATATGGTGTTAAAAATGAACGGCATCCCATACATGGATAACAATTTCCATTTCCATTTTTATCAATTTTATATTCTAGCATTTTCTTTTCTGAGATGTAATCTGGTACTAGTCTTTTTGCTGTACATTTTGCTGCAAGCTTTGTTAAATACCAGTATTTGCTGTTTTCATGAATGTTATCTTCTTCTAATACATAAAGTAATTTTGGAAATGCTGGTGTAATGCATACACCTTTTTCGTTTTTGAAACCAAATATTCTTTGGTGCAAAAATTCTTCTATAATCATTGCTAATTCTTCTTTATATTCTTCTGTTTCTCCTAAATACATACAAACTGATAGAAATGGTGCTTGTCCGTTTGTATTTGTCATAGAATTTACTTGATAGTTAAAGGTTTGGACTCCATCTGCAACTTCTTTTTTTGTATCTTGTTTTGCAAATTCTACACATTGTTTTTCTTCTAAGCCTCTTTCTTTGTATTTGTCATAATATTTTTTGTAACTATCTCTTACAAATGGTGCTAAGTGGCTTAATGTTACTGTTGCACCTCCATAACTTGAAGATGTTACTGCTAAAATTATTTGTGTTGCAATTGTAGCTGCAGTAATAAATCTATGTGGCTTTTCTATCATTACACCATTTATAACTGTTCCATTTTGCAACATATCTTCTAAGTTGATTAACTCACAGTTATGAAGAGCATTTTGTGCAAAATAGTCTGCATCATGAAAATGTATAATTCCACTATCATGTGCATCTACAATCTCTTTTGGTAGTAAAAATCTTCTTGTAATGTCTGTACTTGTTATTCCTGCTAAATAGTCTCTTTGTGTTGTTACTACTTTAGCATTTTTGTTAGAGTTTTCATTGTTCCAATATTCGTTTTCTCCTTCTATTAATTCTTTAATAGATTGGTCTGTTGTATTTGATTTTCTAACTAATTCTCTTGTATAACGATATGTAATATATTTTTTTGCTAATTGGTATTTATCAAATTCCATTAATTTTTGTTCTATTATATCTTGAATATCTTCAACTAATATTCTTGATTTATTTAATTCTTCAATATATTTTATGATTTCTTCGATTTTTTCTTTAGAAATCCTTTCTTTTTGTGATACTTCGTTGTTTGCTTTTTGAATTGCTATTCTTATTTTTTCTGGATTATAATCTACAATTGTTCCATCCCTTTTTATTATTTTCATTGGCTTTTCCCCCTCGTTTTTTATTTTTTGATTATTTGTATTTTATCATAAAAAAAATACTTGACTGTTGCATTTGCAACATTTTATTAATATTATAAAAAATCCCTTGATATACCAAGGGATTTTTTTATTATTACATTTTTATTACAAATTTATAACAAGTTTTATCTTCTTCTATCTACTGCATAACTACTTCCCATTACTGATTTTGCCGCATGTTTTACTTGTGCTCCCACTTCTCCAATTTCCAAAATATTACTAAATCTATCCACATCTACAACAACTACTCCTATTGATAGAGATGTTAATGGGAATTTTTCTATAATTCCTTTCCTATTTGCTACTTCTATATAGCCATTTTCAAGGTCTTTATCTGTAAAATATCTACCAACATTTGCATCAAAATTTGCTAAAATGTTTTGACAAAGTTTTTCGCAACTATTTCCTGGTACTAATGCTACAAAGTCGTCTCCACCAATATGTCCGAATAAATGTATTTTCCATATCACTGTCACGAATACATCTAATAATTGTTTCTGCAGTAAATTCTATAATTTCATCTCCTTTTAAAAATCCATATACATCGTTGTATGCTTTGAAATTATCTAAATCTAAATAAAGTACACAGAATTCTTCTTTTCTTAAAATTCGCTTTTTTAGTTCTGCATGTATCTGTACATTTCCAGGTAAACCTGTTAATGCACTCATTCTTCTATTAGTTGAAAGTAATCTAGTTAAATTTTTTACAGTATGGTATAAATATTGTTCATCAACTGGTTTTTTTATAAAATATTCTATTGATTCTTGTAAAATCCTTAGTCTATGCTCTCTTTCCCCTTTTGAAGATACTACAATAACTGGTGTAATTGTGTTATCTTCGTCCTTTCTTATTTTTCTGCATAAATCAACTACGTCTCTGTCTATTGCGTCTTCATTAATTACAATTAATGATGGAATACTTTTTAGTGCAACATCTATATCTTGAGTTTTTACACTTGTAAATTTGTATTCTGGATCATTTTTAAATAATTCTCTAAATATAACGATTGACGCATCATCATCATCAATTATATAAATATCTTGTACCATTTTTCTTCCCCCATTTACTTTTCTTCATTATACACAAAAAGACTTGATTATTTCAAGTCCTTTTCTTTGTTTTTTATTCTTTTTTTTCTAAGTTCGATTTTTTGATTTAATATTTCTGTAATTTCTTTTGTATTAATTGCTGGAAAGGCCTTTTTTAAACGATATACATTTTTGTATAAATGTAAAATGGTTTTGTTTCTTTTCTTTTTTAAATTGTCTACAATTTGTTGTATATTTTCTGTTGAAAGTTTTGTTTCTTTTTCTTTTCTTAGTTGTCTTAGTTCTTTTAATTTTTCTTTTATTTCTTCGTTGATATTTTCGATTCTTTTTAGTTTTGATTTTATATTCTTTATATTAATAATAGATGTAACCATATCTACTAAAAATATCATAAATAAAACTGCTACTACATAATTTAATAATTCTGCGTTTATTTTAGCTATTACAGATTGTACAAATGGATGTATGTATTTTATGAATAATACCCCAAGGACTCCCCAATATATTGAGTTTGTTAAACAAATGCGTCCTTGGAAATTAAATTTATGGTCTGAATAGTCCCAATATTTTGTGTCAAATATTTTTTCTAGTAATACCCCTACTATATATTCCCATAGTGTTAAGACTACCATAGATATGAAAAATAGCAATATTGGAGCTTCTGCAAAGTTTTCTAGAAATACAACCATAATAATAGAGCCTATACCATATATAGGGCAAAACGGGCCTCGCAAAAAGCCCGTATTTATTAATTTCTTTTCACAAATTGATCTGAATATTGATTCCATTATCCATCCTAAAAATGAATATAGAATAAAATATGTTGCTAAATTAAATAAATTAATTTCCATTTCTTCCCCTTATATTGTAACTGACACTCTAGATGTCTCTGTTATATCGTCTTCGTTGTATACAATTAATTCTAGTTTGTTTTCTCCTTCATGTGTTTCAAAACGATATTCAAACTCTTTTCTTTGTTCTACTGGTAAGATTTTTTCTAAATCAATTAAATATTTATTTTGCTCATCTACAATAAATTCTACTTTTTTTATTCCTTTCTCATCTGATGCTTTTAAAAGAAAGTTTCCTTCTTCATCTAGTGATATATCTAATTTTGGCTTCTTAACTCCGTTTACTTCTTTTTCAAATGTTTCTGTTTTGTTATTTTCATCTACTGCTATAACTGTTAGTGTATGCAATCCTATTGGTATTTCTATTGTTTGTTCTGTTTGCATATCGTTTATATCAATTCTTGTTTCTTCTTCTTCATCCCACCTGTAGGTCATGTATGTAATCTTGCTTCTTCCATCTAATATTATTTTTAATTGATTTCCATCTGGTTCAACATTGATATTAATTGTTTTGTCAATGGTGTATACTTTTCTGTATTCTATTTCTTGTCCATTTTTATCTACTGCATAAATGGCTAATGCATTTGTTCCTTCTGGTACATCTATTTGCTGTTCTACACTGTTTTTACCATTTGTTGGTATTTCTATTGGCTCTTCTTCATTCCATTGATATGTAACTTTTGATAATGGACTTTCATGTGTTACACGCAATAGTATTTTTGTTTCTTCAATTGATTCTACATAGATGACTGGTTTTGGCTTTGATTGCCCAGAAGACATTTCTTTATACATAGAATAAGAACCTGTTCCTATAATGAATATTCCAAATATTAATATGGCAATTGAAAAAAATTTTACAATTTTATTTATTTCTATTGGTCCACTATTTCTTTCATAATTATTTGGGTTTTTTTGTTTTTTTGGTTTGATTTTTGAACTATTATCAACACTTAGTATTTGATTCAATATTTACACCTCTTTTGTTTTGTTTAATCTTATTTGATTATAACATATTGATCTTTTATTGTAAATAATTTTTGGGCTAAAAATTTATAGTAAAATATGTTACAATGTTACTGTTCAGACTAAAATCAATTATATATAAAAAGTTTAATTTATTTATTAAAAAAGGAATTAAGTTTTTTTATTTTTCAGTATAAACTGCAAATAAAAATCTTAATTCCGCATATTTTTATTAGTTTTGTGCATATGGTAAGATTGCAATATGTCTTGCTCTTTTTACTGCTGTAGTAATGTCTCTTTGATGTTTAGCGCATGCACCTGTTGTTCTTCTTGGCAAGATTTTTCCTTTATCATTAACAAATTTTTTTAATTGTTCTGCATTTTTGTAGTCTAATACAAAGTTTTTGTCACTACATAATGCACATACTTTTTTTCTTTGTTTTCTGAATCTTGGATTGTAATCATCATCATAATTTTTATTATTGTTGTTGTTTCTTTTATTTTGTTTTTTGTCTGCCATTTTTTCTTTCCCCCTCTTTTATAAACTAAAATGGTAAGTCATCATTAGAAGATACCTCAAAATCTGAACCCATATTTCCAGGTGCAGTATTTCCAAATGTGTTTTCAAAGTCGCTTGAACTTGCTTCTCCATCTCTTTTACTGTCTGCAAAATATGCTTCTTCTGCAACTACTTCTGTTACATAGTGTTTAGTTCCTTGGTCATCATCCCAAGTTCTAGTTTGTATTCTTCCAATAATTCCTACTTGTTGACCTTTCTTAAAGTATTTGCTGCAAAATTCTCCTAGTTTGCTCCATGCTACTATATTTATGAAGTCTGCTTGTCTTTCTTCTCCTTGTCTAACAAATCTTCTATTTACTGCTAGACTAAAAGAAGCTACTAATGTGTTGTTTGTTTGTGTGTATCTTGTTTCGGGATCTCTTGTTAATCGTCCCATTAATATTACTTTGTTCATTTTTTATCACCTTTCTTTACTTTTTATAAAGGCCCCTTCTTTATTTGTTTTTTATTTTTTTACTACGATAAATTTTATTATATCGTCTGTGATTCTATAAACTCTTTCAAGTTCTTTTATAGAATCTGGTTTTGCTTCAAAGTTGAATAGTAGATATGTTCCTTCGTTGAATTTGTTGATGTCATATGCTAGTTTCTTTTTGCCCATGTTTTCTACTGATTCTACTTTTCCGTTTTCATTGATTAATCCTGTGAATTTTTCTTCTAGGTTTTTTAAACCTTCTTCTTCTACATTTGGATTAACAATGATAATACTTTCGTATTTGCTCATTATTTTCACCTCCCTATGGATTTATAACCTACCTTTTTAAGTAGGTAGAGAGTTCAAAATTGCTTTTGAACATAGGTATTTTATCATATTTTTTTTACTTTTGCAAGTGGTTATTTACTTTTTTGCATTATAAAAAGGCTTTATAATTATATTTTAAAAAGTTGTAAAAATATAATTTAAAGCCTTTTTATTTATATTCTAGGAAAGTCAGAATTATAAAATGATAGACTTTCCGTAGAAGATAATTATTATGAACCTGTAATACAAAAATATATAATTCTGTATACTACTATAGCAAGTAATACTCCTGTAATAGTTAGTAATACTGTAGATACTGGAGATAATTTTTTGTTGGTTGTTAGCTTTTCTTGTTCCATTTTTTCCTCCTATGTGTATTTTTCTTTTTTTATATCTTATATCTTTTTTTTGGTTTTGTCTAGAGTTTTTGTTCATTTTTTGATTTTTATAGCTAATTTGCAATTACTTTATAATTGGTTTATAACTCAAATATATAATGAGAAACTTTAAGAGAAAAAGTTAAATTTCCTTTTTTCATATTTATAAAAAATACTTTGGGGAATATCAAAATCTTGCATATTTCCTATGTCTTTTGTACCTATTTGACTTGTTTTTTCTTTAAATTTAATTATAGAATCTATTATTCTTATTTTTCCTTTTGGATTATTTCTTTCATCTAATTGTGCAAAATTTCTAAATGGCTCTTTAATTTCTAAAAATAAACAATTTTCTACAATAGCTTGTCCATTTTCTGAAACAATAATTGTTCTTGCATCTTCTGGCATACTATAGCCTGTTTCAGAAAAAATTATATCATTAGTTTTTAGTTCATTATCATCTATTACATTATTATAAAAGTGTAATTTTCCTGCTCGAAGTCTTGGTGCTCGCGTTTTTATATTTTTTAAATAATTATCATGCATGGTTATTGTAATTTCTTTATTGCTAGGGTTATTCTCAATAGAGCCAAAACAAAAACCTTTATATTGATTATTAAAAATTTCTTCAATATCTTCTTTAGTATGCAAACATTCTATTCTTAATTTTTTATATACATTAAAATAGTCTATATTTTTTTCTAAATAATCAAACTGTAATTTAAAAAATTCTTCATTCTCATTTGGAATTAATTTACAATAAGAAATAGTAATATCTTTGCCATTTTTTACATCAATAATTCCATCATATGCTTGCTCAAATATACAATCATGAATCCACAATTTTTCTGCTGATACAATTTGTATATAATCCCAATCATTTTCATCATATTTTCCAGTATCGTCCCATTCCCATAGTTCATCAAATGATAAATTATTAATATTGACATTATATGCATTTTCTAATTCTAGTGTTGCATGTAGGATTTTTGAATTGTTTTTGGAATATATAGTAACATTAGATATGTTATTAAAAATAATTTTACTTATTCCTGTTTCCTTTAATATCGGGTGCGATTTAGGTTCATTATGTGGCTTTATATTTTCGCAATTTATCTCGTCTTTTATTTTATTATATCCTAAGTCTAAATCGTTCATTATTTCTATAACTACATCTTTTTTTATTTTTAATGCAGTTTCTAAGTCTTTTGCAGTATATACTTGTATATATGAATGCTTAAAATGTTCTTCTCCGCCTTTTGTAATACCTGCAAATCCTTTTGTATTAAACTTAATATTTGTATAATATAAATTTAATGTAACTACTAATAATACTACAATTAACAATATTATTAAAGTAATTTTTTTATTCACTTATTATCACCATTTCTTTGATGTTTGTATAATTTTGTTTTATCTATATGTTATAGTTGCATTTGTTGCTCCCCATTTGTTTTCTGGCACTTGTAGTGTACTTCCTTCTTGTATTATTATTTCTTCTAATTTTTCACAGTTACGAAAACACTTGTTCCCAATTGATGTAACACTACTTGGTATACTAATTGATTGAAGACCAGAATAATTAAAGCATTCCTCTCCTAATGAAGTAACACCACTTGGAATATTAATTGATGAAAGATTTCTACAATATTCAAAACATCTTTCCCCGATTGATGTAACACTACTTGGTATATCAATTGATGGAAGGCTAGTGCAACTGGCGAAACATTGCCAACCCAAAGACTTAACTCCGTCCCCAATAGTAACCGAAGAAAGCTTGTTACACGCCCAAAAACAAGATGACGGTAAGTCCGAAACAGTACCCGGTATATTAACAGAAGAAATCGAACTTTGACTGAAACAATTATCTCCTAACACAGAACACCCCTTTGGTATAACAATTCTTGATATACCACTGGCCGTAAAACACATTCTTCCAATCTTTTTAACTGAGGTTGGAATATTAAATTCAGTCAAGTTATTACATCTATCAAACAGAAATTCTGGTAGCTCTGTTATATTATTACCTACTGTAACCCTAGTTAGATGAGCACATCGTGAAAATGCTCCTCCTCCTAAGCTTTCTAAAGAACTTGGTAATTCTACTTCCGTTATCCACTCACTATTATAAAACGCACCACCACCAAGTGATGTTATGCCTTCGGGAACAATAACTTTTACTCTTGCATCAGTATGTCCAGAAAAATCAGATTTAGCATCACCGAATCCATTCCAATATCCGAGTATTTACTTTTTGTGCTAAAACTCCATTAATTTCACTTGGAATTGTTAATATTGGTTTTTTGTATGAAAAAATTTTATTACTTGAATACTGACTTTCTCCTTCATAAAACCAACCTATTCCATATGGGTCTTTTGTCTTATTTTCTACTATTCCTGTTATTGCTCCTGTTTGCTCATTAAATGTAAAAAAATCTGCCAAATCTGGTTCTTTGTCTTCTTCTTCCTTTTTTGCCAACTCAACTTCTCCATATATTTTTCCGTCAACCACATAAGAAACATTATCGTATTCATCTACAATATACAAATTATTAAAGTCAGTTATTTCACTTACACTTTCTGGTATTTCTCCTATTCCATAGTCTCCTAAATTATCTAATTTTAGCTCTTCTAAATCTTGTATTACATAGACGTATTCTCCTTCTTCTCCTACTGCTACTTTCTTTAATAATTTTGTAAAATCTTCTTTATTTTTTTCGTAATTTTCTGTTCGATATAAGCTATATGATTCTTTTACTGTTCCTAAATTTGTTTGTATTGCTGCCTCATTTGCTTTTGTTAATATCCCACTGTCTCCTGTTAATGTTGCAATTGATACTGCGGCTAAAATCAATAACACGATAATTGTTATAACTAACGCAATTAGTGTAATTCCTTTCTCTTTTTCCAATTTCTTTAGTTTTTTTCCCATTTTTATTTTCCTCCCTTTTTCTTTTTTCATTTTGTTTGGTTTTTGTTTTATGTCATTTTTGTGTTAGTGTTATACTTATTCTACCACTACTTTTTTTGTATTTCAATATTGATTTTAATTTTTAATGAATTTGTAATAAATCTGTAACACAAAAACTACTACCTTTTTCTTTCTGGTAGTGTTTGTAAGCAGGCATACCTAAATAATAACGATAGTTCATAGAATAATCTAGAATAGATAAATTTATAAAAAATTGAATAAAGTGTGGTAAAGAGTTGATTTTAGTGATATAATAAAAATATAATAATTGAAAGTGAGGAAGCTTATGAATAATATAGATTTAATGAATTATTGGATAAAAAGTGCTGATAAAGATTTTGTAACAATGGAAATCTTATATAAAAATAAACAAAATACTTGGTGTTTATATATAGGACAGCTAATAATAGAAAAATTATTAAAAGCACTTTATGCAAAAAACAATAAAGGAGCTCCATATGCTCCAAAAACCCACGATTTATTGTATTTAGCAGAAAAAATGAAAATGGAACTTACTGAAGAACAAAGAATTTCATTAGATACAATTACAAGATTTAATTTAGAAGCAAGATATGATGATTATAAAGAAAGTTTTAGCCAAAGTTGTACTAATGAATATACTACAAAACAAATAAAGAATATAAAGGAGGTACGAGAATGGTTAAAAAATCTGTTGATGATAGAATAATGGAAATAGTTCGAAAATATGTAGAAAAAGTTTGTGAAAAATATCAAATAAAAGCAATAATTTTATTTGGATCATATGCTAAAGGAACAGAACACGAAGATAGTGATATTGATATTGCAGTAATTACTGATGATATAAAAACTGATAAATTTGATGAAGAAATTAATTTAATGCAATTAAGATGGGATATAGATTTAAGAATAGAGCCACATATTATTACTGTTTCAGACTATGAAAATGATGAAACTCCTTTTGTAGTAGAAGTAAAAAATA
>CANQPY010000023.1 GCA_947625835.1 uncultured Clostridia bacterium | reverse complement strand
ATCAATAAGATACAAAAAAAGCAAGTGTTTACTTGCAAAAAATAAAAAATTTTTTTCGATTAAGTGGCAAACTCGGGTGGGGACAGGCACCAATGCCACATAGGCATCAAAGTGGGGACAGGCACTACCACCACATAGGTCGATAATTTTTAAAAATGTCAAAAATATGTTTGACATTTTTTTGTTTGTATGATATTATAATAAAAAATATGGAAATGGAGTGATTAACATGCCTAGAAAAAGACCAGAACTAAATAGAAGAGAAAAATCAATATTAAGATTTATTGAAAAACAAATCATGACACAAGGTTATCCACCATCAGTAAGAGAAATAGGAAAAGCAGTTGGATTAAGTTCAACAGCAACAGTACATGGATATTTAGCAAAACTTGAAGAAAAAGGATATATTAAAAAACAAGACAAAAAAGGAAGAACATTAAGACTATTAAAAGGAGGTTCAGGAGAACCAAAGAAAACATCAAGCAAAGATTTCTATACACAAAAAGAATTAGTTGAAGTTCCAATTGTAGGTAGAATTACTGCAGGAGAGCCAATTTTAGCAGTAGAAAACATAACAGATACTTTCCCAATTCCAATTGATTTTGTTGGAAACTCTGAAAGTTTTATGCTTACTGTTAGAGGAGAAAGCATGATAGAAGCTGGAATTTTAGATGGGGATTACATATTAGTAAAAAAACAAAATACAGCAAATAACGGAGAAATTGTAGTAGCATTAATTGGAGATGAAGCAACAGTTAAAACATTTTATAAAGAAAAAGATCATATTAGATTACAACCAGAAAACTCTAGTATGGATCCAATTATTGTACCAACTTGTGAAATACTAGGAAAAGTCGGTGGAGTATTTAGAAAAATGTAGAAATTTTGTTATTAATAAAAAATATATTGAACTTTTTATTACAATAATTAAGGCTTGAAAAATAACAAAATTTCACTAAAAATTCACATAAATAAAGTTGACAAATAAGCACTGTATCAAATATAATTTAAGATACAGTGTTTATTTATTAAAAGCAACCTAATTAAGAAAAAATAAAAGCATAGTGAAATCGTAATAAATATGCCAAATAATAAACTAAAATAAAAAATAAAAACGAGAAAGGAAGGAACAATGTTTAAAGTCTTAAAAAATTTAAAACAATCATTCTGGTCAGTACTTATAATAATAATTTTATTATGTGTTCAAGCAACGGCTGACTTAGCACTGCCAGACTATACATCAAAAATTGTAAATGGAGGAATTCAAGCAGGCGGAATAGAATCAGCAGTACCTGAAGTAGTTGCCAAAGAAGATATGGAAGATCTGCTACTATTTACAGACAAAGATGAAGAAATTCTAGGCAAATACACTTTAATTGGAGACACACCAAATGAAGATGAAACAAAAATCACAGATAAGTATTTAGGCAAAGAAAAAAATATAGAGTCAGATTCAATATACATATTAAAAGATATAAATGACAGTGAAAAAGAAGAATTTGAGAAAATAATTGCTACACCTCTTATGATATTAACTACTGTAGAAGACGAAGAAACGGCAACTCAAATTAAAGACAAAATGACAGAAGGTATGACTGAAATTCAAAAGCAGATGTTTGCTTCACAAAATTTGATGGAACTTATTAAGAACATGCCAGAAACTCAAAGAGACCAAATGTTATCAAACTTTACAACACAAATAGACCAAATGTCAGATTCAATAAAAAGCCAAGCAGCAGTTAGTTCTGTAAAAACAATATACAAAAATGTAGGAGTAGACACAGATAAACTTCAAAATGATTATATCCTATTTACCGGATTACAGATGCTAGGAGTTGCATTAATTAGCATGGTATCAGCTGTTGTAATTATGTTGCTATCAGCAAGAGTTGCTGCCAAACTTGGAAGGACATTAAGAGAAAAAGTATTTAAAAAAGTAACATCTTTCTCAAATAAAGAATTATCAGAATTTTCAACTGCATCATTAATAACACGTACTACAAATGATGTTCAACAAATACAAATGTTACTTGCAATGCTATTTAGAGTAGTAGTATATGCACCAATTATGGGAATAGGTGGCTTCACAAAAGTACTTACAAATACTGATAATGGCATGGCGTGGGTAATTGGAGTTGCAATTTTAGCAATATTATTTGTAATAGGAACATTATTTATTGTAGCTATGCCAAGATTTAAAAAATTACAAGACTTAATAGATAGACTAAACCTTGTATCAAGAGAAATTTTAACAGGATTGCCAGTAATTAGAGCATTCAACACAGAGAAAAAAGAAGAATCAAGATTTGAAAAAGCAAACTTTGACTTAATGAAAACAAACATCTTTGTAAACAGGGCAATGTCTATGATGATGCCACTTTTAATGTTTATTATGAACTCAATTGCAATTCTAATAATATGGGTAGGAGCCCATAGCATAAATGAAGGATTAATACAAGTAGGAGATATGATGGCATTTATCCAATACACAATGCACATTGTAATGTCTTTCTTAGTAATTTCAATGATTTCTATTATGCTACCAAGAGCTGCAATATCTGCAAGACGTATAAATGATGTATTAGAAACAGATATAAGCATAAAAGATGCTAAAAACACAAAGAAATTTGATGAAAATAAAAAAGGTTTAGTAGAATTTAAAAATGTATCTTTCCGTTATCCTGATGCCGATACAGAAATATTATCAGACATTGATTTTGTTGCAAAGCCAGGTCAAACAACAGCAATCATTCGGAAGCACAGGAAGTGGAAAATCAACAATTGTAAATTTATTGCCAAGATTTTATGACGTAACAGGTGGAGAAATTTTAATAGATGGCGTAAACATAAAAGAAGTTTCTCAAAAAGAATTAAGAGACATCATTGGATTTGTACCACAAAAAGGAGTATTGTTCTCAGGAACAATAGCATCAAACATAAAATATTCAGATGAAAATATGTCAGATGAAAAAATGTATGAAGCAGCCCAAATAGCACAAGCAACCGAATTTATAGAAAGTAAAGAAAACAAATATGATGATCCAATTTCACAAGGCGGAAGCAACGTTTCTGGAGGACAAAAACAACGTTTATCTATTGCAAGAGCCATTGCAAAAGACCCAGAAATATTTGTATTTGATGATAGTTTTTCAGCATTAGACTTTAAAACAGACAGTAAATTAAGAGAAGAATTATCAAAAAGAACAAAAAACAAAACAGTTATAATTGTAGCACAACGTATAAACACAATTTTAAATGCAGATCAAATTATAGTATTAGAAGAAGGAAAAGTAGTAGGAATTGGAACACATGAAGAACTACTTGATAATAACGAAACATATAGACAAATTGCACTTTCACAATTATCAGAAGAAGAATTAAGAAAGAAAGGAGACAACTAAATATGCCAAGATTAAGACAAACTACAGAAAAGCCAAAAAACTTTAAAGCAACAACCAAAAAATTAATTACAACATATTTAGCCAAATACAAAATAGCATTATTGGTTGTTTTCGTATTTGCAATTGGAAGCACAATTTTTACAATTATTGGACCTAAAATTCTTCGGAAATGCAACAACAGAAATCTTTAATGGAATAATGAATAAATTATCTGGTGGAAGTGGAATAGACTTTGCAAAAGTAGGACGGAATTGCAATCACTTTGTTAATTTTATATATAATAAGTGCAATTTTTGCTTTTATCCAAGGCTTTACAATGACAGGAGTATCACAAAAATTAACTTATAAACTAAGAAATGATTTAGCAATAAAAATAAATAAATTGCCAATGAAATACTTTGATAGCAAAAAACATGGAGAAGTATTATCAATAATTACAAACGATATAGACACTTTAAGCATGAACCTAAACCAAAGCATCACACAAATTATAACATCAATATGCACAATAATTCGGAATATTAATAATGATGCTTTCTATTAGTTGGCAAATGACAATTATTTCGTTAATAATTCTTCCAATAGCAGGGCTATTAGTAAAAATAATTGTAGGGAAATCTCAAGGTTTCTTCCAAAAACAACAAGCATATCTTGCAACTGTAAATGGTCAAGTAGAAGAAATTTATGGAGGATTAAACATTGTAAAAGTGTTCAATGGAGAAAATAAAGTAATAAAAGAATTTGAAAAAGCAAATGAAGATTTATATCATTCAGGCTGGAAATCACAATTCTTATCACGGATTAATCCATCCAATTATTAATTTTATTTCTAACATTGGATATGTTGGAGTTGCCGTTGCAGGTGGATACTTAGCAATTAATGGAACAATAACAGTTGGAAATATTCAAAGTTTTATACAATATAACAAACAATTTACAAACCCATTAAATCAAATTGCACAAATATCAGCAACATTGCAAGCAATGATTGCAGCAGCAGAAAGAATATTTGAATTTTTAGAACAACCAGAAGAAATAGAAACAAAAAAAGGAGAAATAGATACAAATTCTCTAAAAGGAAATATAGAATTTAACCACGTAAAATTTGGATATAATCCAGAAGAAATTGTTATAAAAGACTTTAATGCTAACATAAAAGAAGGTCAAAAAATAGCAATTGTTGGACCAACAGGAGCAGGAAAAACAACAATGGTAAAACTATTAATGAGATTTTATGACGTATTAAGTGGAGAAATCTTAATTGATGGCCATAATATCAAAGACTTCGAAAGAGGCAACCTTCGTAAAATGTTTGGTATGGTTCTACAAGATACATGGCTATTTGGTGGAACTGTAACAGAAAACATAAAATACGGAAATGAAAATGCAAATGAAACACAAGTAATAGAAGCAGCAAAAGCAGCCCATGTGCATCATTTTATAAAAACATTGCCAAAAGGATATAGCTCTATATTAAACGAAGAATCAGACAATATATCAGCAGGGCAAAAACAACTACTTACTATTGCAAGAGTAATTTTAGCAGATCCAAAAATTTTAATTTTAGATGAAGCAACAAGTTCAATTGATACCAGAACAGAGTTGCAAATACAAGATGCTATGGACAATTTAATGAAAGGTAGAACCAGTTTTATTATTGCACATAGATTATCTACAATAAAAAATGCAGATTTAATATTAGTTATGAATCATGGAGATATTATAGAACAAGGCACGCATGAAGAATTACTTGCAAAAGATGGATTTTATGCAGAATTATATAATAGTCAATTTGAAGAAGTAGAAGATTAAATAATAGGAGATAATTATGAGTGATGTAAAATGGACTGAAGAACAACAAGACGCAATATACGAAAAAGGCTCTAACATACTAGTTGCAGCAGCAGCACGGAAGTGGAAAAACAGCAGTTTTAGTAGAACGAATTATTCATAAAATAATAGATGAAAAAGTAGATATTGATAAACTATTAGTAGTTACATTTACAAACAGTGCTGCTTCAGAAATGCGAGAAAGAGTATTAGATGCAATTTATAAAAAATTAGAAGAAGAACCAGAAAATGAAAATCTACAAAGGCAAATAACACTATTAAACAAATCAAGTATTTGCACAATTGACTCTTTTTGTTTAGAAGTAGTTAGAAATAACTTTTATGAATTAGAAAACATATCACCAAACTTTAGAATAGCAGACCAAGCAGAAATAGAATTATTAAAGCAAGAAGTATTAGAAAGTATTTTTGAAGCAAAATACGAATCAGGCGACAAAGACTTTGAAAAATTAATTAACACCTATACAAGTTATAGAGATGACACACCACTAAGAGAATTAGTTTTAAAAATATATTCTTATATTCAAAGCAATCCATTTCCAGAAGAATGGCTAAAAGAAAAAATAGAAATGTTTAACATAGATGACAATTTATTAGAAGAAGACTTTAGCAAAACACCATGGGGAGAAATACTGCTAAAACAATTAGAAGAAGAATTAATAGATGCAATTTTAAAACTAGAAGCATTAGGAAAAAAAGTATCGGTTGAAGAAGAATTAGAAAGCACATATCAAACAATAAGAAAAGATATAGAACTATATGAAAAAGTAAAAAGTAGTTTAGAAGAAAGCTGGGAAAAAGGTTATGAAATGGCACATAATTTAGACTTTGCTACATGGCCACGAAAAAAAAGTAACTTAGAGATAAAAGAAATAGCAAAAGAAATAAGAAGTGACATAAAAGATAAAATAAAAGGAAAATTAGGAAAAATATTTAATAGTAATTCTAAAGAAGCAAGACAAGATATTAAAGATATGTATTATATTTTAAATAAATTACAAAACTTAATACTAGAGTTTGACAAAGAATTTTCTAAAAGTAAAAGAGAAAAAAATATTGTAGACTTTAGTGATATTGAACATTTTGCACTTCAAATATTAAGTCGGCTCAGAAGAAGTTATAAAAAAATATCAAGATAAATATGAAGAAATAGCAATTGATGAATATCAAGATAGTAACTTAGTGCAAGAATATATATTAACTTCTATTTCAAGAGGAAACAACATGTTCATGGTAGGAGATGTAAAGCAAAGCATTTACAGATTTAGGCAGTCTAGGCCAGAATTATTTTTAAATAAATATGAAACTTATAAAAAAAAGCAAGAAAAAAATCAAAACGACGATTTAAAAATACAATTATTCAAAAACTTTAGAAGTAGAGAAACAATATTAGACTTTACCAATATAATTTTTCAAAACATCATGAGTAAAAATTTAGGAGATATTAACTATAATGAAGAAGAATATTTAAATTTAGGTAGTTCATATCCAGAAACAGAAACTAAGCAAAATGAAAAAATAGAAATTTATGTTATTGATCCATTGCTAGAAGGAGAAGAAGAACAAGAAGAAAATCAAGATGAGCAAGAACAATGGGATGAAGACCAAAATTTAGAAGAAGATGATAAAGAAGAAAATATTTTAGATGCTGAATTAGAAGCAAAATTTGTTGCAAACAAAATAAAAAAGCTAATTGAAAGCAAACTTCAAGTATGGGACAAAAAACAAGAAAAATATAGAGATATTACATATAAAGACATTGTTATTTTACTTAGAACCACAAAAACTTTAGCCCCACTTTATGAGCAAGAAATATTAAATTTACAAATGCCAGTATTTTCTGATAGTTCGCAAGAATATTTAGACTCAATAGAAATTCAAAACATACTAAGTCTATTAAAAATTATAGACAATCCAATGCAGGATATTCCACTAGTTGCGGTCATGAGATCAACAATTGGTAAATTTACAGATGATGAGTTAATACAAATACGCCTAGCAGACAAAAAAGACTGCTTTTATAAGTGCGTTCAAAAAGCAAGACTATCAGTTGATGATAAATTAAGAAAAAAGATAGAACAATTTTTAAATCAGCTAGAAGAATGGAGACAGGAACAAGAATATTTAGCATTAGATGAATTAATTTGGAAAATTTATTTAGATACAGGTTATTATAACTATGTTCGTTTAATGCCAAATGGAGAGTTAAGACAAGCAAATCTTCAAATGTTATTTGAAAGAGCAAAACAATATGAAACAGCTAGCTTTAAAGGGTTATATAATTTTCTTCAATTTATAGAAAAAGTAAAATCTAGCAGTGGAGACATGGGAGCTGCAAAAATACTAGGAGAAAATGATAATGTTATAAGAATTATGAGCATTCATAAAAGTAAAGGCTTAGAGTTTCCAGTTGTATTTTTATCTGGTACAGGAAAACAATTTAACCTTACAGACTTGAATAAAAATCTAATTTTACAACAGGAGTTAGGAATTGGGGTAAAATATATAGATTATGAAAAACAAATCCAATATGACACTTTAACTAAAGCAGCAATTAGAGAAAAAGTATATCAAGAAACATTATCAGAAGAAATGAGAATTCTATATGTTGCCTTAACAAGAGCAAAAGAAAAATTATTTATTACTGGAATAACAAAGAATCATGAAAAGCAATTAAAAGAATTGCAAAATCAAGTAGAAAGATATGAAAAGCAAGACGGAAAAATAAATTCTATTTTAGTAAAAAAACAAATTAGATTTATAGACTGGATTTTATTAGTTTATTTGTATGAAACAGAACAACTAAATAATTTAGCCAAACTTTCTATATATGATAAACAACAAATTTTAGACATTTGTGAAGAAATAGATGAAGAAGAAATCAATGTACAAGAAATTTTAGAAGAAAATAAAATAGATGATGCAAAAATAAAAGAAATAGAAGAAATTTTAAATAAAAAATATAACTACGAATTAGCAACTAAAATTCCTACTAAATCATCTGTTACAAAATTAAAGCAAAAAGAAGAAAAAATAGACACTACATTTATAAAACCAAAATTTACAAAACAAGATGAAGAAACAAAATTAACAGGTGCACAAAAGGGTACTCTTTTGCATCTTTGTATGCAAAAATTAGAAATAGGCAAAGAATATAGTCTAGACAACATAAATAACTTAATAGAAGGCTTAGTAGAAAAAGAAATGATTACAAAAATAGAAGCCGAAAATATTAATAAAAATGCAGTTTTAGAATTTACAAAATCAAAAATATGGAATGAAATGAAATTATCCAAAGAAGTTTATAGAGAAAGACCATTTTATATTACAGTACCTGCAAAGGAAATATATGGAGAAGATGTGGAAGAAGAAATTTTAGTTCAAGGAATTATTGACTTATACTACATCGATAAAAATAATAATCTTGTTTTAGTTGATTATAAAACAGATTTTGTATCTCAAGCACAAGAATTAATACAAAAATATAAGGTTCAATTAGATTTATATAAAAAGGCATTAGAAGAAGCATTAAATAAAAAAGTTAGCAAAGTATACATTTATTCAACCTATTTGAAGAAGGAAATAGAAATATCTTGAAAATATAGCAAAAATTTGATATACTATTTTATAAATAAAGTAAGAAATGGGGAAATAAAATGCAAAAAATATTTTTATGGGTGCTAATGATAATAGGAATGTTTATACTTTCAAATTTTTTAATTAATGTTGGATTAAATTCTACATATCAAGACATAGAAAGGCGAGATGAAAACTCACAAATATCAATTTATCAAGCAGATGCAACATATGTAAATGGAAGAATTAGAGGAATTGTTAAAGATGCTAAAAGCATTACTAATAAATATATAGAAGTTGAATTATATTCTAAAAGGAATATATTAATGGGTAGAAGATATATTGAAGTGGATAATACCCTTGAAAATCAACCTTTTGAAATACTTTTTAGAGCAAAAGATGTAGAATATTATAAAGCAAATTTGGTAGATACCAAGCAAGAAGGTCCAGAGTTAGAGATTATACCAAAGGAAATGACCAAACCAGAAATTTTAGTTTTGACTGCAATTACATTTTTAATATTCTGGGGATAAAATATAATAAAACAAACTAGCAGAGTGATAAAAAATGCACTCTGTTTTTGTTTAGATTAAAACATTGCACGAATTGCAGAGTATTTATTTAAACGGAGGTTAATAAAAGATAAAAATGATAACATGATACAAAAATGTGATTTTAAAATATTTTAGACAACGTCTTCGTTTTTTAATTCAGAAATAAAATCATTCAATAATTCTTCGATAGGAACTTTAAAGATATGGGATAAACCATATAATTCATAGTCTTTTAATATTCGCTTTCCAGTTTCAAGTTTATGTAACGAAGGCTTGGAAATGTCAATTCCCATTAATGCTAATTTTGTTGAGAGTGCTGATAGAGATAAATGATTTTTTTCTCTTAGTTCTTTTATTTTTTTACTAGAAACATTAAGTCTATTATTATATTTACTACATTGATACAAGTATATCAACTCCTTTATTTATTTAATTAAGTAAATTTTATATTAAATATTTTTATAGTTGTATCCACTACAGATACGAAAATAAAAGTAAAAATTTGAAAAATCTATTGACAAAAATAAAGTTTATTGTTATTTTATAAGAAAGCGTATCCACTCACGATACAAAAAGAATATTTTATTTTAAAAAGAAAATACTAACAAAAGAAGGGAGAAAATTATGGGAAAAGATAAGGAAAACAAGAGAATTGCAGAGAGTAAAATGAGGTACAATCAATTTGTAACAAGTAAAAGTTTAGCAAGAAAGGGCGGAACAAGAGGTATAACACTAATTGCGTTAGTTATCACAATCATAGTTTTGCTAATATTAGCTGCAATATCAATTAGCGCATTAAAAGGGGATAATGGAATAATAACAGAGGCAAATGAAGCAAAAAGGAAAACAGAAGAAGCAAATGTAAAAGAAATGGTAGAAGTAGAAATTTTAAAAGAACAAGTAAAAAGTAGAAGTGGAAATTTAACAACAGAAGAATTAAGAGAAATATTAGACCAATATTTTAAAGACGTACCAGCAAAAGCAGAAGACTTACAAAAAAATCTGGAAGATCCAGAGTATAAGTTAAAGGCAAGAGACGAATATGGAAAAGATATAGAATTAAAAGTATCAGACTTATATGGAGGAGATTTAACGCTAGGCACAGTAGATGATGACCCAAGACCAGATGCGGATTTAGAAGTAAGTTACGTAGGATATTATGCAGATTTTGAAGACGAAGATGGAAATAAAACACCAGATGGAAAACCAGATGGAGTAATATATGCAGACTTAGCAGTGAAAAAAGAAGGAAAATGGGGAAATGATTCAGATAGTATTTACAGTTATGGATATGAAACAGAGGAAGACAAAGCGAAGTTAAAAAAATATAAAATAAGTGAAGAAAAAGTAACAGGATTTGGAACGTGGGAAGAAAAGATGATAACACCAGCAAACGGAACAAGTGGAGAAGACAGATTTTATGTAATGGCGTTGAAAGATTTAGACGAAGACTACCATTATTGGTATTATAATGCATATGGTAATTTAGATAACTCAGTAGAAGGTTCTAGAAATGATTTTGGAGAAGGAAAAGCAAATACAACAGATATGATAGAAAAATATAAAAATGGAACTTATGGAGAGCCATATGAAGGTGGAAGCTATACAGACTTATGGGGATTAGATTCATTAAAGGAAAAAGCAACAAAAGGATGGTTTGTACCATCTAAGTCTGAATGGTCAGCATTTGGAGATTTATTTAATCCAGATATCGAGAATGGGTTTTACCAAAAAGATCTGATAATAGATTATTACTGGTCGTCTTCGCAGCGCGATAATTACAGCGCGTGGAGCGCCTACTTCAACGGCATATATGTGGACATCGACAGTGTCGATAGCGGCTGTTATGTGCGTCTGAGTGCGACTTTCTAATTTTTTGCAAAATTAAAAACAAAGCAAACATTATGCCAAACAAACTCAAACATCAAATATATGTTACATTGTTTTAAAAGAACTAGAAATAACAAAAAAAGTTCTTGCCACTATAAAAAATGAACCTCAAACAAAATTTATTATTGTATAGAAAAAGCTTGAGGTTTTTATTATGCCTTTTTAATGAATTGTTATAATTTATAAGAAGATAACCAATCTTAAGTAAATATAATAAACCGGAAATTTATTATTGCCATTTATAAAAATATAATAAAAATATAATAAAAATAGAAAACCCCTTGACAAAATGAAAAATTATATATATATTAAAATACAAGTGAGTAACACCAATTAGACATAATTTAAACAATATTGTACAAACGAAACAAAAGAAAGGGGTAAAGAAAATATATGGAAAAGAGGAGCAGTCTATTAGGAGATATAAATACGGGCGAAAAACAAACAAAAAAGGCAGTAAAACAAAAACTAAACAAAGGAATAACACTAATAGCACTAGTTATCACAATCATAGTTCTACTAATATTAGCAGCAGTATCAATAAGTACTTTAACAGGAGAAAGTGGAATATTAACCAAAGCAAATGAAGCAGTAATCCAAACAAATTTAGGAACAGTAAGAGAAGCATATGATTTATATAGAACAGAAAATTATGAAAAAAATAAAGAAGACTTTACAGAGTTATTAAAGAAAGTACCAGTAGGAGAAAATGGAGAATATGTTTGGGCAATACAAGATTTAAAAGAACTAAAAGTAGATAACTTAGGAGAATATGGAACAGGAACAATACCAGAAAGTGTAAGTGATGTACTTGACTTTGATAATTTATATATTGTAGACCAAAATGATAATGTAAGTTATGTAGTTGATGGAAAGATATATGGTGGAATTGAACTTGCAAAAGACATAGAAAAACCAAAAGAACCAATTGGATTGCTAAAAGATATGGTTAAGAGAGGAGATTATGTAGCATATGAGGATATCATTTTAAGTGGCTCAAAATGGAGATGCATATTTAATGATGAAGACGGTGTGGAAATAGTAAGTGATTCTATAATAAGTAGAGTTGAATTGAATGGTGAAGATGGTTCATGGATAGATACATTAAATGGCTTTAGTAAAGAATATTGCAATTTAGATTACATATCTGCTTGGAGGAGCATTGGTAGTAAAGAAAAAGATATGAGTTATATAGAAAATGAAGCTGAGATGGACAACTTTAATTTAATTAATTGCGGTACTGATTATTGGTTAGGGAAAGAATATGAAGATTACAAACATACTCCTGGTCGGCAACGGCTTTGGATATACTGATAAGAGAGAAGAAGGAATATATTACATTAATAAAGATTACATAACTTGGGATGAATTATATTACTACTATTATCACGATGAGACTAATCCTGTTGACCCTGAGGAATACTACTATCAATCTACACATGGGTTGAGACCAATTTTGACGATGAAATCAGACGTAGAAGTCTACAGTGGCAATGGAACAGAAGAAAATCCATTTATTATTACTATTAATTTGAAGTATGACGATTTTGGGGAAACAGAACTTGCAGATAATTTCTTCGAATTTAATGAAGCAAGCAATACAATAGTTGGAATTAAAGAAAATGTAGATAAAGATTTCAATGAAACAGGATGGTTTTATGATGGATATTATGAAAATACTGGAATAAAAATATTTTCTTATAGAGGTTCAACATTAGAAATACCAAAAGAAATAAATAATGTACTAGTTAAAACTATCGGATTACGTGAAGCTGGTTATGAAGATTATTCTAATGGATGGACTGGGTATAAAACAGATTTTTCTGGAAAGACAAATGAAAGATTAAATAAATCAATCAAATTATTCATTCCAGAAGGAATAGAGCAAATATTACCAGCAGCATTTTCAAATTGCTATTGGATAAAAGAAGTAGAACTGCCAAGTACAGTAAAAGAAATTAATACTCGAACATTTTATGACTGTGGAAATTTAGAAAATATAAAGCTTGGAAACAAAACAACAACAATAGGAAATACAGCATTTGCATTATGTAAAAAACTAGAAACAATAACGATACCAAGTAGTGTAACATCAATTGGAGAGAATGCATTTTACCATTGTAATAATTTAAAAAGTATAACAATAGAGTCAGGAAGTAGTTTAAGTATAGATGAAAACAAATGGGGAGCACCAGAGACAACAGAAATAATAACCAAATAAAAATAAGAGAGGTAGAAAAAATTTACAATTTTCTACCTCAAAATTTGTTTAAAAATGCTATTTTTTATCGATAAATTGTATTGAAATTTTTATATAATTTGTATATAATTACTTTAAAATAAAAAAAGAGGAAAATATGAAAAAATATAGAATTCTACCAATAAAATCAATAATATATTTTTTGGCATTAATAATTGTGCTAATAGTACTCCTAACAATTATAGATAAGACAATGCCACAATATGTCAAATGGGAAAAAGAAAATAATTTTATAAATAAAGATAGATTAAACATTATTGAAAAAAAAGACTATCCATTAATAAAAACAAGAAGAAAAGAAATTTTTTCAAATTCTAAAACAAAAATATTAATAATAGGAGATTCTTATATTCAAGGAGATGGATACAGTAATATAAATCAAGTATGGTGGAAACAATTAGAATTAGAATTATATTCTAGAGAATATTATGATGTAGAATTATATGGAGTGGGAAGAGGTGGTGCTTCTACATATGATGAAATGACATGGTTAACTACCACTTCATTAGTAGAAGATATTAAGCCAGATATCATTATTATAGGCTATGTGAAAAATGATCCAGAATTAGACGACGAAAAAGGACATACAATTTTAAGTCATAGTGAACCTATAGATTATTTTAGTGAAGCAAATAATTTAAAACAGGCATTTCCAAACATTATTTATAAAATTAATAACATGCTAAACCAAAAAACAAATTTAAGAGAATATAATGATGAAACAGGATATCCTTTTGAACAATGGTATAGTATGATTATTAATGGAAAATGGAAAGAAATTTATGAAACCAAATCACTTGAACCATTAGGACAATACTTAGACTCTATTAATATTCCTTCTTTTGTTGTTACGACACCTTTGAAAACAGATCCTAAATATGAAGAATGGTATGAAATTTTGTCTTCATTTGAAAAATACGAAATAAAAACTTACAATATGTTTTCAGAATTTAGAACAAATTATAAAAAAAGTAAAGATAAAAACAATTATAAAATTAATCCAGTTAATTCACACCCAGGTACATGGAACACAAAATATTATGCTACATATATTTCGGACATTTTAGAAAAAGATTATCCAGAAATCTTAGGAAAAAAATATGAAGAAAAAGCTGAATATCCAATTTGTTGTAATGATTGGGTACCATATGAATTAGACTTAAAAACATTAAAAGAAGAAACAAATGGTGCAACATATGTAATTATATATCCAGACAATGACCATATGTTATATATGCCAATACAAGAAAACTATATTAAATTATCTTTGCAATATCCAGTTTCATTAAAAGAAATTTGCATAGAAGGAGAGAAATTAGAAAAAGCAAAAGTATATATTACAACAATTAATGAAGAATTAGGCTATGATGATCAAAGTATGCATTTAATAGGAACACAAGAAGGGAAAAATGAAAAGTTCAAAATACTAGAAGACAAGTTAATTACATCAATATGTATTCATGCCGATATACCAGAAAATGAAGAATTAAAAATAACAATAAATAATTAGAGGTGGTAAAAATTAGCATTACAATATTAGGAATATCTGCATATTATCATGACTCAGCAGCAGCAATTATAGAAAATGGAAAAATAATAGCAGCAGCACAAGAAGAAAGATTCACAAGAAAAAAAGGAGATTCAAGTTTTCCACACAATGCAATTAATTTTTGTTTAAATATGGTAAATAAAAAAATAAAAGAAATTGATTATATTGTTTTTTATGAAGATTCTTTTATAAAATTTGAAAGATTATTAATGAGTTATCATATTATGGCTCCAAAAGGGATTTTATCTTATTTAAAATCTATGTCAAAATGGATATCTTCTGATTTATGGATGGAAAGTAAAATTAATAAAGAAATAGGAATAAAAAAGAAAATAATATTTTGTGAACATCATATATCACATGCAGCAAGTGCCTTTTATCCATCACCATATGAAAATTCAGCAATATTAACAATTGATGGGGTTGGAGAATGGGCAACTACCACATGAGGAGAAGGAAAAGACAATAATATAGAAATAAAAGAAGAATTAAAATTCCCAAATTCTCTAGGACTTTTATATTCTGCTTTTACTTATTTTACAGGTTTTAAAATAAATAGTGGAGAATATAAACTAATGGGACTAGCCCCATATGGAGAGCCTAAATATGTAGATATAATAAAAAAAGAGTTAATACATATAAACGAAGATGGAACAATTAACTTAAACCAAAAATATTTTAAATATATTACTGGAAGTAAAATGATTAACCAGAAATTTTGTAAATTATTCGATGGACCAGCAAGAAAACCAGAAAGTAAAATAACAAAAAGAGAAATGGATTTAGCCTCTAGTATTCAAGAAATTTGTAACGAATGCATAATAAAAATGGCAAAGTACGTAAAAAAGAAAACAGATAATAATAATCTTGTTTTAGCAGGGGGAGTAGCATTAAATGTTGTATCTATAGGAAAACTAAAAAAAGAGAATATATTTAAAAATATATGGGTACAGCCAGCATCTGGAGATGCAGGAGGAGCATTGGGTGCAGCGTTATGGGTTTGGTATAAAATACTAAATAAAGAAAGAAAAATTGAACTAATGGATTCTATGCAATCAAGCTATCTAGGACCAGAAATTAAAAATAATGATGAAAAAGACTCACAAATATTAAAAAAATTAGGAGCTATTTGGGAAGATTTAGAAGAGGAAAATTTAATAGAAAAGTTAGCAAATCTTTTAGAAAAAGGAAAAATAATTGCATTAGCAAGAGGAAAAATGGAATGGGGACCAAGAGCCTTAGGAAATAGGTCAATTATAGGAAGTGCAATTGATGAAAATATGCAATCGAAAATGAATTTAAAAATAAAAAAAAGAGAAAGTTTTAGACCATTTGCACCAATTGTATTACTAGAAGATGCAAGCAAATATTTCGAAATAGAAGATGAATCACCATATATGCTTATGACTTGTTATGTAAAAGAAAACTTACGAATAAAAAATAGTAAAAAGCAAGACATAATAGAAACCATTAATCAAAAAAGGTCTACTATTCCCGCAGTAACTCATATTGATTATTCAGCAAGAGTTCAAACAGTAGATAAAAAAAGAAATCCTTTTATACATAAATTATTAGAAGAATATAAGAAAGTAACGGGTTGCAGTGTATTAGTTAATACATCATTTAATGTAAGAGGAGAACCTATTGTTAACTCTGTTGAAGATGCTTATAACTGTTTTATGAATACAGATATAGATTATTTAGTGATAGGAAATCGTTTATTAGATAAAGAAAAACAAACAAATACTATAAATAAGAAGGTGAAATACGAACTTGATTGATGCGTATATAAACACAATAAACAGCAAAAAAGAAAAAGAAAATTTAAAACAAGAAATATTATTTGGACAAGGATTTGGAATAATACTAATTATAACTGCTGGTTTAGGATATTTATCAACAAATAATTCAAATATTGAATTATTAATGAAATGTTTAATAGCACTAGGAGGAATTCTTTTAATTACAGGTCTAGTATTTCCATATATATTATACTATCCAAGCAAGTGGATGAAAAAATTCATAAATAAAATTTTTACAATCATATTTCTATGTATGTTGATTATAGTATATATTTTTGTTATACTACCAATAAGTTTTATAAAACAAAAAAAATGGTCAGAAAAATATGGTTTCGTAGTTTGGAATAAATATACAAAAAATATAAGTTGGAAAGGATTTGAAAAAAGACAAGACATTGTGCAAAAAGATGTAAAATCAATAAAAAGGTCTAATAGAGTTAAAACTGTTTTTGAAATAATTGGATATTTTATAGAAAGAAAACATTATATATTATTGCCAATTATACTTATTTTAGTCTTTTTAGGACTTATGTTCTTTTTTGTCACTTCTAGTGTAGTAACACCTATGATATATACATTATTTTAAAATTAAGGAAAATAAAAAAATGAAAAGTAAAGATATTATAAAAGTAGAAAATTTAAAAACAAAGGACAAATTTATTATAAGGTGGAACGTAACGCTTTTGTGCAATTATTATTGTGATTTTTGTATACAAGGAGATAAGGAAAAACATCTTGAAAAAGCTAAAGGAGAAAGCAAAGAAATAAGAGAAAAAATTTGTAACAACTTAATTAAATTTATAGAAACAAAAATAAATAAAAAATATAAACATCTTGATATAGATTTAATAGGGGGAGAAATAACAATTTTACCTGACTTCATAGAAATTATTCAAAAGATAGTAAAAAGTAAATTTGAAGGAGAAATAAAAATCCATATAACAACTAATCTATCTGCAGATAAAGAAATTTTGAAAAAATTATCAAATATATTTAATAAAAAATACAAATATAAAAGAAGATTAACAATATCTGCTAGTTATTATAAAGAATTTGCAAATGAAAAAGAGTTTATCGATAAGGCTAAAATTATTGGTTGCCACGTAAACTATCCACTTTGTACAGACGAAGACTATCTAAAGTATTTAGAATTTAAAAACAAATATAAAAAACAAGTAAAAGACATTAATTTTATAATAATAAAAAAATATAAAACAGAAATTTCACAAGAGTTAAAGCAGAAAATTGTAGAAGAATCAAACATAAAGAAAAAAAATAATATAAAAGTAACCTTTAATAATAATGAAATATATTATTTTGTAAATAATAACAAAATTTCTCTAAAATTGGAAGATGAAGAAATCTTTAATTCTAATGGATATTTATGTGATGCTGGCATTCACAATATAACAATAAGTAACTTAGGTGTTGTATCACGTTGTGTAAGTTGCGAAAAGAAAACTATTATTGGAGACATAAGAGAAAATATAATTGACCTGCCAACAGAAAAATTAATATGTCCAAGTAATCAATGCAATTGTAGTTCATATAGAATAATAGAAAAGGGAGACATAGATGAAAAAAATAAAGCAAAACTTTCTTGATATTATATTAATTATAACAATCATTATAAGCAATTTGTTAGTTGGAACACCAATAAAATATAATATTTATGTGCTGAATTTGCTAATTACAATAATAACATTAGCAACAATTGTAAATAGAAAAATAAAAATAAATAAAATTGATATATGTGTAATTGTTATTTGTTTATCTACTTTCATACCATTAATTACAAATCAGTATATTAGATTAGGCGATACAGTAGAATATATATTAAGATATATTTCTGTATTGAACATATATTTTATTACCAAAAAGTACATACAGAAAAAAGAAAAAGGGATAATATATATTTCAAATACAATTATAGCTATGTCAATTATTCTAATGCTATTTCGGAATTGATATAATGAATAAAAGTGTCCTACAAAAATTTTATGATTTTTTAGGAACTGCTTTGGTTGCAAATGGGTCATTTAGTAGAATGATGTCTTTATATAAATATGCAAATACATTTGGCATATTTATAGGGTTTTCATTGTTTTTATCATTAGAAAGATATTTAAATGAGCAAAGACCTAAAATTAAAAACTTATATACAGCTTGTATTTTTATACAAATTTTCGCAATCTTAATGACATATTCAAGAATGTGTTGGATTTTAATAGCCGTACTATTAATTGCATATATTATATGGGTAAAAGAACATAGAAAAGATATAGTAGAAGTAATAGCAATTTCAGGAATTAATGCCATTATTTATTTTTTAATTTATAATTATTTTATGCAAATGGGACAACCATACTATAGTTTAATAATTCTTGCTATGCAAAGCATATTAGAATATTTATTATTTTTTAAGTTAGGAAAGAAAATTATGGCAAGTATACCAATTGCAATTATAATAATTGTAACAATAATATGGATTGCTTTACCTAATAAATTAGTTTTATTTAATACTGAAAATTCAAAAATGAAATATAAGAGAGAAAATATAGAAGTAGAAGCAAATACACAATATTCTTTAAAAGTAAAATTAAATTCAAAAACAAATCAAAAAAACAATATATCAATGTATGTAAAAGAGTTAGATAGCAACGAACAAGGAATTGAAGAACAAAAAATACAGATTGATAATTACAACGGAACAAAAGAATTTAATTTTAAAACTCAATCTGATACTAATACAATAGAAATAAGTTTTGTTTGGGGAAAACAAAATAATGAAACAAGACTAGAAATAGAAGAAGTAACATTAAATGATAAACCAATAAAAATGTATTATAAATTAATACCAATTGAATTAATCAATAGAATTGAAAAAATAGATATAGATACCGTATCAATTAAGACAAGGATAGAGTACTTAAAACAATCTGCAAAAATAATACAAAAAAATTGGTTATTTGGTCAAGGCGGAAATGCATGGAGATACATAGAAAAAGAAGATATTTTATTAGAGGCTATTGCTGAGCATAGCTATCCTATGCAATTATGGATACAAAATGGAATAATAGCATTTATTGCATATGTTCTTCTAATAATATTTTTAATAAAATGTATATGCAAAAGCAATTCAGTAATGTCAAAATCAATAGGGATTGCATTAATATTAGTATTAACTCATAGCTTATTAGATTTTGATATGTCATTTTTAAATATTTTAATTATGACCTATATGTACATAGCAATAATAAATGAAACAAATATAAAAACAAGTAAACAGATAAACTTAAACAAATATATAAAAGCAATATATATTTTGATATTAACAGTTATTTTGTATTTTAATATTGGAGAATTTATAACCTATTATATAGATACAGATGAAATAAAAAATCAACAAGAAAAATTAAACATTATAAACTTAAAAATTATTTTATCTCCATATGATTATAGATATTATGATGATAAAACAAATTGCTTATCTAGTATAAAAAATAAAGGAACATATAGAGAAAATTCACAAAAATATAATGACATATGTAAAGAAATAATAGAAACAACATCTTTTATAACTAATATAGAAAAGTATAAAGATCCGTATATGTATAATAAAATTATTTTAAATAAAATAGACCTTATAAATGAAGAAAATCAAATTAGTACTCTTGAAGAAATAAAGAAAATTTGGGAAAATGATATAGGAGCAAATAATGAAGATATTTATAATGGAATAAAAACAAGATTAACTAAAAAATTAGACAATGAAGTAACAAAGCAATTTGTAGAAAATTTAAAATTAAAAGAGTTATAACAAAAGGAGAGATAGATGAACGAGATAATAAAAGAACATAAGATGTACAAAGAACAAATACTCATAATGGCAAAAACCAATTTAAAGAAAATGTATAAAGGGTCTTTTTTAGGCGCTTTATGGATTGCCATGAAACCAGCAATTACAATTTTTGTATATTGGTTTACTTTTGCAATTCGGATTAAGAGTATCAAAAGAAATATTTGGAATGCCATATTTCTTATGGCTAATAGCAGGTGTAGTGCCATGGTTTTATATGCAAGATATGTTAACACAAGGTATAGAATGCCTTAGAAAATATGAATATTTAGTAACAAAAATGAAATTTCCAATATCTATTATACCTACATTTATTAGTGTATCAAAAATAGCAGTACATATAGTAATGCTAGGAATACTCATAATAACTTATTGGATAAGTGGGTATCCAGTTGATATATACATTATACAATTACCAATTTATATAATATTAAATTATACTTTTTTTACAGCTATAACATTTTTACTATCTATATTAACTGCAATTAGCAAGGACATTTTAAATTTTATAAAGTCAACTGTATCTGCAGTATTATGGCTATCAGGAATATTATGGGATATTGATAATATTAAAAATCCTATATTAGCAGCAATATTAAGATTAAATCCAGTAAATTTTTTAATTGATGGATATAGAAAATGCTTTATAAAAAAAGAATGGTTTTTTGAAGATATAGGTACATTAGTTTTATTTATGTCAGTTTTGATAATTATAGTAATAATAACGGTAAAATGTTATAAAAGAAATATTAAAAATTTATCAGATATGTTATAAGGGGAGAAAACGATGAGTGATATAGCAATAGAAGTAGAACATATAATCAAAACATACAATTTATATGAAAATGATAGAAAGAGAGCACTTTCAATTTTCATACCACAAATAGAGCATAAACAGAAAAGAGTATTAGAAGATATATCTTTTAAAATAAATAAAGGTGAAAGTGTAGCAATTATAGGAAAGAATGGCTCTGGAAAATCTACATTATTAAAATTAATAACAGGAGTATCAAGCCCAGATAGTGGTACGATTACAGTTAATGGACAATTAAGTGCAATTATAGAAATAAATTCAGGATTTGACTTAGAATTTACAGGAAGAGAAAATATCTATATTAAATATAGTATGCTAGGATATAGTACAAAAAAAATAAAAGAATTAGAACCTAAAATAATTGAATTTGCAGATTTAGGAGAATATATAGATCAACCAGTAAAGCTATATTCTACAGGTATGCGTGCAAGATTAGGCTTTACAATTTATCTTAACACAAATCCAGAAATATTAGTAGTTGATGAAGCATTTAGTGTAGGAGATATAGAATTTAGAGAAAAAGCAAATAATTATTTAAAAAAATTAATAGAAGAAAATACATTAACACTTGTAATTGTAACTCATTCAGAAAAAATAGCAACACAGTTTTGCAAAAGAGGAATATTAATTTCAGATGGAAAAATTGTATGTGATGATAAAATAGATATAGCAATAGAAAAATATAAAGAATTGTCAAGGAAAAAAGGATAAATGAAAAAAATAGTAATAAGAATAACTAAATATGTATTACTTATAGCTTGTATTATAGAATTATGCCTAATTATAAAAGAAAAGTTAAACATTAACATTTTTTATACTACTAATATAGCAGTATATGCATTAATACTTGCAATTATAAAAATAAAATATAAAGAAATTAGAAAAAACAATTTCCAAACATTCCATATTCGGAATATTAGTTTTATGTTTTATTATAATATGCTATTTATTATTTTTTAAAAACAGTTTTAAATACCAAATGATAGCATTAGAAATAATAAACATATACTGTTTGGGAATTGATTTAAGTAGATGGCTATATATAAGAATTAAGAGATGGACAATAAATTTGTTAATTCTCTATATGTTTTATTCTAATAATACAATAAAGAAGCGAAAAATAAAAAAAGGTAATAATATTTTAATATTGATATCAAAACTGAATGATGGTGGAGCAGAAAGAGTCGCAATTAACATAGCTGAAAATTTGTCCAAAAAATATAATGTTACATTATTATCGTATAAAGAAAAAACAGAAGTAGATTATCCAGTTAACAATATTGAACATTTAACAATTACGGGGGAAGAAATACAATTAATAAGAAAAATACGAAAAATAAAGAAACAAAGAGATATTAATTATTGTATTAGTTTTTGCACAGGTGCAAATTTTTTAAACATTGCATCAAGATATAAAGAAGAAGTAGTTATATCAATAAGAAATTTCATAAGTTCACTAGCTAAAAGAGAACGCATAAAAAATAAAATGATGGGGAAATTTGCAGATAAAATAGTAGCTGTATCAGATTCAGTTAAACAAGATGTAATAGAAAATTTTAATATGAAAGAAGAAAAAATAGTAACAATTGAAAACTTCTATGAAAAAGAAAAAATAGAAAAGCAACTTATGTGCCAAAATGCATTAAATAAGGAAGAAGAAAAAATCTTCAAAAATAGTAAAATAGTTATTAATGTTGGAAGGTTAAGCTATCAAAAAGCACAAGGAAATCTAATTAGGGCTTTTAAAGAAGTAGTAAATAAAAACAATAACATAAAATTAATAATAATAGGTCAAGGAAAGCTAGAAAAAGAGCTAAGAGCATTAATAACAGAATTAGAATTAGAAAACAATGTATTTTTATTAGGTTTTAAAACAAATCCATACCAATACTTAAAAAGGGCAGATGTATTTATACTTTCATCATTATATGAAGGAATGCCAAATGTAGTATTAGAAGCAATGGCATGTGGCTTACCAGTTATTGCTACAGATAGCAAAGGAGGCAACCGAGAAATACTTGCACCAAGTAAAATAAAAGATGAATATGGAGTTTTAATACCAACACCAAATTATAATTGCTCAAGTATAGACGAATTATCAGAAGAAGAAAAGCAAATGGCAAAAGCAATTTTAGAAATGGTAGAAAACGAAGATTTAAGCAAACATTACAAACAACAATCAGTAAAAAGAATTCAAAACTTTTCAAAAGAAAAAATCATAGAAAAGTGGTATAAAATAATTGAATGAGAGAGGAACTAATGAATGAATATAAAAAAAATAGCACCAATTTTTTTTGACATCATATGTATTTTAATAATAGTAACTAGCAATTTACTAGTTGGTTCACCAATAAAATATAATATTTTTGTATTAAACATATTAATTAGTATTGTAACATTAATAACCATAATAAAAGAAAAAATACAAATAAATAAAATTGATATATGTGTAATTGTTATTAGTTTATCTACATTTATACCATTAATAACCAATCAATATATACGATTATCTGGTACAGTGGAATACATATTAAAATATATATCTGTATTAAATATATACTTTATTACCAAAAAATATATAAAAAAAGATGAGAAAAAAATAGCTATTATTTCAAATACAATAATTATTATGTCTATTTTAATTATTTTATTTGGAATAGATATAATGAATAATATTACACTACAAAAATTTTATAAATTTCTTGGCTTACCACCTATAAATGAATCATCTATGAGAATGATGTCATTATACCAATATGCAAATACACTTAGTGTATTTTTAGGATTTGTACTGTTTTTGACGATAGAAAGATATTTAAATGAGCAAAGGCCTAAAATCAAAAGTTTATATGTTGTGTGTATGTTTTTTCAAATTTTTGCAATACTAACAACTTATTCACGAATGTGTTGGGTTTTATTGGCTGTATTATTAGTTATATATGTTTTATGGATTAAAGAACATAGAAAAGAAATTATAAAAGCATTATTATTTTCTAGTATTAATGCAATGATTTACTTTGTTTTATATAATTATTTAGAAGATATTGGCAAAACATCTTACGTAATTATAAGTCTTTTAGTGCAAAGTGCAATAGAATATTTATTATATTTAAAACTATGTAAAATTCAATTATCTACAAAAATGAAAAAAATTTTTTTAGGTACAACTACGGCAGTATTGGTATTGATTGTAATAGGATACATTTTGATACCTAATAATTTAGTTCTATTTAATAGTATAGACTCTAAAATAAAATATAAAAGACAAAATATAAAAGTTGAATATTCTACAGATTATTCACTAAAAATTAAAGTAAAATCAAAAACAAGTAAAAGTAAAAACATATCAGTAATTATAAAGGAATTAAATAATAAAGAACAAGAAGTAGATAGACACAAGATGCAAATTGATAATTATGAAGGAACTAAGGAAATTAATTTTAAAACGACTGACAATACAGATACAATAGAAATAAGTTTTAACTGGGGAAAACCAGTTGAAGGTGCAAGGCTAGAAGTTGAAGAAGTAACATTAAATGATAAAAAAATACCAATATACTATAAATTAATACCAATTGAATTTATTAATAGAATTGAAAAAATAAACGCAAATGCAATATCATTAAAAACAAGATTATCTTATTTAAAACAAGCTACTATTATAATACAAAATAATTGGTTATTTGGTAATGGCGGTAATGCATGGAAGTATTTTGATAAAAAAGATATTGAGGAAAATACTACTGCTGAGCATAGCTACCCGATGCAATTATTTATACAAAATGGAATTGTAGCTTTTATAGCATATGGTTTGCTAATTATATTTTTATGTAAGTCAATTTATAAAAGTAAAAATATTACAATTAAAACAATAGGAATGGCACTTTTGTTAGTAGTAACTCATAGTTTACTAGATTTAGATATGTCATTTTTTAATATTCTAATAATAGTATATATGTATATAGCAATTGTAAGCGAAATAACAAGGGGAACAACTAAAACTATAAACTTAAATAAATACATAAAAATAGTGTATATTTTGTTATTAACAGTAATTCTATATTTTAACATTGGTGAATTTATTACTTATAATATTGATACAGAGATGATAAAAAATCATGAAGAAAGATTAAAAATGATAGATTTAAAAATAGTTTTATCACCATATAACTACCAATATTATGAAGACAAGGTAAATTGCTTATCAACCCTAAAAAATAAGAGTAAATATAAAGAAGACTCAAAAGAATATAAAGATATGTGTAAAAAAATAATAGATTCAACTTCATTTATAACTTATATAGAAAAATATAAAGATGAATATATGTATAATAAGATTATTTTAAATAAAATAGAACTTATTAATGAAGAAAACCAAAATGACACTTTAAATGAAATAAAAGAAATTTGGGAAAAAGAAATAGGAGCCGATAATGAAGATATATGTAATGATATTAAAAAGAAATTAACAGAAAAATTGGATAATGAACAAACAAGAAAGTTTATTGAAGAATTGTAATACTATGCAAAAAACGAAGAATCCTTCTTAAGACATAAACATGTCAAGGGAAGGATTTTTTTTATTTAATAATTTATTGCTTAAGTAGTAAAAATATAAATTTTTAGAAAAAGCTTGACAAAGGATTAAAAGTTTAGTATAAATATGATAGTAATATATAATACGAAATCAACATAATACTAGTAAGGAGGAAAAATATGAGAAAAACAAATGAAAACCAAGGAATAACCCTAATAGCACTTGTAGTAACAATAATAGTTTTACTAATATTAGCTGCAATATCAATTAGCGCATTAAAAGGGGATAATGGAATAATAACAGAGGCAAATGAAGCAAAAAGGAAAACAGAAGAAGCAAATGTAAAAGAAATGGTAGAAGTAGAAATTTTAAAAGAACAAGTAAAAAGTAGAAGTGGAAATTTAACAACAGAAGAATTAAGAGAAATATTAGACCAATATTTTAAAGATGTACCAGAAAACGCAGAAGACTTACAAAAAAATATGGAAGACCCAGAATATAGTTTAAAAGCAAGAGATGAATATGGAGAAGACATAGAAATAAAAGTATCAGACCTATATGAAGGAGACTTAACAACAGGAACAGTAGATGATGACCCAAGACCAGATGCGGATTTAGAAGTAAGTTACTTAGGTTATTATGCAGATTTTGAAGACCAAAACGGAAATAAAACACCAGACGGAAAGCCAGATGGAATAATATATGCAGACTTAGCAGTGAAAAAATCAGGGCAAGTACCTGAAGATTCAAATGGAGTTTATGGATATGGATATGATACAGAAGAAGAGAAAGCAAAATTAAAAAAATATAAAGTAAGCGAAGAAAAAGTAACAGGATTTGGAACGTGGGAAGAAAAAATGATAACACCAGCAAACGGAACAAGTGGAGAAGATAGATTTTATGTAATGGCACTAAAAGATTTAGATGAAAGTGAACATTATTGGTATTATAATGCATATGGTAATTTAGATAACCCAGTAGAAGGAACAAGAAATGATTTTGGAGAAGGAAAAACAAATACAACAGATATGATACAAAAATATGAAGATGGAGAATATGGAGAGCCAAAGATAGATGGAGAATATACAGATTTATGGGGATTAGACTCATTAAAAGAGAAAGTATCAAAAGGATGGTTTGTACCATCAAAATCAGAATGGGCAGCATTTATGACAATGTATTGTGAAGGTGGAAAAGTTGGAGAAGGCTTATACCAGAAAGATGCGCTAAGCAGCTGGTACTGGTCGTCTTCGCAGAGCACTATTAGCGACGCGTGGTACGCACACTTCAATGTCGCACACATCTACTACAACACTGTACGTAGCTACGATTATGTTCGCTTGAGCGCGACTTTCTAATTTCGTAAGAAATTAGAAATCGAGTAGAGAATAAATAAATATTTATTCCCTCTCACACCACCACATCGTGCCGTTCGGCAATGGGCGGTTCAA
>CANQPY010000022.1 GCA_947625835.1 uncultured Clostridia bacterium | reverse complement strand
AAGAATTTAGAGAGAATAATAGTTAAATTATTCCCTCTCTTTCCAATGCTTTTTTATTTTGGCTGTGAATTGTAACAGCAGTTTCAATTTTATAATAAATATTTTTCAAAAACTATTGAAAAAATATAATTAGTGTGGTATAAAAAATATATGTATTGTAACAACAATATTACATAAAAAACGAAGGAGGAAAAATAAGATGTACCAAAAAAAAGCAAAAATGAAACAAAATAAGTGGTTGAAAGGAAGTAGAGGTATTACACTAATTGCGTTAGTTATTACAATAATTGTATTGTTAATTTTAGCTGCAGTGTCAATTGCAACATTAACAGGAGAAAATGGAATATTAACAAAGGCGCAAACATCAAAGGAGAAAACAGAAGAAGAGCAATTAAAAGAAATGGTACGAACAGATATCTTAGGATATCAAGCAGAGAATAAAAGCGGAAAAGTTACAGCCAAACAATTAAAAGATGTATTGGACAAATATTTTGAAAGTGTACCTAAAGAAGATGAATTACCAAACAAATTAAAAGAAGAAGATTTTAAATTAAAATCAAACCCAGAGTATGGAGGACAAGAAATAGAAATAGCAGATATATATAGTGGAGGCTTGACAGACAAAACAGAAGGAACAGGAGGAGAAACATTTGATCCAGAAGAATTAACAATAGGAGTAGAAACAGCAATAAATACAGAAAAATATGGATTTAAAGTAACTAAATATGATGTAGAATATACTACAAGCGGTGGTTGGACGTCTCATGACTGGAGATTATTTTATCAAGATGAGAAATATACTTATTTAATAACAGATGAGTTAGTAGGAAGTTATAAGCCAAGTGATTATTATGACAATGAAGAAGATACGGAAAAATATAAAGATGGAACAAAAATGAGTATAGTAGGACAAAAATTAAATGGAAGAGTAAGTACATTATTTACAGATGCAACTAACAAAGCAAATGCAAATATAAGAGCAACAGTATGGTTTACAGATATAACAAACGAATTATGGACTAAATATATGGATAAAAAAGAAAATGGAGAAAAAGGAGATGCAGAATTTTGCATAGCAAGTCCAACAGCAGAATTATTTGAAGCATCATATAATAAAAATACAAATCCAACGCATAATGCCTATAAAGACAATAAACTAGATGTACAATTAGGAACTTATGGTTATAGCCAAAATACAAAGTCAAATTGGCTTAAAAAAGCAGATAGTAATGGAATATATAACAAAGATGATTCATATTGGTGGCTGGCTTCTCCTGGCATTAGCAACAGCAGCAACTGCTTGTTTGTGGACGGTAACTACCGGCTCTTTCGACGCCTACCACGTGTACGACAGCACGTATGAGGTTCGCCCAATAGTTTGTATTCTAACATCTAAATTCCATGATAAAGGATATGATTCAGAGGAATCATTGGTAAATGAAGAATAATAAAAATAGAATTAATAATGAATGTTAGCTGGGCAGGATTATGGTCTGACAGCTAGAGCAACTTATGAAAAATTAATTGACCTTTGTCGTGATAATCCAGAAGTACTAGACCCATTGAGATATTTAAGAGAAAGAGAAGTAGTACACTTCCAAAGTAGATAAAAGAGCTATGTTTCCATAGCCCTTTTTCGATTGTTAGTTATTTGGTAGGTGTATCATTTACTACATTATTACACCGATTTATATGAAATAAAAGGAAATATTGTTGATTATTTCCTAAATTTATGATAGACTATACTAGCATTAACTATAATAATATATAAAAAGAAATTAAATAATAAAGGGTGGATGTAAAAATGAAAAAAAGAATGGCAATTTTATTAACAATTTTATTAATTTTTATCTGTGCAACAACAGTTTTTGCAGCAGAAAAATTAAAATTAACAACAAATAAATCAGAAATAAATGTAGGGGAAGAATTACGAATATCTATAGACTTTGATAGTCAAGAAAATCAGTTTTATTCCTATAGTGCAAAATTAAATTACGACAAAGATATTTTTGAAACTATAGAAAAAGAAGATTTTGAAGAGCAAGAAAACTGGCAAGATATAACATACAATAGCTCTGACAATAAATTTTCAATAAATAGCAAAAATGAAGAAAATATAAAAAAACCTTTAAACATAAATTTAAAAGTTAAAGAAAATGCAAAATTAGGTGAAACTACTATTACTTTACATAGCATAAACGCATCTGATGGCGACAATACATTAAAATTAGAAGATGCATCACAAAAAGTAAAGATACTAGGTACAGCAACTGCTGAGAATAAAGCTCAATTTCCATGGCTAGCATTCATATTTTCTATATTATGTGTAGCTATTATTTTTTGTGTTGTAAAGGTATTACCTAATTTGAATTTAAATAAGAAGGAAAAAAATGTAATTACTGTAATTGCAATAATTTTAGTCATTGCAATAATTATAGTTATTTGCAAAAAATTATTTTTAAAAACAGATAAAGTAAACTCAGAAGCTCCAATAAAGTCTATTGAGTATATCTTAGAAATAAATACTCCATCAAAAGAGCCAACAACTGTCGTAGATGAAAATAATGATGATAAGACTGAAATCAGTGCAGAAACGGAAAGTTCTAATTATGTTGCAAATAATGAAAAAGTAAATTTAAGTAGCAATAAAAATCCAAATAATAATAGTAATAATAGCAATAATGCAGACAACAATACTGGAAATAATAATAACAATAATAGCAATAGCTATAATAACGAAAACAACAACAATCCTAGCAATAACAACAATAATGAAGCTAACGATAATAATAATGACAAACCTAGCAACAACGACAATAATGAAACTAACGATAATAATAATGACAAACCTAGCAATGATGACAATAATGAAAATAACAATACTGACAATGATGATAATACTGGCAATAACGATAATGACGACAATAATGAAGATGAAGTATTTAAGGCAAAACCAATAGTAAAAAATGCTACTTCAAAACAAGAAGGAAACAATGTAAACGTTACATTTACACTAGAAGACTCAGTATCAATAGCAAAAAATGTTAAAGCAGTTATTAAAAAAGGTAATGAAGTTATTCAGTCAAAAGATATAGCAAAAGGAAGTGCAAATGTAGTATTTGAAAATATTACACAAGCAGGAACATATACTATTGAATTTTTAGCAGATTATGACAGAGCAGATGGTAAACCACATACTCAAGAAAAAATAAATGAAGAAGAAATTACATTTGAAGTTCCAATAGTAATTACAAATATAACTTTTGATAGTTTTTCAACAAGATATCCAGCAAAAGGAAAAGATGTTGAAATTACATTTAATATAACTTCAAATACAAAAATACCTGTTTCATCAATATATGTAAACCATAAAGAATATGATGCAACACCTGTAAGTGATGAAAAATATAAAATAACATATACAGCAAAAAGTATTTCAGGCATAGAAAATCTTACTGTAAGTACAGTAAAATATGGAGATGAAAAAGTAGAACTAACAACACCAATAACTGAAAAAATAGATGTACTAAAATCAAAACCAAAAGTACCATTTAATTACGAGATAGACAGTGATTATGATAAGAAAACTATAACATTCAAATTTAATTTAGAAGACCCAGAAAATGTAATACCTGAAAATGGTGCATATGCAATATTTGGAAATGGAAAATTCTATAATGCAGAAGGTCAAAATAAAATACCAGTTAAAGTAGGGTATAATGAAGTAACATTTGTAAATGTAGAAGAACAAAAGGGATATCCATTAGAAGTCCGTGCAAGTTATGACTTAGATACAAATTTACTTAACGATATCTTAAATAAAAATGATAATAAATATGAAGAAGATTCTTTAATAAAAGCTATAGCATTTTTATTTCCACCAACTGTATTAAAGGTTGAGAACATATCAGCCCAAAATCCAGAAACAGGAGTTAATAGCCAATATTTAAATAAAGGTGAAGAATTTAAATTAAACTTTACATCAAAGTCATATATAGGCTCATTAGATGGAAAAGAAATATCATATTATCCTAAATCAGTAGTAATAGATGGCAAAACATATAATCTCGAAAAAAACGGAGATACATATACAACTAAAGAAACTTTAAAGGGTTATACAGAAGCTGGAAAACAAACAATAACAATTGATAGCGTACTATTGAGTAACAATGAAGTTGTTGAAGAAAATATTGTAGCAACTTTAGAAGTACTAAAAGATAAGTTAAGTGTAGAAAATTTTGCAGTAAGCACAGGAACTGAAAAATCTATATTGACATATGACTTAAACGATCCTGATGATAGTTTTGTAAGTGGATTAATTGTAATTACAGATAAAGAAAACAATGAAACGACAACAATGGAAATTAAAAACAATCAAAACTCATATGAACTTAATTTAGACCCATACAAAATATACTCTGTAACATTAAAAATGACATATGATTTAGATGAAAATAAACAAGATGTTGAGCATCAAAATACCGAAACTTATGGACCAGTTGAAGTAGAAGTTGTTCCAGAATATAATCTTAAAATAACAAATACGGAAATCACAAGTATAGATAATGCTGAACATAAGGCAACAATTGAATTTACCTCAAGCAATAACTCTCATTCTAAAATAAAATCTGTCAAAATAGGTGATAAAGAATATGTAGTTACACCATTAGAACCATTAGAAGAAAAGAGATATGCTTTTGAATATCAATATGGAGAAGATATAGAGGGTAAAAGAACACAAATAGAAATAAATGATGTAGTTTTAGAAAATAATGTAGAATTAACACCTACTGAAAATGATTCAGTAATAATATTCAAGAATAAAGCAGAAATAACTAAAATAGATGCAAAAGTTGAAAATGTAACAAATATCCATACAACATTTGAAATAAAAGATGAAGATACTACATTAACAAAGCTATATGCAATATTAAAAGATGAAAAAGGAAATGAATTACAATCAAAAGATTTAAGTAGTATTAATAATAGAGAAGTGATTTTTGAAGGTGTAAATGCTGGTAGTTATACAGTCCAAATATTTGCAGATTACAATTTAGTAGATGGAAAAGAGCATAAAAAAGAATTATTAAAAGAAAGTAAATTGACAGAAGTAAAAGCAATAGCAAATATTAAAACTAATTCTATATCTAACAAGTTCCCTACAAAGGGTGAGACAATTACACTAAATTTAAACATTACATCAAATACAGGTTCACCTGTAAGTAGTGTAATGATAAATGGCACAGAATATACAGTTACAAAAAGTTCAGAAGGAAATTATAAAATATCTTACACAGTTCCAACTGATAACTATGGATTACATGGAATAAAACTAACAAGAGTTAATTTTGAAAATGGTCTACATGCAGACATAGAAGAAGGTTATACAGAGCAAGTATATATATTAAAATCAGCACCAACAATAACTAATTTTACATCAACAGAAGACGTAGAACATGAAACAGCAATATTCACATTTAAAATTAATGATCCAGATGGAGCATTTGTTTCAGGAAAAGCAAATGTAGATGAAGATGTAAGAATTATAACAAAAGACCAAGCAAACGATACAATAACATTAATATTTAATGTAAAAAAAGATGAATTAAAAACATTCAAAATAGAAATTAATTACAACTTAGATTCAGATGAATCAGATATATATAATTCAGATGTATTGTTATTTGAACAACAATTTATTTTAGTATCTGAATATGACCTAGCTATAGAAAATGTGCAGACATATAAAGAAAATGAAAATACTAAAACCAAATACTTTGCTAAAAATGAGCAAATACAATTAAGATTTAACAGTACAAACAAAACAATTTTTGAACCTACAAAAATAAAATTGAAAAATGGAAATTGGTATGATGTAACAGCAGTAAAAAAATCTAATGGAACAGTAGACTATTATTATACACTATTGAAAGGTAAAGATACTCCAGGAGTTGAAGAAATAGAAATTTTAGAAATTATGCTAAGCAATGGAAAAATAATAACTAAGGATGAATTTGCTAAAAAACCTTCAAATGTAGTAGTAGACATACTAAAAGACATACCTGAAATAACAGATTTAAATACCACAAATAATGAATCTGAATTTACAATATCATTTAATGTTATAGATAATGATGATGCTTTATTAGATAGCTACATTAAAATAGTTAGCAAAGAAAAAAATGAAGAAATTTTAAACCAAAAAATTTCTAAAGGGAAAAATACATTTACAGTAACATTGCAAACAGACGTTGGATATACATTGACAATTGAAAGAAATTATAATTTAGATAGTCAAGCAGAAGACGACCAAAATACTAACAGAGAAGTAATAGTTACAAAAGACTTAGAAATTACAAGTCCAAACTTTAAACTAAGAAACCTTACAATTCCAAAAAGGATTCCAAATGGTACTACAGCTATAATGACTTTTGAAAACGAAATAATGTCTTCAAAAGATGTTAGTCAAATAATAATAGATGGAAAGCCTTATGATGTAGAAAAAGATGCAAAGGGTGTATATAGTATAGCATTAATTCCTGACCATATTGGAGTAAACACTGTTTTCTTAGACAGTGTACTAATGGGAGGAAAGACATTTAAAGTTAGCCGTTATGTATCTTATATTCATGAATCTGTAGAACCTACTGCATATGATGTAACTGAAATAAAAGAAAATCTTGAAGAAAATGTTGCAGAGGTTAATTATAAGTTAAATGATCCAAATTCTGCAATTAAAACATTAACAGCAATAATGAAAAATAGTGCAGGAGCAGTTGCAGCAACAAAAGTGCTAGAAAATCCAACAGATACAAGTTTTGATATGCCATTAATAAAAGCATTTAGATATACAATAGAATTAAAAGCAGAATATGATATAGGTGATGGAAAGACTTTTGATACAAAAACATTATTTGAACAAGTGCATGAAGCAGAAGGACATGTAACTTTAGAAAAAGAAACAATAAATAAAGAATTTGTAAACAAAGGCGAAGATGTCGTATTACAATATAAAATAAATACCAATGTCGACCAAGAAGTAAAGAAAATATTTATTGATGATATAAGTTACAATATTGAAAAAGCTAAAGATGAAGAAGGCAAAATAATAGAAGACACATATAATGTAACTGTCAAAGCACCTAAAGAAAGTGGTATTTTCAAACAATATGTAACAAGAATGCAAATAGGTAGCAACACATATGAAGTACAAGATAAAAATCCAGTCAAAATAAAGGTATTAAAAGATAAACCAACACTTACTCATTTTATAATAGATGAAGGAAAAGATACTTTATCATTTAGAATAAACGATAAAGATGGAGCATTAGCAGCAAAACCTATTTTCACTATTACAAATGTAGCTGGTAATAAAACAATCGAAAATTTAAAAGATGAGGATTCAGAATATACCTTCAAACTAAAGGACTTAGGTGTAAATAAAATTGGTGAAGAATATCACACAATTGTAAATGTAACATATGATTTAAAACCAAAAGATGAAGAACAAATAAATGGAATGGCAAAAGCATTAAAATTGGTTGCAAATCAAAGTTTGGAAGAAACATCAGAGCCGGAAATCGAAACAGAAGGAACTGAAGATATATTTGAAAGAAGTATTAAACTAAATGGAATAACTGACTATAATTTTAAATTTGTTAATTTTAAACCAGGAACAGAATGTAGTGTAAGCATACCAGTAGACGTTTCTTTTGACTGCTCTACATCATATGATTATCCTGTAGCTAAAGTTATAGTTGATGGTGAAGAATATCCAGTAGTTAAAGAAGAAAGTAGAGATTCAGACCATAGATATTCATTTAAATATAAAGCAAAATCATTTAACCAAGGAAGTTTTCGTTATGAAAAAGTAATACTTGAAAATGGAGCAGCATTCGAGATACCTGATAAACCTGAAAATTATACATGGCTTTGGATAGTTCTTGAAACTCCAACAATAGAAGTTACAGAATTTGAAGAAAATATTAGTTCAAAAACAATGACATTTAGATATAAGGTAAACGATTCAGACAAAGCACTAGCAGACGTAGAAGACCCTATATTTATACTAAGAGATTCAAATGGAAAAGAAATAACAAGGAAAGATATATCAATTAACAATACTTCTGTAGAATTTGATATACCAAATCCACCAAGTTCTTCTTATAAAGTCGAAATAAGAGCACCTAGAGTTTTACGTGCTCAAGACTTATATGAAAAATACGTAGAACTAGGAACAGGAGAATTCGCATCTTCTGTAAATACTTCAATATTAGATGCTAAATTTGAAAAAATTTATCCAAAAAAAGGAGAAACAATTACAATTGACTATACAATAAGCAGTACAAAAGTATTTTTAGTAGACCCAGAAGACCATGCTAATTTATCAAAAGCTGTAAATATTAGTTCATTAGTAATAAATGGTACAGAATATACAGCAGAATCACTAGGAAATTCAGTATATAGAATATATTATACTGCTAAAAATACTCCAGGACTTGAAGAAATAAAAGTATCACAAATCAATTTTAGCAACAATACAACAGAAATTTTTGACAGAACAGATAAAATAGAAGTATTAAAGGCTTTACCAAAAATAAATAATTATAGAACAGAAAATGATATTGCAAAAGGCAAAGTTAAATTTATATTTGATTTAGAAGACCCAGATTCAGTATTAACCTCAGGCTCAATTAGAGCAACAGTAGGAGAGCAATCACAAGATTTACAAGTAGGACATAATGAAAAAGAATTTTCTGTAGAAAAAGATAAACTATTAAATTTTGATATTAAGGGAACATTTGATTTAGATGATGATGCATTTAACAACGAGACAAATGATGATGAAAATCGATATGAAGACCAATCAATATTTAAAAAGCCATTTATACTAACAGATTCTTATAACGTTGAATTCAGCAATATAAAAACATATAATAGCAAATCAGAACAAACTAACTACTTTGAAAAAAATGAAGACATAAAAGTAACATTTGAATTTGCAGCTAAGGCAGATTTAACATTAGAACAAATGAAAATTAATGGAGAAATTTATACACCTCAGCAAGATGAAGAAAATGAAAAACTATATAGCATAACACTTAAAGGAACTAACAAAGCAGGTCCAGTAGAAGTTGCAATCGATTCAGTTACCTTAAATAGTGGTAATGAAGTTAAATTAACTGAAAAATCTATTTCTTATGAAGTATTAAAAGACATTGTAAAAGTTGAAAACTTCGAATATGCAATAACTGAAGAAGATGCAGATGACATTAAACTTAAATTCAACATAACTGATAGTGATAATTCTAGTAAATCATTAAAATTATCTATTAAAGACGAATATGGAAAAACATTAGATATAAATGATGCTAATTTAACACTTGGTAAAAATATAGTTATATTTGAAAAAACAAATGCTTCTAAATATTTCGTTTCAATATATTCTGATTATGATAGAGATGAAAACAAGACAAATGGAAAAAATGATTACCAAGATGTTAGAGTATATTATGAAGTAGTAACTATAAATACAAGATATATCGAAATGAAAGATATAGTAGATGTACAATTATATAAATTTAGTGATACAGGAAGTGTTGAAAGAGTATATTCTTTAACAGAAAAGAACTTAGAAGTATTAGACAACTGTATTGTAAAAGTTACTATGAGAGATATTTCACCATTTTTTGCTGAAATAAAGAGTTATGAAGTAACAAACGGAAAACTAAAATTAATATTAGACTATGGAGATGCCATGATTTATAATGGCAGTGAATTAAAAAATCTAGAAGTAACTTTAGATATCCTAAGTAGTGATCAAAGTTACGAATATAAAGGTTCATTTAAGGCACTTGCAGAAGAAATAAAAGCAAATCCAAAAGCAAATATAACATTAGACAAAGACTATGATTTAGGAGATTATCCAGGAAATCTTGATGATACAGATGCACTAATTGATAATTTTGAAGGAACTTTAAATGGAAATGGACACGTAATTAGCAACTTGCATAAACCATTATTTAAAAACATTACAAACGGAAAAGTACAAAATATTCTATTTAAAGGTACATCATTTACAAAAACAAATCAAAGGGCAGTAGTTGTTCAAAATGCTAGTGCTACAGAAATAACAAACGTTCATATTGATGGAGTTACATTTGTAAATAACGACTGTGGCAATCAAAACTCAGCTTTTGCATACAATTTACAAAATGACTCAATTATTCAAAATAGTAGTGCTATAAATATTAGATTTACTCCAAGTTATCTAGGTCAAGTAAACGCAGGTGGAGTTTCAAATATGAGCAATTCTACAATCAAGAACTGCTATGTACAAGGAAGTATAACATCTGGATGGCACTTCAATGGTGGTTTAGTTGGAAAAGCAGATGCTAAATCTCAAATTATAAACAACATAGTAAATATGTCTGTAACACCATACTTTAGCCTAACAAGTTCAGAAAGTAGTGGAAATGGTGGTATAGTTTCAAATGCTAATGGAGCTATTCTAAAGAACAATTTAAGTTTAATGGATTCAACAGCAAATATTAGCACAATTTACAACCCTAAAGATGGGGTAGGTATTTCTGCTGATTCAGCAAATAACTATCAACTTGAAGATACAGCATCTACAAAACAAGAGCATAAAGGAATTAAATCAGTTCTAAAAGCAGATATAAATGATAAATTATTTGAAAACTTACAATTTAATAAAAATATATGGAATATAAATAATACATCATTTGAAAATCTACCAACTCTAAAAGGTAATACAGTAGCTTACTTAGATGGAGATGTAAAACCAGAACATTCAGAAACATATATTCCAGACTATAACAGAATTTATCACTTAAAAGAATATGACAAAGAAAGAGAAATAATTTATCACAACATGTATAAATTAATGCCATTCTATGATGCAAAAGAAATATTAACAGATGGTAACAAAATTCCTAAAACTCATACATTAAACAAGAAATTCATTAAATATGTATTAGCATATAATGGTGAGGGCAAATTAGTTTCATCACTTAATACTAAAAACTATAATAGTTTAAGAAAAATTAGCATTGTATTTGAAGATGGCCAAGAATTAGAATATGCAATAGACTTTGATGACTATTATGGAAATGTAGTTTCATATATAGTTTCTGAATTAAACATTGGATATAATTACAACAGATTTGTAATACATGAAGATTCAGAAATTGTTAAAAAATTAGTAGCAGAAGCTTCTAAATATGACTTTACAAAGAATTTAGATCCTTTAACTACAGACGAAGATAGTAGATTATATAAAGAGTACTTTGACAATGTAACAAAAAATCATATTACCGAGTTTGTTGAAAACGTATTAGCAAATTCTGAATATGTTCCAACATTTAAAAATGATGTTTTAGACAACTTAATAGTTCAAAACTTAGTAGACACAGGCAAATTAAAAGAAATGCTATTTGCATATAACTACTTTAAATATTGGTATAATCTAGATATGGATGGAATAAATGTTGCAGACTCTATAATGTTCCATGGTGATGAAATGTTTGATAAGTCAATGACATTATCAAATCTTTCAGAAACTCTAATTAAAGGAACAAATTCACTAACAAATGTTACAGGAAACTTCTACAAAAATAATATGGCTAAATATACTAAACTATCAAATTTAGGAGAATTCTTAGATTACTATGTAACAAATTTAACAAAATTCAAATCTGGAAACGATTGGTTTAAAGCAAACTGGCATGGTGGTATCTATATCGATATAAGTATAGATAAGCCTAATGTATATTATACAATATGGGATCATTTAAAACGTAGTTCTAATATTCAAAATAGTTTCTTACCACTATTTACGGTACCTGAGAACTCAATGTATGTAATAACATGTCCAACACAAACATTCTATGGTTCACTTCGTGTATATATACAAAATCCAAATGACCCAGCACAGTTAAAGAAATTTAAAGATAACAATTTAGCACAATTTACAAGGCAAGTTAAAAACTTCTATACATTTGCATATAATTATGTAGGAGCAGATTATTTAAATCCATTTGTAGATGTACAATATGATATGAGAACAACATTAACAGATAAAGGAACAAAATATAACAACCCTAAGACAACTACAGAAAATTATCATAAATACTTTGCAGAAGCTATTAATAAATGGCCAGCATCAAATGGTTCAGGAGCTTACGCAAATGGAGCAGAAGTATATTGGAATGTTATAAAATTAATATCTGGATTTAATGTTTCAACACATGAAACACTACACAACCAAGATAGTAAAGTATTTTTACAAGGAAATGGCCGTCGTGGTAAAGATGGAAACTCTGAAGACTACACAGCAGGTAACTTACAACAATACTATAAAGATGGTTGGGTAAGCCCTAACATAATGGAAGAAGAACTTACAGAAAAAAGTGTTGGAAATCCAATTACTCAAAATTATAAGCTAGAGCGTGTAGATACTAATAAAAAATTAACAGATTTCTATAACAAATACTTTAAAGTAAATGATATGCTAGACTATATAGAAGCAAAAGCATTCTTGACATTAGATAATGAACAAAAAGCAAACCTTGCTTCACAAGTATCATATCCAAGATTAGCAAATATGAGTGTAAAAGAACAAGAAAAAGGTGACAGTCATGTACAATATGACCCATTAACAGTTGATAAAGTAAACAAAATGACATTAAAGAGTGTATCAGACCTATGGGATAATAGAATAATGCTAAGACCTGGAGTTGTTGAAACTCAAATTGCTTCTCCTGGAGCTGCAACAGATTCTCTATATAATATTCGTTGGTATCAACCACATGCAGATGATGATAGACCAGATGGAGCAAACTTTAAATGGTTAGCTTGGGAAATGGCAGGACATAAAGGATATTTTGATGGATATATGGCTTATTATAGTCAATTATACATTGGTAAAAAGACAAATAATGCGGGTCAAAAAACAACAGACTTAATTGCATTGAAATATATTACTGGTAAAAATTCATTTAGGGAATATAAATTAGACAGATATAAAGATGCACAAAGCCACTGGGATGATAAAGACACATATATAAATGTAACAGAAATTTATAATGTATACTTAGAAGCATTAAAACAAGATGCAAAAGACCCTAAGAGAAAATTAACAAATAGTACTAATGTTAAGAGAAGATATTTTGTAGAAATTAAGAAAGCAACAAATGATTTTGAAATTGACCCATTTACTAAAAAAGTAGCAACAAAATAAAAATTGAGGTGGTTCTTTAATAAAGCCACCTCTTTATTTGTATATTTATAGTTGAAATAATTGTAATAATAAAGTATACTTAAATAGAAAAGAAAAGAGTGATTAGAGTGAAGCATCAGATAAAAGAAAAATTATTTCAATTGGCAGATGAAAAATATAAAAAGTTTCAAAGTGGACTATGCCCAGAAACTAGCAATATAATAGGCGTAAGAGTTCCCGTACTTAGAAACTATGCAAAAGAATTATCAAAAAAATATGAAATAGAAAAACTTTTAAAGCAAATTGATAACGAATATTATGAAGAAATTATGTTACAAGGAATGTTAATAGGACTTATTAATGATAATATAGAAAATATTCAAAATAAAATTAAAGAATTTGTACCTAAAATTGATAATTGGGCAGTATGTGATGTATTTTGTGCGGGCTTGAAAATAACAAAAAAATATAAAAAGGAAATGTGGCAATTTTTGCAAAGATATTTAAAATCATCTAAAGAATTTGAAATTAGATTTGGAATAGTTATGATTTTAGATTATTACATTGATGAAGAGTATTTAGAAAAAGATTTTGAAATTTTTGATTCTATTACAAGTAAAAAATATTATGTGCAAATGGCAGTTGCTTGGGCAATATCTATTGCATGCATCAAATTTTATGATAGAACAATTAAATATTTAAAAGAAAGCAAAATAGATAAATTTACTTATAACAAGGCAATACAAAAATCAATTGAATCTTATAGAATAACAGACAAACAAAAAGAAGAATTAAGAAAAATGAAGAAATAAATCATTGAAAGGATAAGTTGAAATGAAAAAAACTAAAAAAACAAAAAAGAAAATGACTAAAAAAGAAATGCAAAGAAAGAAAAAGAAAATTATAAAAACATTTTTTACATTAATAGTTGCTATTGTTGTAATTTCCATTGCACTAATTATTAACGATTATATAATATTAGACAAAAATGAAAAAACAAATCTTGTTATAAATAATGTTAATGTAACAAAAGATTTAAAACATGATGTATTTATAGAAGAAGATATAATTTATCTATCAAAAGAAGATATTCAAACTCAATTTGATCCATATGTTTATGATGAAAAAGAGAATAATCAAATTATAACGACTTATGATAAAAAGATTGCAGTAATAGGGTTTGAAAATGATGAAATTACAATAAATGGTTCAAAAAAGGAAATTTATGCCCATGCAATAAAAAAAGATGAAATTGAATATTTACCAATTTCAGAAATGAAAAATGTCTATAATATTGAAATAGAAAACATAGAAGAAACCAAAGTAGTTACAATAGATTTTCTTGATAAAGAACAAAAAAAGGCAATTGTCTCAAGCAATTTAGCAGTTAAAGATTCTAAAAATTTAGTTGCAAAAACAGTTGATAGAGTAAAAAAAGGAGATAGTGTAATAGTTGTATCTTCTAATGATGGATTTGCTAAAATAAGAACTCAAAATGGGAAAATTGGATATATAAAAAGTAGTAAAATAGAAAATGAATATAATGTTAGAGAACATTTATTACAAGAAAAACAAATAGAGGGAAAAGTCAATTTAAAATGGAATCCTGAAATAAATCAGTTAGAACTTCCTAATATAAATGCTGTAGCGCCTACATTTCTTAATATAGATAGTAAAGGTAATTTAGCCGAAAATATAGGAACAAATGGACAAGCCTATATTGAATGGGCACATAATCAAAATTATAAAATTTGGCCTATTATTTCAAATAATAAAACTTCAATTTCTGATATTTTAAATAGTTATGAAAAAAGACAAAAGTTAATTGAACAAATTGTAACTTCTTGCGTAAAATATAGATTTGATGGAGTTAGTATTAATTTTGAAAGTATGACACAAGAGAATAAAGAGAATTTTTCAAGATTTTTAATTGAACTTTCTCCTAGGTTAAAGGAAATTGGATTAGTTATTTGTGTTAAATTTAATAATCAAGAAAGTGAAGGCTTTGATATGTCAGTTTTGGAAAATGTGGCAGATTATATTGCTATAAATTCTGAAAATGTGTTGAATGGTTTTGATGAGAATAGTGTTATTGTGATTTAAGTGAAATAAGTTGACATTAAATTTTTGCTATGATAAAATTTGAATGTAAAAAGCATTGCATTATATAAATTCAACATAATTTACAAAAATTAAAAAAATAAAAACTAAAGAAAGGGGATTTTTAAATGGAAGAACAAAAAGAAAAAATTCAACTAAGAAAGTTAGGAGGCACAAATAAGAATATTGGGACAAGCTATAATATGTTTAAAACAAGCAAAAATGGAACAAGAGGAATAACACTAATAGCACTTGTAATAACCATCATAGTTTTGCTAATATTAGCTGCAGTATCAATAGCAACTTTAACTGGAGACAATGGAATATTAACAAAAGCACAAACTGCAAAAACAACAAATGATACTGCACAAGCAGAAGAAGAAATGAAATTATTATTAGCAGATTGGCAATTAGAAAAAAAGTCGAATAGTAGTGCAGATTTAGGAGATTTTCTAAATGAAAAACTAGAAAATGGAGAACTAGATAATCTAACAGACAACGGAAATGGAAACTATACAATACAAAGAAATGAATATGAAACAACAATAAGTGATGAAAATGGATTAGGAGAAATAACTAAAAAAGAGCCAGAACCACCAGTAGAATTATTAAATCCTGGAGACAAAGCAAATCTGACACAAAAAGATAATTATGTGGATGTAAATGAAGATAAAGCAACAATACCAGAAGGATTTACAATATCAGCAGAAGATAATACAATTGATACAGGATTAGTAGTAACAGCACCAGATGAAAGTGAATTTGTATGGGTGCCAGTACCTTATGCTATAGCAACTGGAGAAAAAACGGCAATAGATGCTCAAGGGAATAAAGCAATGGCAGTAAAAGACCCAACTGATGAAAAATATTACAGAGGATTATTGTATAATTTTAAAGGTACAGGTGTAGATTCTTATTCAGAATTAATAACTGGTTGTACAACGACATATTTTGATGAAAATAGTGGAGATAGAGAGCCAGACTATTTGACAGATTCTAGGGTTGCGGATGAGTCAATTTATAATACATTATCAAAGGATGTTTTTTCAGAAACGACTTTAAAAGCAGAATATAAAGCAATGGTAGAAAGTGTAGAAAAATATGGAGGATTTTATGTAGGAAGATATGAGACGAGTCTTACAGAAGATAAAAGTAATGTAGCATCAAAAAGAGGACAAACTCCAATGAGTGCGGCTGATACGAAAGGCGCAACAGATTATGATACTCAAAGGTGGTATGGAATGTATAATAGACAAAAAAATTATGCAAGTGGTATAAAGGTAAAAGAAAAAGAAGTAGTAGGCTCAAGTATGATATGGGGAAGTCAGTGGGATGCAATGTTAAATTGGATATTAACAGGTGCAGACAAAAGTAAAGTAACAAAATCTAGTACAAGGTATCAAGGAAAAACAGGCAATTCAAATGATGTAATTAATAAAATATATGATTTAGGAAATAATTTTTCTGAATGGACATTAGCAGCCTATTTAAGCAGTGCTCGAGTTGCACGTGGTAGCAGGTATAAGTATGATTATCCGCCTTGCTGGGGTTCCAGTCTATCCTATCCTAGTGAGGCCACCGTAGACTTTGGTTCTCGTCTTGCTTTATATATTAAGTAGTTATGTTACACTGAAAAAGTAAACATAAAAAACAAATAAAAATGGTGAAAATTCTTTTTTCAGTGTCTACATAATTATACTTTTAATACTAGTTGCAGTATCAATAGCAACATTAACACAGGAGAAAATGTAATATTAACAAAGCACAAACCGCATAAGGCTTGACAGAAAAAACAGAAGAAGCAGGCGGAGAAATATTTGATGAAAATGAATTAACAATAGAAGTAGAGAAAGTACAAAATACAGGTAAATATGGCTGGAAACTAAAGAACTATAATGTGCAATATGATTGTGTAACAGGAGCAGGTACATCAAATGTATGGAGATTATTTTATCAAGATGAGAAATATACTTATTTAATAACAGATGAGTTAGTGTACTAAATTACTCGTATCTCGCAATGGAACGAATGATAGAGTAAGAAACAATTACCAATGAGAAAAGAGAAAAAAACAGTGTATAAAGTACTAACAAAAGAAGAGTTAAGTACTTTTTTAATGTCATAGAAAACTATAAATTCAAAATAATATTTATGCTAGTATATGGATCAGGATTAAGAGTAGGAGAAGTAGTAAATTTGAGAGTAGAAGATATAGACAGCAAAAATATGAGAATATTTGTGAGAGAAGGAAAAGGAAATAAAGAAAGATATACAATATTGCCGGAAAAAAGTCTAGAAATGTTAAGAAAATATTGGAAAAAATATAGACTGTCAAAAAAGAAATATGAAGAAAATTTAAGAGAAAGAGGATTTATAAATATAACCAAAATGGTATTTGCATTTTTTGGAAAGCAAGTAAAAATAGAAACAATGGAATAAAAAGTAAAGTTAAGAAATAAAAAATAATTTCTTAGCTTTATTTTTTGTGTGGCTATAATAGCAACCACAAATATTACAAATACATTACAAATACATTACAAATGAGAAATTCAAGAAAAATTATTTACATGAAAAAATTTTTATGCTAAAATAAAAAAAGTAGTAACACGAACACAACATAATTTACAAAAAAATGAACAAACTAACCAAAGAAGGAGAAAAAGAAAATGAAGAAAAATTCATATTTGCTAAGAACAAATTTAGCAAACAAAAACAAAACAGGCGGAATAACGCTAATTGCGTTAGTTATAACAATCATAGTTTTGCTAATATTAGCTGCAGTATCAATAGCAACTTTAACTGGAGACAATGGAATATTAACAAAGGTACAAAATGCAAGTAAAAGGACGAAAGAAGAAACAGAAAAAGAACAAATAAAAGTAGCATATGATGCAGCATTAACAGATAAAATGGCAGAAGGAGAAAAGCAAGTAACAGCAGAAGAATTAGAAAAAGAATTACAAAAAATAGAGCCAGAAGCAACGGCAACAGATGGAACAAATGAAGGAGAAATAGAAGTAACATTTCCAAGTGGCAATAAATATACATTGGAGAGTAACGGAAAAATAACAGGACCAACAAATGATGGAAGTGGAGGCTCTGGAGGCGGAAGTACGGAACAAGGCGTAGTTCCAGAATTTAATGTAGAAGTAGGAGAATATGCTTCAGGAAGTGGAGTAACAATAACAGTAGAAGTAACAAATGATGTAGGACAAGTTGATAGCATAATATTAACAAACTTAGACACGGGAGAGTCTTATGAAGTAACAGTAAGTGGAAAAAAAGGAAGTTACGAAATAGGAAAAAATGGAACATATAAAATAGAAGTAAAAGCAACAACAGAAGGAGTACAAAAAACAGGAGAAACAACAGTAACAGTAGATAAAATACCAGTAACATTTACAACAGCACAAGGAAAAATAGATATAATATGGGTAAACACAAAAAATGAAAGAATAGAATCTCCATTAGCACCAGTATTAAATGAAATGAAAAAAGTATACTGGAAGGAAGATGGAACAGAAGTAACAGAAGACGGAGACTTTACAGAAAGCGAGTGGTATAATTACCAAGAAGGAAAAGGTTCAGAAGATAACACAACTAGCAAATGGGCAAATGCGATAAACACAACAACAGTTGAAGGTACAAATTATGATAGTTACTTTGTATGGATACCAAGATATGCCTATAGAATAACGTATTTAACAACAGACGGACAAGTAGCAGGATATTGTGATGGAGACGGAATAAGAGATATAGCAGGAAATAAAAAGTCAGCAACCCAAGATGTAAAAAAAGACAAAGGAATAGAAACAGTAGAATATAATGGATTTAATTATATAGTACATCCAGCATTTGAAGGAAATGCAGCAAATGGCGGATGGGATAGCGACTTACAAGGAATTTGGGTAGGAAAATACGAATCAGCAAAAAATACAGCAACAGCAGAAAATTCATCAACTTACGGAGGAGATGGAACAAATATAAAAATAGTGCCAAATGTAACAAGTTGGAGAAATATAAGCATAGGAACAATGTATACAAATGCATTAAATTATGATACAACGAAAGAAAGCCATTTAATGAAAAATAGCGAATGGGGAGCAGTGGCATATTTAACCCATAGCCAATATGGAAGAAATGGACATGAAATAAGTATAAATAAATCAAGTAGTTATATAACAGGAAGTGGAACAGATGGGGAAGATGCAAATAAAGCAAGTTCAACAGGAAATAAATTTGGAGTATTTGACTTAAGTGGAGGAGCATATGAATATGTAGCAGCATTTAATGAGCAAGATACAAATGGTTATGAAACAACATATGGAAATGAAGATTTTCCAGGGGCAGACAAAAAAATTACCAAATATGCAACAAAATATTCATCAACAAGTAGTACGCCAAGTTACGATAGTTATTTACCAGGAGATGCAACATATGAAGTCTACGCGGGAAGTAACACGAACTGGCTGGGCGATTTCGGGGTCGTTCTCGATCCTAGCAGTCCGTTCTTCGTACGTGGTGCCGATTGCTTAGGTGGCACGGGTGCCGGTTTGTTCTGTTCGAACACCTTCGATGGCACTTCTCGCGGCTGGTATTCGTTCCGTGTGGTCTTGCCCGGCGCTTAGCACTTTAACGCTCCGTGACCTTGCCCTCGAGAGTGTTTTAGGTTTAGAGGACCAATTTAACGAATCAAAAAAGTAAGGGGTGGAAAAAGTAAGAGAAATCTTGCTTTTTCTTTTTAAATATAGTAGAATAAAAACGAAGAAAAAGAGAAAAATAAAGAAAAGCAAGGAGGTAATAAAAAGTGAACACACAAGGAATAGGAATAGGAACAAGTGACTTCAAAAAAATGCGAGTAAAAGACAATTACTACATAGACAAAACAATGTATATAAAAGAAATAATAGACAATAAAAGTGAAATAATATTAGTAACAAGACCAAGAAGATTTGGAAAAACACTAAACATGAGCATGTTAAAATACTATTTTGATATAAACAACAAAGACAGTAAAGAACTATTTAAAGGTTTAAAAATACTAGACCAAGAAGAAAAATACACATCAAAAATGAACTATTACCCATGTATTTATATCACACTAAAAGATGTAGTAGGAAAAAACTTTAAAAATATGATGTTAGCCTTGCAAACAGAACTAGTGGAATTATTTATAGAACATTCAAAAATTTTAGAGAGTGAAAAGTTATTAGATATAGAAAAAGAAATGTTTAAAGAAGTAATGAATCTAAAAGCAAATGAAGTAGCAACTCAAAATTCACTAAAACTATTATCAAAACTTTTATATAAAGAATATGAAAGACCAGTAATGTTATTAGTAGACGAATATGATGTACCATTGCAAAATGCATATGTAGAAGGATATTATGAAGAAGCAGTAAAATTCTTCAAAACATTTTATGGAACAACATTTAAAGACAACCAATACTTAGAAAAAACAGTAATAACAGGAGTATCAAGAGTAGCCAAAGAAAGTATATTCAGCCGGAGCAAATAACTTTGATGTCTATACAGTATTAGACAATGAATTTAGTGATGACTTTGGAATAACAACTCAAGAAATGGAAAAAGTCTTGAAAGACTTTGAAATAGAAGAGAATAAAGAAGAAATAAAAAGATGGTATGATGGATATAAAATAGGAGAATTAGACGGAATATATAATCCATGGAGTATATTACAATACCTAAAAAATAGAAAATTAATGCCATACTGGGTAAATACAAGTTCAAATGATATAATAAAACTAATATTAAAAAATTCAAGTACAGTAAAAGAAAAAATAGAAAGACTATTAAAAGGTGAAACGATAGAAGTAGTAGCAGACCAAGAAACAGTAATAGTAGGAATAGAAAATAACGAAGACAATATTTGGGGACTATTAGTAGGAACAGGCTATTTAAAAATAGAAGAAGAAGTAAACATATCAGAAAGTAGATACAAAGTAAAGATACCAAACTATGAAATAAAAGCACTATTCCAGAACATAATAAGGGATTGGTTTAGAGATAAAGTAATAGGAAACGACCTAAATACAATACTAAAAGATTTAATAACATTAAACTTAAAAGAATTCGAAAAAAAATTTAAAATACTAGTAGAGCAAATGTTTAGCTTTATGGATGTAGGAAAAAATACGGCAGAAAACTTCTATCATGCATTTGTACTAGGAATGTTAGTAGGATTAAAAGATAGCTACTATGTAAATTCAAATAGAGAATCAGGAATAGGAAGATACGACATAATGTTAGAGCCAAAGGACAAAAATGCAAATAGTTTTATAATGGAATTTAAAGTATTAGAAAAAGATGAAGAAAAAACGTTAGAAGACACAATAGAAAATGCAAAAAGGCAAATAGAAGAAAAGAAATATGAAGAAAATTTAAGAGAAAGAGGATTTACAAATATAACAAAAATGGTATTTGCATTTTCTGGAAAGCAAGTAAAAATAGAAACAATGGAATAAAAATAAAAGTAAAGTTAAGAAGTTAAGAAATTAAGAAACGATTTCTTAGCTTTATTTTTTTCAAAAAAATAGACAAAATTTCTTGATATATAAATAATCAATCAAAATATCAAAAACAAAATGTAAAATATTTCCAAAAAAAGATTGACTTTTTACATAAAATGTATTATTATAGTAAACAATAATAAAAAATTTTTTCAAAACAAATTTAATTCGAAAAAAATTCCAAAAAACAAAAAAATAAGAGAAAATACGAGGAAAAATAAGTATCTTATTAATTTTACCCAATAATCAAAATTGACTTTGAAAGAAATAAATATTATACTAAAAGGAGAAAGATATATATGAGAATATTTACAATAGAAGATTATAAAAAATACAATAATATGTTTCCAAAAATATATGGAGTAATGGAAGAAAGCGAAAATTATGAATTAGAAACAACACATCAATATCATGATAAAATTTTTAAAGACATATTAGATAATAAAAAAGAGCTTATTAATTTTATGGAGCAATATATAGGTCTTCCAAAGGATAAAATTTTAAAGGAAGAAAACATAGAAAAATACAATAGAAAATTTATCACTTTTAATTTTAAAACTAAAGAATCAGATATAATATATAAAATAAAAGATAAAAACATATTTATTTTAATAGAACATCAAAGTACAATTGATTATAAAATGCCAGAAAGAATTGTAGAATATTGCTTAGAAATAATAAGAAGTGTAAAAACAAAAAATGATAAAAATTATCCATTAATATGTCCAATAGTGTTATATACTGGAAATAAAAGATGGGATGCACCACTAACTATTAGTGAAAATCAAGAAAGTGGTTATGGCTTTAAAAAATTAAATTATCCAAAATATAATTTAATAGATATTAATAATTATACAAAGCAAGAATTATTAGAGCAAAATAGTGGCATATCAAAAATAATGTTATTTGAAAAACTAAAAACTAAAAAAGAGATAGAAGAAATTATAAAAGAATTATTAAAAAAGAAAATAACAGAAGAAGAAAGAAAAACAATAAACCAAATATTTAAATATTCTAATTTAATAAAGAAACTGTTAAATCAAGAAGAATTAGAAAAATATAAAAAAATATTAGAGGGAGGAGAAAAAGAAACGATGGAAAATTTTGAAAAATTTATAGTAGAACTTTTAGAAAACAAAATAAGAGAAGTTAGAAGGATTAGAGAAGCCGAAGGAAAAGCACTAACAAGAGGAATAGCAGAAGGAAAGGCAGAAGGAATTTTACAGGTAGCAAAAAAAATGCTAAAAAAGAATATGGAAATAGAGCAAATAAAAGAATTAACAGGTCTAACACGGAGAAGAAATAGAAAAATTGGTAAAAAGTGAAGCATAGAAGTATAAGTGCTTTTTATGATATTTGCATTTTCTGGAAAGCAAGTAAAAATAGAGATAATAGAATAAAAATAAAAGTAAAGTTAAGAAGTTAGGAAATTAATAAATAATTTCTTAGCTTTATTTTTTGTGTGGCTGTAATAGCAACCACAAATATTACAAATACATTACAAAGTTACTAGTTAATGGTTTTAATTACAAATGATAAATTTAAGAAAAATTATTTACATGAAAAAATTTTTATGCTAAAATAAAAAAAAGTAGTAGCACGAACACAACATAATTTACAAAAAATTGAACAAACTAACCAAAGAAGGAGAGAAAAAGAAAATGGAGAAAAAGAAAGAAAATCAGGAAACTAGAACAAGTTACAATCCATGTTTACTAAGAAAGAATTTAGTAAACAAAAGTAAAGCGTTAGTGTAAAATTTTTGTTGGCAAATTTATGTTCTTTCAAAAATAAAAAGAAAACATAAATAAATCCATAAAATGTTGATTGCGAATTAACATTTTTAGAAAGGAGTTATTTATGTTTGATAATATTGTAGCAAATAATAATATAAATTTCAATGAGTTAGAAAAAAAAATATATAAATTTGTTTGCGATATCGGATGTAAGTTATTACAAGAAATTATTGAAAAATATGATGAAAAGCTACAAGATGAAAGAGATAAGAAAATTTTTAGGCATAGAGGTTTAAAATCAGATTCAATAAAAACTGTTATGGGAGTTGTTGAATATAAAAGAACAATATATGAATACAAGGAAGATGAACAAAAGAAATTCATATATTTGTTGGATGAAAAATTAAAACTTTCAGAGTTTGGTAAAATTTCAGAAAATTTAGTAGATAAAATTCTAAATACCGCAGTAGAAACAAATTCATATAGAGATGCAGCAGAACAATTAATGCAAACATTAAATATTAGCATAAGTCACGAAACAGTAAGAGATATTGTATTAAAGGCAGGTTTAAAAATAATTGAAAAAGAACAGGAAGAAATACAATTAGATAAAAAAGACAAACTTGTTGCAGGAACTAAAGAAATACCTGTATTATTTGAAGAAGCAGATGGTTTATGGATAAATTTACAAGGAAAAGATAGAAAAGAGCAAATTGAAAATTATAAAGAAAGTTGTGAAAAAGAAGGAAAAGAATATAAAGAACCAACAAGTGTAAAATCAGAACTAAAACTACATGTTTCATACGAAGGATGGAAAAAAGGCGATAAAAGACATACATTAGTTAATAAGATGTATATTACAGGTTTTATGGGATCAACTGAACTAAAAAAGATAAGAGATGCTCAAATATATCAAAAATATAATGTTAATAAAATACAACTTAGAGTATTAAACGGAGATGGAGCATCTTGGATAAATCAATTAGCAACAAAAAAAACTATTCAGCAAAGAGATAACTTTCATATACATCAAGAAATAATAAGAGATATTCAAGAAGAAGAATATAGAAGACAATTAGAAAGATTAATAGCTGAAAAACGATATGATGAAGTGCCTATATATCTTGAATATTTGAAATATGAATTACGGAGGTGAAGTTGCAGTATTAGATAAAATAAAACGATTAGAAAGCTATCTATCGGAAGGATTACCTAGATACCAAGATATATTAGAAAAAGAAAATAGGACAATGCCAAAGGCTCCAGAAGGAATTGAATATAAAAGTCCAGGCATAATGGAAAGTCAAATTTTTACAGTGTTAACAAAAAGATTTAAAAGTCGGTAGATTAAGTTTTTCAAAATTTGGGGCAACATGTTTATCAAAAATATGTGCTATAAAAGTACAAGAAGGAATAGTAGAAATAGAAGAAATAGAAGAAGATATTTTAATTGATAATTCTGTAGAAGAATATACAAATAAAGTTAAAGAGGCAGTAAAAGTAGCAAAAAAATCATTAATAAAACTTAATTGTAGTGAAAACAAAAATAAACAATACAGTATAGATATAGATACTCAAAATCCAATTTATGATGCTATAAAGCTAACTCCAATAAGTGAATTGGATTATATAATTTAATAATAAAAAAATAAAAAAAATATCAATGAAAGCATTGACAAAAATCGTCAAAAGCATATATAATATTTTATATAAATTTATTATTTATACAAACGAAGGAGGAATAAATAAATGAAAACAAAATCAACATTTAGGAATCATGCAAACAATTTCTTGACACATACGAGTAAAGCAAGTGGAATCACACTAATTGCATTAGTAATTACAATCATAGTTTTGCTAATATTAGCTGCAGTATCAATAGCAACTTTAACAGGGGAAAATGGAATATTAACAAAAGCACAAAATGCAAGTAAAAAAACAAAAGAAGAAACAGAAAAAGAACAAATAAAAGTAGCATATGATGCAGCATTAACAGATAAAATGGCAGAAGGAAAAAAGCAAGTAACGGCAGAAGAATTAGAAAAAGAGTTACAAAAAATAGAACCAGAAGCAACGGCAAAAGATGGAACAAATGAAGGAGAAATAGAAGTAACATTTCCAAGCGAAAATAAATATACAATAGATAGTAACGGAAAAATAACAGGACCAACAAATGATGGAAGTGGAAGCTCTGGAGGTTCAGGAGACTCTGGAGGCGGAAGTACGGAACAAGGCGTAGTTCCAGAATTTAATGTAGAAGTAGGAGAATATGATGCAGGAAGTGGAAAAGTACCTGTAACAATAGAAGTAACAAATGAAGTAGAGCAAGTAGATAGCATAATATTAACAAACTTAGACACAAATGACGAATATAAAAACGAAGAAGTAGAAGGAAAAACAGAAACTGTACAAGTAGAAAAAAATGGAACATATAAAATAGAAGTAAAGGCAACAACAAATGGAGTACAAAAAACAGGAGAGAAAACAGAACTGGTAAATAAAATACCAGTAGAATTTGCAACAGCACAAGGAAGAATAGATATAATATGGGTAAACACAAGTAATGAAAAAATAGATGCTCCATTAGCACCAGTATTAAATGGAATGAAAAAAGTATACTGGAAGGAAGATGGAACAGAAGTAAAAGAAGGAGACGGAGATTTTACAGAAAGCAAGTGGTATAATTACCAAGAAGGAAAAGGTTCAGAAGATAACATAAGTAGCAAATGGGCAAATGCGATAAACACAACAACAGTTGAAGGTACAAATTATGATAGTTACTTTGTATGGATACCAAGATATGCATATAGAATAATATATTATGAAGATGCAGAATGCACGAAAGTAGCAGGATATTGTGATGGAGACGGAATAAGAGATATAGCAGGAAATAAAAAGCCAGAAACCCAAGATGTAAAAAAAGACAAAGGAATAGAAACAGTAGAATATAATGGATTTAAATATATAGTACATCCAGCATTTGTAGACGAAAGGCCAGAAGGAGACGAAGAAGGATATCAATTTGGCGGATGGGATAGCGACTTACAAGGAATCTGGGTAGGAAAATACGAATCAGCAAAAAATACAGCAAACTCAGAAAACTCATCAACTTACGGAGGAGATGGAACAAATATAAAAATAGTGCCAAATGTAACAAGTTGGAGAAAGATAGAAATAGGAGATTGCTATACCAATGCATTAGAGTATGATGAGACGAAAAAAAGCCATTTAATGAAAAATAGTGAATGGGGAGCAGTAGCATATTTAACCCATAGCCAATATGGAAAAAATGGACATGAAATAAGTGTAAATACATCAGGTACATATATAACAGGAAGTGGAGCAGACGGGGAAGATGCAAATAAAGCAAGTTCAACAGGAAATAAATTTGGAGTATTTGACTTAAGTGGAGGAGCAATTGAATTTGTTGCGGCGTTTATTGACACGTCGAGCTCTTTAGCTTTTGGAAGTTCATTTGCAGAGACGATGATGAGTACCAAGTATGCAACAAAATATTCATCAACAAGTGATACGCCAAGTTACGATAGCTATATACCAAGAGATGCAACATATGAAGTCTATGCGGGAAGTGGCTTAAACTGGATGGGAGATTTTCGGGGTCTTTATTAGGTCTGGCTCTCCGTTTTTCGAACGAGGTGGCATGATTAGTAACGACACGAAGTCCGGTGTGTTCGCTTCTTATACCTATTATGGCGGTGCTAGCGAGAGCACTACATACCGTGTGGTCTTGACCGGCGCTTAGCACTTCGATACACAAAGATTCATAAAGAAATCTATCTAAGAGGGGTAATATTCAAGGATATTGCCGAATAGATTTGTATCAAAGAAGTTTAATTCCATTGGTATAAACTTGTTTTTATGCCATAAACACATAAACAGTAATTTTGTTTGAGTAAATTATTGAAAATCCAAAATTACGTAAAAACTGATATTTAGGTTATAAAATTTCCTAAATATCAGTTTTTTTATTCTAGGAAAGTCTGAATTAGAAAATGATAGACTTTCCGTAGAAGATAATTATGCGGAATTTAGATTTTCTAAG
>CANQPY010000021.1 GCA_947625835.1 uncultured Clostridia bacterium | reverse complement strand
GATGCATATAATGCTCTTGTATATGACATACTTCCATATTTACTTTCTTTTCCAAATTTTACTGCTGGTGACATATTATATCCATTGTTTCCATCGTCATCATAATAATAGGTATTATTATTTCGATCGGCATAATAATAAGTATGAGTATCGCCATTAATGTGGACTGTTGCAGTATCTATATCATTAATTATTGCTAAATCTGCATCTTCTCTTGCCTTTAGTCCTAAGTTTATGTTCTTGAATTCCCTTATATCATTTTGTCTAATCTGTTCAGGTGTCATTATTTTATCTAAGCTTCCTTCGTATGCATTAAATGTTGTTGCTTGTATCATGTATTGTTCATATACTCCTGTGAATGGCTTTCTTCTGTCTTCATTTCCTTCGTATCCATAATTGAATAATTTTTTATTTCCATATACTAATTTACTTACGCCTTGTTCACTTTCATATTCTAGCACACATGTGTCTTCTTTATTTGCATTTTTTGCTTGTCCTGTTTCATTTTTAGATGGCTTGTTTTTGTATGTTATTATTTCAAATTTCTTGTTAAAGTCTTCTCTGCTAATACCTTCTGATGCTTTATTTCCATTTTCTATGTTTCCATTTTCTGGATTAGCACTTTGTGTGTCTATTTTTACGGATACATTTTCATATCCCATTCCATTGTAATCAAAACTTATGTACAAATTAGGAACATCATCTATTAATACATATTCAAAGTTATATTCTCCTTGCTCATTTGTTACTGTTGAACCTTCTCTTGGTACTTTAGTTTCTATGTCGTATACATTTGCTATTGTATTGTCTGATGTTTTTCTTAGTGTTACTGGTATTCCTTGTATACGTTTGTCGTTTTTGTCATTAACATCTTTTTCATTTAAGTATAATTCATTTCTCATTTGTTCTTTTCCATCTTCCCAAGCTAAGTCTTCCCATACATAACCTGAAAGCTTGAAGTATTTTCTTCTGTTTCCAACTGTCAAAGTATTTGCATTTTGGTATGCTAATTCGGTTGATGTTGTATTACTTGATTGACTTGTTACTTCTATACTCGCTGTATGTCCTTGACCTGATGTGCCTGCTGATGTTGTCCATGAAATATAATTGTCATCTATTTCATATTCATTGTTATTACCTACTGATATTTCTTGTACTTCATATATTCCTGCTTCTATGTTAAAAATTCCTATTTTTCCATTTGCATTTGTTGTAAATGTAGTTGCTTGGTTTATGTCAGTTGTATAAGCTAATGCTGTTGTCATAATTTCTCCTACTACACTGCTTTGAGATGTAGGTGGTGTACCGGTTCTGAGCAATTATGTATTGCCCATTTGGAGCTTTTACTTTAAAGCTTACTCCTTCCATTGCTATGTTACTGTCTGCATCTATTTTACTTATTACTAAATTACCAGTATTTTTTTCATTTTCTATTGTCATTGAAACTACTTGTGTTGCTGATGTCATTTTTGGTATTGTTACAGAATGTGGTGTTGGATCTACTTTATATCCAGAAGTACCTACGTCAGTTTCTATAACATTATAAGTTCCTGCTAACATATAATTAATTCTAATGTTTCCATTTGCATCTGTTATAAATGTTGTTCCTGTGCTATCAAATGTCATATTGCTTAAAGTAATTGTGCCTGTAACTGTCCTTTGTTCTGCTCCATTGCTATCATAAGCTACTGCATATTGCCCACTACTATTTTTTATTTTAAAGCTTACTGATGGTAATGCTTTTTTAGTCGCTTTATCTATCTTGTGTATTGCTAAGTTTCCAACTTGCCAAGAATTTGTAAGTGGAATTGACGAAATTTGACCACTTGAAAGACTTTGTAAGCTACTGTTGGTCATAGCTGTATATCCATATTGTCCACAACTTCTTTCAACAGCATAATAGTTATCTTTTGGTAAACCATATATTTGCCAATTACCATTTGCATCTGTTGTTATTGTTGTTGCATCATTTATATCAGTAGTATTTTGCGTTCCAACAACGTTGTAAGTTCCCACTACATTAGATATTTTATTTCCAGAAGCATCAGTGAATTTTACATAATTCCCGCTAGATTTTAGTAGTACATATACAGTATTTGACATTGTTCTTGAATATGGATCTATAGAATCTTTTGATTTTTGAAGTGTTATAGTTACAGGGAGTTGTTTCCAATTTACCCAATCGTCTGCAGTTCCTTGGGCAGTGTCAGTTTCTTTTCCGTTGGTATATTTAGGATTAGGATCCAAAAAATATGAACTTGAAACTACAGGTTGACCACAACCTGGGTCATAGCACTCATATCCTAAAGCTACCCAATGAGTTTTTTGACGCTGACGATTATAACTTTTACTTGCAGTAAGTTTTACATTAATTCCGCTTGTACATTGATTTTTATTAATTTTTATATAAAAAGGACTATTGTTTGCCCTAATTGTTTTAGCATTTCCAGCTCCACCACAAATAGTATAACCCGTAATAACACCGTTCGTACTAGCATTAGTTACTTCTACTGTAAAGGTTGGGCTTGATGCCCCAGTATATGTATACTTAAATGGTCCAATTAAAACATTATTAGCATCAAAAGATTTTACTTTTATCTCAGCATTGTTATTTTCTCCTTTTGCTAAAGAAATGCTTGGTTTTGTTCCTGTCCAATCTCCCCAATTACCCGCTTTATTATTTAATACTACACCATATGTATGTGTACCTTCGCACCAATGCAAGGTATGATTTCCACAGTGTCCGGTAAATGGACCACCGCTACCGCTTAATAAATTCGGACCTGTGATACCTGGTGTATGTTTACTAACCTGATGAGGAGCAGAGTTGCTACTATTAAAAGAACTAAAGTAAATCCATTTGAAAAACGTATCTTTATTTCCGAAGGCTTCTTTATATGAATTTATTGCACAATTGCTAAGATTTGGAAAGTTTCCTTTGGAAACACTTGCTGCGTCAGATGATTTTTGTTCTAATAATGGTGTAGTAGATAATAATACAATACCTATTATAACCATTGACATCTTACTAATTATTTTAAATTTTATTAATCCTTTTTTATTTAAATATACAAAAAGTATTATTAAAATTATTAGTGTAAATAAAATTATTGATGTATAAACAATATCTCCTGTTTTTACAGAAATTATTAATTCTGCTTCTGATGAATTATTTTTTGAAATTTCATCTTTTGAATCTGTTCCAGAAAATATTTCTACTCTATTTTTAAATGTACCCGTAGAATTATTAGTCATTGTCTTTGTTAATGAAAGGGTTAATGTTGCACTTTTTCCGGGTTGTATTTTAATATTAGAAAGCCCATTATTAATTATTGTGTTATTTGTGCTTTTCTTCCAATTATTGTTATTAGTAGTTGAAAAGCTAAATCCCTCTGGAATATAATCTATTATTTCTCCTACAGTACCCTCTGTTTCACCTGTGTTAGTTACTATAATATTATATTCTGCTATAACATTTGCTCCATCTATTTCTTTTCCTACTATTTCTACTTTTGCAAGATTTGTATTATGAAAGTCATATAATTTTGTTCCACTTTTTGTTTCAACTGAAACTTTAGAAACATATTTTTCTATTTTAAAATCGCATAGCTTATTTCTTATTAATCCTATATTTATATTGTCATATGATTGGTCGAGTTTTATTACATCTGTTATTCCAACTTTCATTTTTTTATTGTTCAATGTAATTTCTTTTTCTATTGCATCTGAATTATAATTGTTATTCGCCCCATTTTGCTGATATGTAGTTATTGTATAATTTTCTGTATCATACTGGAATAATATTAAATAATTACCTGTTTCTATGTTTTCAAACTTATATTTTCCATCTCTATCTGTTTTTATTTTATTTTTTATTGTATTAGAATCTTTAACATCTGCTAACATTACAGTTATTCCCTGTAATATGCCTTCATTTGAATCTCTAATTCCGTCTTCATTTTCATCAAGCCATGCAATTCCTGATATATTATATTTTTCTTTTTGGTCTTGTGATGGTATGTCTGGATTGTCTGGATTGTCTGGGGTTTCTGGATCATCTGGATTGTTTGGGTTTACTGGATTATCTGGTACTTCTGGAGTATTTGGGTCTACTACGTCACCTTCTCCTAATGTATCTTCATATTCTGGAAGTATAATATGTGAAACTACATTAGTAATTTTAGTATCTATTCTTTCTCCTGATACTGTAGCACTATTTTCTATTTTTGTTTCTTTATCTACTGATCCCGCTTTAGTTTTTACGTTTATTGTAATTATTTCTTCTTTTGGTATTGATGTACTAATATTTACATTAGGACGTTTTTCTCCATTTGTATCTGTTAAATGCCCAGTTATATCTTCTGTAACATTTCTCATTTCATATTGTTCAATCTTGTTATCCCATTTGTTGTATGTGACTTCATATGGCTCCAATTCATCTGGTAAATAATCTAATATATCTACAACTACTGGCTCTTGTATACCTTCATCCATTTGGCTACCACCTATATTTTTAATTGTTATTTGGTAGTCAATTTCTTCTCCATATTTTACTTTTTCTCCTTCATTTGGAGATGTCATTGAAACACTAACATTTTCATATGCAACTTCATATCTAGCCTCATTTGAATAATAAGTATTATCATCTATTATTTCTGCAAATGCTACTATTTCTTTTATTGATTTATTAGGATCTTTTACCATATTTCCAGCATTTAGTTGTCCTCTAAATATATATGTGCTATTAGTATGTAATTTTATAGTTACTATGTTATCATCAGATAAATCAAATTCTATATTTCTAGTTTCTTTTACATTTCCTGTTTCATTATTAATAGGTACATAATATAATGTTTCAAATCCACTATCTGTTGAACTATCATCAATTGAGTTTGTATCAACTACCTTATTTTTATAAAGTATTTCTTCTAATACAAGTTCTTCAGGAAAATGTAATTTTACTTCCACTTCTTTATCTTCATCTGATTTTAAATTAAATCCATATTCAAATGCCATATAGTCATACATAGCATTCATATATGCTTGTACTTTTGCTTTATTTATTGTATTTGCTATTTCATAAGTCTGTACTGGTTGATTACCAATCAATAAATCAATTTTTGTATTTATTGGCTTCATAATTTCTTCTTGTGATAAGTCATCTACTTTTACTTCATAATATTTCGTTATTGATTCTCCTGCTTTTAATGAACTTATTTCTATTAATTTTTGAGTAAGGTCTTTGTCGAAATTATATTTGTATTTTCCACGAAAGCTAAAATATTTTGCCTCTAATTCTGCATATGTTACTCCATCTGGAATGTTTGCTAATATTTTTACATTTTCAATATCTTCTTTAGATGTATTTGTTACTTTTATATTATATTTTATATATTCGCCTTCATATATGTTATCATTATTATTTAAGGTTACTCCTCCTTTTATTGGTGTTACTTCTAATGATAACTCGTTATTATTTTCTAGTAATACTGGTTGTGCAGATTGATAGATTGTATTTGTTTCTTCTTTATAATTTTCTAATTGTAGGTCTATTTTTTGTGTTCCTATTTCATAACTATTATTAATTGTGTATTGGTTTGCATATACTACATTAATTGTTTCTTCATTTATGTCTTGTTCCATATCTTTTTGTAAGATGATTGTTGCTGGTATTTTTACATTTGTTACTAAGTCTAATTCGTTGTCATAATATTGATCTTGAATTCCAACTAAGCTTACTGTTATTACTTTGTTTCCTTTTCCATTTATGTTTATGCTTGGTTCGGTTAGTTCTAAATTATTTGCATAAAATATGTTGCTTGTTCCTAAAATTACCTTTTCTACTTCACTTGGAAGCTCTATTTCTATGTATGGATTTCTTAGCATGTTTTCTTTAATTGTCTTTGCTTCTAAATTGATATCAAATGTTACTTCATTTTGTTGTTTGTTACTCCATTTTGTATTACTTACATTTACATCTATTTTTGTTTTTGAGTCTTTTATTTCTGTTTTGAATTCATATTCTTCTTCTATTTCGTTTAATTTTATTGTGTCTTTTATTTCCATGTTTTCTACAATTGGTGCATTTTCTTTTATTTGTTTTGTATGTTTTAAATTTAAATATCCTTCTTTTATAACTTCACTTGTTCTTATTGTTATTTCTTTTGGTTCGTTTTCATAATTTACTGTGTAAATTCCGTTTTCGTCATATCCGTGTTTCTTTATCTATTGTGTCTATTATATTTCCTTCTTCGTCTAGGAATTCTATCTTTCCTTCTTCTCCTAAAATGTTTTTTACTGTCTTTTCTTCAATTTTTGTGCTTTTATATATTATATCATTATTATTCTTTAATTCTTGTTCTTGACTTACAAAATTACTTTTTTCTTGCATTTCTATTGTTTTTTGTGCTTCTTTTTTACTTATCATTATTTGATTTATTTGCTCATATTCTGTTATATATTTTGTTCCATTTATTTTATTTGATTTCATATATCCATTGTAAATGTCTTGAGTTTTTGTATCAATTGAGGTTAATTTTCCTATGTTTTCTGTTACTGTATCTTTATATTGTTCTTCCTTACTTACAACTATTTCTTTGTCATCAGCAAATATAGATTTAGCTACTACTTTTGTTTCTAAATCTCTTTGTGGGGTCTCTTGTGTATATGTGTCATAATAACAGATTAGGATGTAATTGCTTTTTTCTTCTTCTTTTTGCTCATTTGTTTGTATGGTTAATATACCTGTAGTTGGATTGTATTGATTACTATTTTCATAGCCATTTTGTGAAATAACTTTTACTTCTTGTGGGTATTTATTGTCTATTTTACTTAAGTTTATTTCTATTTCACTTTCCTCTACTGGTACTTTTCCTTTTTCTCCATATTCTATTTTTGTTTCTACATTGTATTGTACTATTATTCCTTTGTCTTCCTCAGATAAATAGTAATTAATGTATTTTTCCAATGTATTATTAATATTAATTGCTTTTGTGTCTGCTCCAAAGCTTGTAATTGGCAATAGTTTTAGTGTTAATATTGTTCCTAATAATATCATGGATATTAAAAATACATATACTGTTTTTTTCATTTTGTTGACCTCCAAAATCAAATAAATACTAATTTTACTATATAATCTTTTTTTTGGTTTGTAAATAGATATTTTTTCCACCTTTTTTTTTGTCCGTTTTTTCTCTTAAGGATACTTTATTTTGCAGTTATTGGTCGTTTTTTTAATTTTTTTTTACATTTGTGTAATATTTGTTACATTTTTTTGTTGTTTGGCGCAATTACAGATTTGCGTAAGTTTTCCTAGAATATACAAAAATAACCAAAGGTATTTAACCTTTGGTTATTTTTTTAAGATATTTCATGACGTTTATTTATTTTTGTCTATTATTTTTTTCTTGATGACTATTATTCCTGAGCTTAAGATAACTAATGCTATTATTCCAATTGCGATTGGTACAATGTAATTTAGATTTTCACCTGTAGGTGGTGTTACACTTACTGTTTCTGCCATAGTGTCATCTATTTCTGTTTTTCCTGTTCCTGGTGTGTAGTTACCTGGTATACAATCATATAGCAATCCTCCACCTGTTTTTGTTAATTGTGTTATTTCAGCTTCGTTATCTAATGATATTTCGTCTGTTACTGATAATTGTTTTGAAACATTTAATTCTACTTGAGCTGTATTATCTGGTGCTAAAGGTGTTAAAGCTTTATCTTTTAGACTATCTGTGTATAATATTCTTTTATTTTTTATTGTTGATCCTGGGTCTGTATACACTTTGTCTACTACCATAGTTTTTATTTCGTCTAATGTTTTTTCTTGCCAATCTTTATTCTTTTCTGCATTAAATGCCCAATTATTATCTAAGTAATCTACTATTCCTGATGGTGCTATTTTTACTAACTCTCCTTCTTGTGTTCCGTATTTATAGTAATTTTCTGATGTGTAATCTAGTTCACTCTTGTTTGTTGCTACTATAACATATCCTACTTCTAGTGTTGAACCTTGTAATAATTCATTATCTAACTCTGCTTTTATATATCCGTTTTTTGGATGGTTATTACTTGGTCCCATATATGTTACATTACTTGTGTTTTCTCCAGTAAGTTTTCTAACTTTATTTCCATTTGCGTCTTCTTCTTCTATTATTTCTGCATCTGTTAATATTTGACCATTTGCTAATGTAATTCTAAATGATTTTACACGTTTTTCTAATTCCATTTGTTGTCTTGCTCTTTCTACAATTCCAAAGTCTACATTTTCTACTTTGTATTTCAATTCGTCACCGTCAGATGAAGTTGTAATCTTTTCGGATAAATTTGCTACGTTTTCTATAGTCATTCCCATTGTAGGTGTTGTAGAATCCATTTTGTTTCTTGTCAATGATGATTTGGTTGAGCTTTTTACTTCTTTAATTTCGTTATCTATTTGTAGTCTTGAGCCTTTTGGTGCGTCTTGCTCTTGGTCATAATTATCTATTGCATCTGTATACCTTGTTCCAACGTCTTGTTTATGCCAACTCTTATCATTTTGGTTTCTTGAAGTATTGTAAATTGTTCCTTTATAATCTTGAACTGTATATTTGTCACTACCCCATGTGTATGTTAATGTATAGTCTCCTGGAATATAATTTTCTATTAAGAAGTCTCCATTTGCATCTGTTTTTGCAGTATATACTTTTCCGCTTCCAGAAGTTTCTGTAAAGGTAATATCAACATCTCCAATTCCAGTTTCTCCATCTTCATATTTTCCAGTACCTAAACGTACTTTTCCAACTTGTGTGTCTGCTGGTGTTCCATCTAAGAATACTTTTCCTGTAAGTTGTCTTGCATTTGCTACTTCTAATCTTAATGCTGGTGATTTACCTGTATCGATTTCATATGTTGCTTCATTTCCTGGTATTGCATTTTCTGGCGCAGATTTTTTATCAACTGCAGCATATATATTTCCGTCTTTATCATATGTTGAATATGATGCTATTTCTACTACATTGTCTAATAATCTTTGTGAATCATTACTATTTCCTTGTTCGTCTAAAATTGTTGCAATTGCTTCTCTACTTAGAGCAAATTGTACAAATAATATTCCGGTTTGACTTTGTTGTTGTACTATTGGGCTATTGTCTAAATCAATAGTCATTTTGCTATATTTGCCTTCATTATACTGTTCGTCTATTTGTTCTTGTATTTCGTCTACTACAAGTCCTTTATCATCTACTTTTGTTCCTATTTTAATATCATCTTTTAGATATCTATTGTCAAAATAATCAACAATTCTATTTACTTTTGTTAATAAGTTGTCAGACATATTGTCTATTGCTATTGCATATGTTATATATGCTTTTAATTCTTTACTTTTATCGGCTTCGTTAGTATATGTGTAGTCTGATTTGTAAACTGCTGTTTTGTAATAATCTCCATCTGGTTTTTCATATCTAACACCTACATTAAATCCGTTTTCATATGCTCCTTGATTACTTATTCTGCTTGCATGGTCATAGATATGTTCATAACCGTTTATTGATAATCTTACATTGTATATATCTTTTAGAATTTTCACTTCTGGCATTTCTCTTTTATGCAATCCTAAGTTTATATGTTTTATTTCTTCTTGTCCATATGTAAAGTGATCTCTTATGTTGAAGTTTGCTTCTTCTGTATTTGCTGTGATTAAGTATTGACCAAAGTTTTGTAAAATTGCTTCTCGTTTTATAGGATCAAGGTTATATGATAAGTCAAATTTTGCGTTTCCATTAGCATCTATTGTTACTCCTGTGTTTCTTGTTCTTCCTTCTATTTTAGAGAAATAACTATTAAATAGTCTTCTTAATTCGTCTGATTCAGATGCTTTTGAACCATTGTTTTTGTCCATATATACTAAACCATTTACATCTATCTTGCTATTGTCATTATACATTAGATCCACGTTTGTATATGTTAATCCATCATATTCAAATTCTATGTAGTAATTTTCTAATTCTTCAATTAATACATCTGTAAATAAGTATTCTCCATGTCCATTATGTCCGTTTTCATCACTATAATGTGCTTGTTCTGGAGGTGGTCCTTGATAGATTTCTGATAATTGACCTGTTTTTGTTTCTTTTACAGTTTCTCCTGTTCTTCTATCTTTTAGTCTAACTGTAATGTTATCAAATAATATGTCTTGTGTTTCGTTTCCTTCTGCAAATAAGTTATTTCTATCTTTTCCATCTTCTGTTTTAGAGTCTACTATATCTTGCCATACAAATCCAGATAATTTTACATAAATTTGTGGGTTTGGAAGTACAACTTTAGCTTCTTCTCCAGATTCAACTTTTGCTGGTGTTCCTTCTGTGTTGATTTCGTAACCATAATTTGGATTTGCTATTTCATATATCATGTATTTTCCTAATATGATGTTTTTAATTTCTATTACACCATTTTCATCTGTTTTCCATATTATGTTTGGACTTTCTCTATTTTCTTCATAATAAATATTATTGTGTTCATCCTTTGCTAAATATTTTTTTGTTGCTACATTTTGAATTATGAATTCTACATTTGGTAATACTACTTTTTGATTTTTCTCATTTACTTTTATTATTTTTAAATTTCCTAAAAGATTAATATTAATTTTAAATGGTGTTGTTATAGGATATGGCGCATCTTTAGGTTCTCTAATTATTAAATTTTGCTTATATCCTTCTGTTGATTCTAAAAACCATATTGTTACACCTTTTACTGAACTACTAACGTTTCCAGTAATTTTAGTTAATTTTGTTACATCTGTAGATAGTGGTACATATACATAGAAATTCTTGTCAGAGATAATTTCACTTGCATCAACAAATTGTTGTTTTCCGCCTCTATATATACTATATAAAACATTATTTATTTTCTTTTCGTTTTGGTCTTCTAGTTCAATGTTTTTCATTGTTCCTGGAAATGTCCAATTAAATGGTCCTACTTTTATGTAATCTTTTCTATCTGTGCTATAAAGTTTTACCTTTATACTGTCTTGATCGGTATTATCAGTGATTTTTTGTTCTTTTTCGAAATTGTCAGCATATTTTTCAGCTTCTCCCTTAAGACCGGTTACAACACCATGTACACCATTTGAGAAACCTTGATATAATCCACTATGATGTATACCTACATTTGCTAACCATGTGTACATATAGTTCCATACTTCATTTCTTACTGCTCCTACATTTGTAGATGATAATATATATGCTAGTTTTGCATTATGCCAGCTATTTATTGTATTTCCTCTATAATCAGTTGATTTTTTTCCTTCTATTGTTACTTGAGATATTATGTTATAATAATTGTGATCTCTTAATGCTTGCGTATGTTCAACACAATAAATATTTCCGTTGTAATTATAAGCGTTTAATGTTACATCTACATATTGACCTACATAATATGCATTAGAACTGATACATATTCCCAGTATAGCAAGAAAAGCTATTGCCATGCTAATTGTTAGTTTTTTTATTTTACTCATTATTTATTTCCTCCTTTCTTTTTTCCTATATCTCGTCAATTGTGTTTTTCTTTTTTATTGCAATTATTACTGCTACAATTCCTAATGCTACTATGCCTGCAATGATGAATCCTGTGTATACAATTTCTCCAGTTTTAACACTTATAATTGTGTCTGCTTGGCTATAATCATTTTCTGCCTTAGCTCTGTTTCCTGGTGTTGAATTTATGTCCTTTAAGCCTAATTCATTATAGTATGATACTATTTCTGCTATATTTGGAACAGAACCTGTATTATTTTCTGTCATTGTTTTTGTTAAAGTTAAAGTAATTGTTTTTGTTTCTCCTGCTTTTATTTTTTCGTTTGCTAATTTTTCTGTGTATAATGTATTTCCTACTTGATACCAGTCTTTATTTAATTCAGAACTAAATCTTAGGTCTGCTGGTACATAATCTGCTATTTTTCTAGCATATCCTTCTACTTCTCCTATGTTTGATACACTAATTTTGTATTCGATTATAACTGTTGAGCCATTTAGTTCTTTTCCTGGTATTTCTATTTTTGCTAAATCTGCATCTTGATATTCTCTTACTGTAGTTCCACTAGCATTTTGAACTAATACTTTATTTACTGTTTTATTTAATTCTAAGTCAAATTTTTGTAGTTTCATTAAACCAATATTTATGTTTGAAATGTTTTGGTTGTTAACTGTTAGTATGTCTGTTGAAGCAACTTCTTTTGTCTGGTTTTCAATTGATAATTGATTTAATAGTGCATTTGAATTTTCTGCTTCTGATAATCCTTCTACTCTATATTTTGTTAAAGCATATTGAGCATTATTATATTCAAATATAACAATATATTCTCCATTTGCTATTTTATCTAATACATAAAGTCCATTTTCATTTGTGGTAGCTTCTAATGTTTTATCTTTTTCGTCTTTTACTAAGTTATTTGTTTTTGCATTTAATAATTTTACTTTTATACCACTTAATAATTGCTCTCCTTGTTCTTTCTTTCCATTAGCATTTTCGTCATACCATGCTACACCCATGATTGTTCTATTTCCACTTGCTATATCATTATTTTCTACAGTGTTGCTATTATTTTCGCCATTTCCATTATCTCCATTGTTTCCATTTGGATCAGTCGTATTTGGATCAGTTGTATTTGGGTCAGTCGTATTTGGATCAGTTGTATTTGGATCAGAATCTTCTTGCTCGTCCGCTTCTATTATATGATTTATAGATTCTGTTGTTGCTATATTTTGACCATATAATTCAGCTGAAGCAACATTTGTAATAGGTTCTGCTGTTTTTCTTGATTCTGAATAGTCAACTTCTGTTTCAATTTCAATTGTATTTTTTCCGTTAGCTTGTAATTGCACAGGTATTCTAATGTTATTTGAACTTATTTCTCCGAACTTCTTTTCCATCTAAAGTTACTTTGTTTATTGTTAATGCCATTGGTATATTATCTTGTATTTCTAATAAATTTGTTTCTGCATCTGTTTTATTTTCTACTGATATTGTATATTTTATTATATCTCCTGAGTGTACATATTCATTTTGTGTATTTGTTGTCATAGATAGGTTTACATCTATATTTCTTACATTGTCTTGCCATCTGTTTGATTGATATTGTTCTTTTCCTTCTACTACTTCTACTGAAAATTCTATTGGCGCATCATTTTGTACTTCGTTTATTGTTAAGTCATAACTTATTACTTTGTTTTGTCCTGGTTCTAAATCTCCGATGTTCATTTCTTTACTATAAGTTATTTCTTCTGTTTTTGGTATGTCTTTTTCATCTATTTCAATAACGTCTGTATTTCCTACTTGGCCATTTTGATTTCCCTCTTGATTATTAGTATCGAAAATTTCTCCTTCTTCCACTTGCATATTAGTTGTTAGCATTACTCTATTTACTTCTAATCCTTCTGAAAGATTTGTTCTTACTTTTAAATTTTCTTGTTTTTCGTTTGAAATATTTTCTATTATTGCAAAATATTGTACTACTCCTGATTTATATAAATTTACATTTTTATCTGTAATTCTTTTTACTGTAACTCTTATATTTCCTTTAGATACACTGTTTTTTACTTCTTCTGTTTGTTTAGTAACTTCTCCGTATTTTATTTCTGCTTGATTTTTCAATTCTGTTCCAGCTTCTGTGTCATTTTTTACTCTAACTTCATAAGATATATTTACTACTTCTCCTACTCTTAGAGTTTGAATTAATCCTTCAAATGTTTTATAGTCGAATTCTTTATAGTAAGATGCTCCTGTGTATTCATAATTTTCTTCTGGTCTTACAAAAATTGTTCCTTCTGGTACATTTGCTTTTACTGATATGTTATTCATATCTTCTGAACCTGTATTTCTAACTTCTATGTTATAACTAATTACTTCTCCATTTCTTACTGGGGCAGTAATGTCTTGTCCACCTTTGCTTGCTGTTAATTTTGCTTGAATTTCTGGACCAATTCCTGTTTGCATTTCAATTACAGTAGAAGATAGTTGACTTTCTACACCTGTTCCGGCTATCTGTACTCTTTATTGTATAACCTGTTTTAGCTACTTGGTTATATTCTAAGTTAGCAGGAACCATAATTTTATATGATGCTTGCAAACTATTTTGTGATTCTATGTTGCTAACTATAATTAAAAATTTGCATACTTTACTATTTTCTGCAATAGTTTCTTTCCATCCATTTTCTGTATTTTCTATGTCATCTGTTGCTTTAGAATTTTCTGAATAATAAACTTTTGCATTGCTGTTGTTTTGTACTGTTATTCCATTTATTATTTGAATTCCCATATTATTGACTTCACTATTTGTTGGTAAGTCTCCTAATATTTTTACGTTTTCTATACTGTTTTGATTATTGTTAATGATTTCAATTTGTACTTCTAATTCTTTACTATTGCTACTTTTTTCCATCATTATTTGTTTTGTTTCTTCTTGTCCTAATGTTTCTATTCCTAAACCTTGTATGTTGTATACTGTTGTAAGATCTTTTGGTGCAACTATTTTTATTGATTGAGATACTGCTTCTGTTTTTTCACCATTCATGCAAATCATTCTAATTTCTGCATCTGATGTTGGTACTTTTGGGTTTGTAGTAATTGTTGCATTTATTATAATTGTACTACCTTCTACAACTCCTTCGTGATATTGTGTTTGAGTACCTTCAGTATTTATATATATTGTTTTTCCATCTACTGTATAGTTTTTAATTTTTAGCTCATCTTCATATAGAAAATATACATCGTTAATTGTTATGTTTTCTACTTGCTCTGGTAGTTGTATTGCAATTTGTGGATTTGTAAATAAGTCGTATTGTTCATTGTTAGATAATAAAACTGCTTTTATTTCTATATTGTTTGAGATGGCTGTTGATAAATCTTCTCTACTTAATTCTAATTTTGTTTTTATTATTGTGTCTTCTAATTTCATAGAAATTTCTTTTTCTTGACTTTCATTTTGTGAGTTATATTGAACTTTTACGTTATTTTTTAATTCACTTGCATTTGGTGCTATGTCTCTAGAATCTTGTATTGTTTTTGTGTTTATTATTTCTAATCTACCTTCTTTTATAGGATTAGTAGCTCTTATCATAATTTGAGTAACATTTTTTCCTTCATAAGATATGTTAATATTTCCTTGTAAATCTGCTTCTGATGCACTTGTTATTGTTCCTAATGTTGTTCCATTTTGATCATAAATTGTTATAGATCCATCTTGTCCAAATATTTTTTCAATATCTGATTTTTTTACTGTAGTTTTGTCAAATGTTACATTTGCTTTTACTTCTTGATTTTCTAATACAAATTTGCTTGCTTTTTCTGTTAATTCTATATGAGAAATAGCAGGTGCATAATTTATTTTTAGTTCTGTTTTATTTTGATATTGTCTTGCTATACCAGAATTTAGTTTTCCTTTATAAATACTTTCTTCTGTGTTTTGACTATTCATTTGAATTATATTGTCTAATTCTTCTGCGCTTACTGTTACTTTACCGCTTGTTTCTAATTTTTTTCCATCATATAAACTCATTTCTTGGGTAAATTCAAATTCTGTATTTTCTACGTTTACTTCTTTATCATAAATACAAGTTATAACTATGTTTTCTGATCCTTCTGATTTCCATCTTACTTTGTTTTCGTTGTTTGGACTGTTTTTTAGTGTTAGTGTTAAATTATTTTTTTCATAGTCAAAACGAAAAGCTGTCATATTGTTGAAGTAACATATACTTGCAATATCTTCTGCATTCTTATTATCTATTGAAGGAATTGTTATTGTTGCTTTTATTTCTTCTATTGGATAGTTATTTTCTTTTAATCCTAAGTTGTATGAAAATTGTACTACCCTTTTGTCTTGACCATCTATATTCATTATTTTATTTGTAATTACAGTCATTTCATTTAATATATCCTCTTCTGTGTTGTTTTCAGCAATTTCAAAGGTTACTTGCTTTGTTGCTTTAATATTGATGTCTTTTTGAGTACTATCTCTATAAATACCATTTAAATTAATTCTACTTACAATGCTTAATAAACCTGTATTAAAGTAGTTTTCTTTAATAGGTTCTATTTTTACTTTTATTTCTCCTGCTGCTCCTACATTAATTTGATTTAGGTAGATAGTATTATTCTCTATTTTGCTTACATATTCACTATCTGCTTCCTTTAATGTAAAGTTACTATTTTCTAAAGAAATTTCTCCATTGAAATATCCTTCTCTTTTTACATTTAAGTTCAAGTATAAAAAGGTTTCTTCTTGGATGTTTTCTTTTTTTAGTTTTGTAACTTTATTGTTGTTCTCATCTTTAAAATAGGCTTCAAATTCTATATTTTGATGATTAGTTGATGAGTTGTCTGCAGCGTAACTAATTAATCCCTTTCCCACAAATGCGAAATTTGCGAATGTCATTGTAAAAATGACTAATAAAATAAGTAATGTTTTTAAAATTCTATTTTTCATAGCGTCCTCCTTGTATTTTGGGTTTTACCCAATGTTTCTAATATATAATATATACTAATAAAAAAATAAATCAACCCCTATTTTTTTTGTTTTCAGGATTTGTACCGTTTTTTGTTTTACGGAAAATAAGTTTATTGTTTTTATATTACAAAATATTATTTTTTTGTTACATTTTGTAATATTTAATACCGTCATCTTTTATTATACATCATTTTTTTGGATTTTTCAATGGTTTCATTGGATTTTTTTAACTTTTTATGTAAATTTATGTTGTTGTTCATACTTCAATCAATTATATATAAAAAGTTCAATATATTTTTTATTTATAACTCCTAGCTACATAACAGACTATAATAAAAAGCATTTATAATATTTTTTATAAATGCGTAAGCGACCAAACGAAGCAAAGCGGAGTGCGATTGGAGCAACTTACATTTTATTTTTTATTTTGTAAGTTGCGACACACAAATTTATAAAAAATATTATAAATGCTTTTTAACAGTCTGTAATTTAAATAAAAAACATATTGAACTTTTTATAGTAAATTTTTTTATATTTCTTCATATATTATTATAGAGGTGATTTTTTTGAATAATATGAATTTTGATGAAAATACAATTAATAAAATTAAAGATATGATAAATAAAGGAGAATTAAATGATGTAATCTCTCAAATTCCGCCTGAAATGATGCAAAATTTTTCTTCTATGATGAACCAAAATTCACAATCTTCTGGTAAGAATTCTAATTCTAACTCTAATTCTAATTCTAATTTTGATTTTAGTAAAATTGATATGAATACTATTTTAAAGATGAAGTCTATAATGGAAAAGTTGAATGATTCTAATGATCCAAGGGCTAATTTGCTTTATTCTTTGAAGCCTTATTTACGCGATAATAAAAAAGAGAAGCTAGATCAATATGCCAATATGTTGAATATTGCCAAAATTGCAGATTTGCTAAAAAATGATAACAAGGAGAATAATCGTAAATGACGTTTTTTTATCCGCCTTACATACCAAGACCTTTTTACCCAAATTATAACAGTCATAAAGAGACTGAAAATAAAGAAAATGAAGAAAATAAAGAAAAATCATCTAGCTATTCTTCTTTTGGCCCTGTGCGTTTCAAAAATCCTCTTTTTAATAATGATATTAATGAACCGATTTTTGAAATTTTTGGGATTGAATTATATCTAGATGATATTATTATTATTGGTTTGTTATTTTTACTATACCAAGAAGGTGTACAAGACGAACTGTTATATATTGCCTTGATTTTATTACTAATTAGCTAGGTTTTTTATGTTTTTGCAAATTATTCTATGATGATTTTGTCATTTTGTATTGATACATATGCTTGTTTGTGCATAGGTTCTTCATCACGGTTGATTTCTTTTACTACATTTGCAATTCTAATTTGTACTGTGTCTACTAAACCTGCTGCGATGATTGCTTGTTTGTTTCCTTTGGCTCCTGCATGGGCTAGCCCTCTTAGAGCTCCTTGTACAATAATGTTATCTGAAGCTATTACTTCTGCTCCTGAATTGATGTCTCCAATTATTACTATGCTTCCTTCTGTTTCTATTTTTTGACCAGAACGCAAAGATCCTCTATGGAATCTTGTTTCTGATACTGCTATTTCTTTTTCAAAAGTTCTTTTTATACTATGTAGCCCTAGACCTTTTGGTGTTTCAAAGTCAATTTCTACATCTATTTTTTCTTTTATTAGTTCTTTTATTTGATCTATTTCTTTATTTTTTAAGACTTTTCCTGTAACTAGTATTGGTGTTTTTTCGTCTTGATATAATTTTTTTAGCTCTGGTAATTTCTTTTTTAGACTTCCTATAATTTCTATTTGTTCTGCTTCTTCGTTTAGTTTTATTACTATTTCATCTTTTTTTAAATTAATACTAACACAATTTTTCATTTTTATTCATTCCTTCCTAAGGCACAATTTTCAACCTTTCAGCCTTTTTCTTTACATCATTATTTCAATATATGGTATGGCATTCATATTTTCTTCTACATTTTGTGTATTCATTCCAAAGTATTCTGCCATGATATCTCTTGCTACTTCTGCTGTGTAATTTCCATGTCCACCATTTTCTACTACAGTAACTATTGCTATTTCTGGGTTTTCAAATGGGGCAAATCCAACAAACCATCCATGTGTTTGATTGTTTGGTGCTTCTGCTGAACCTGTTTTTCCTCCTACAGTAATGTTGAAGTTTCTAAATGTTGAATATGCTGTTCCTGCTCCATCACTTGTAACTGATTTCATTCCTTGTAATACTGCATCTAGATTTTTTTTGTTTAATTGTATTCCTTCTTCATTGTTTTCTTGTGTTAATCCTAATTTTTTGTTTATAAATTGGTCAATTTCTTGTTTTGATGCTTCACTTCCATCTGATTTTCTAATTGCTTTTACTATTGTTACATCTATTGGTTTTCCGCCATTTGCAAGCATACTAATATATCTTGCCATTTGTACAGGGCTAAATTCGTTATCATTTTGCCCAATGGCTGCTTGTAATGTGAATCCTGGATTCCAGTATGCATCATTTGGATGTACAATTGCTCTTGTTTCTTTACTTGCTAATACTCCTTGTGTTTCACTTTGTAATTCTATGCCTGTTTTTGTGCCTAATCCAAAGTATTTTGCATATTTTGCCAAAGTGTCTATTCCCATTCTATCTGCAGTGTCATAGAAAAAGTAGTTACAAGATTGCTCTATTGCGCTTGTTACATTCATGTAACCATGACCTGAACGATTCCAACATTTTGGTTGATAGTCACTATATTTTCTATAGGTACCTGTATCGTTTATTCTTGTTTGTGTTGTAATTGTTCCTGATTCCAATCCTGCTATTGCTGTTACCATTTTGAAGGTTGATCCTGGAGAATAAGAATTTTGGGTTGCTTTATTTACTAATGGTTTTGATTGATTGTCACGATATTTGGCCCAATTTTGTTCACTTATTCCACCTACAAAGTCTTCTGGATAATAGTCCGGATAGCTTGCCATTGCTAAGATTTCTCCTGTATTTACATTCATTACTACACATGCTCCCGCATTTGTATTGAATTTTTGTCCAAATCCTCCAGATGCTATTTTTTGTATGTTTGCTGCTAATGCATTTTCTGTGATTTTTTGAAGGTTTGCATCAATTGTAAGTATAACGTCTGCTCCTGCTACTGCTTCTTTTGAGATGTATTCTGCTGTTGTTGTTCCATCTACTGCCATGTCTATTTGCTTTATTCCGTTTTTTCCTTTTAAATATTCTTCAAATACATATTCTATCCCTGTTTTTCCTATTATATCATTTTGACTGTATGTTTCTTTTCTTGATTCATATTCGGTTGCATCAATTTGTGATGCATATCCTAGTATGTGTGATGCTAAGTTTCCAGATGTGTATTGTCTTATTGGCTCTACTACAATGTTAATTCCTGCAAATTTTTCGGCGCTTTCGCTAAATTCTGCTACTGCTTCTCTTGAGATGCTTTTTGATATTGTTACTGCTCGTGTGCTACTGTATCCATTTTGTGTAAGTAGGTATCTAATTCCCATTATTTTTCTTATATCTTGTATGTTGTTATTGTTTATTTTGTATTTTTCTTTTAATTTATAAAAGGCTTGCTCTGCTGAGTCATTTTTGTCTATTTTGTTAGCTTCTTTCCACTTTTCTAAGGTTTCATCTGCTATGGTATATTCAAAAACTGGCTCTATTTTTATTGGTAGAGAGTCTATATATGTGCATTGGTATTTTTCAAGTACTTGCACCATGTTTAAGATTGCTTGGTTTAGGTCTTCTGTTTCTACTTTACTTTTATACATTTCTAGTGAAAATTCCATTTTTGAGGTTACAAGTGGTGTTCCTGTTTTGTCTAATATTGAACCTCTTGCTGCTTCTAAGGTTGTTTCTCTTGTTAGCCTTGTGTTTGATTCTTCTCTATATTCTGCGCCATGTACTATTTGAAGTGAAAATAATTGGGCAATTAATATTATTCCAACAATATACATTATTACTGTTAGAATATTAAATCTTAAGTTGAGGTTTATTTTCTTTTTTGCTCGTTTTGCCAATATTTTCACCTTCTTTTTTAAAAATATCTTGTTAAAATTTTATTTCCTTTATATTCGTTTTCTATATAATATCCTGATTTTTGTATTAATGGATATAGTATTATTGTTAGTATTGCATTGTATATTACTTCTATTGCTAAAATTCTTATGAAGTTAATTATTTCAATATTTATTGATACTAATAAATAATTTAGTAAGTATGCTAGTACTTCAAATATAACTGTTGATACCATTACCATTACCATAATTGTCATTCTGCTATCTTTTGAAAAGTTTCTATCAAATATTGTTGCTGAAAATCCTATTATTCCTAGGCAAGCACAGTTTATTCCTATTCTTGCACCTATTAATAGGTCTAAAAATAATCCTATTACTAGTCCATATATTGTTCCCATTGTTTTGTTTCCGAAATAGCCCTATAAATAATACATATATTACAAATATGTTTGGCATGATTCCTGCTATTGTGAACCAATTAAAAAGATTTGTTTGTAAAATGTATAATATTATTGCTGTAATGATTAAAACAATGTTAATTATTACTCTTTTCAATTAGTTCACCTCTTTTTTATTTATTGTTTATTACTAATACTGTTCCTAGTTTGTTAAAGTCTACTGCTGTTTCTATTAGTGCATAACGGTCTGTTAAGTTTTGCGTATTTGCTACTTTTTTTACTGTGCCTATGTGTATTCCTTTTGGATAAATTCCTCCAAGTCCTGATGTTTCTATGCTATCTCCTTGGATAATATTTGCTTCTGTTGGAATGTACATTGCTCTTAATAATGACATGTCATCTAATGTTCCTTTACATACTATGCTATCACTTGTTGTGCTCATTGAACAACTAACTGAACTTGCTGTATCTATAATTGTTTGTACTTTTGCTGTTGAGTCTGTAACAGAAATGACATGCCCTACTAGGCCTTTGTCTCCTATTACTGTCATTTGTTCTTCTACTCCATCTTTTTTGCCGATGTTTATTACTATTGTTTTTGAGTAATTGCTTATATCTTTGTTTATTACATATCCTGGTATTGTTTTGTATTCTCCGTATTTTTGTGTTAAGTTTAGATATTCTTTTAGTGTTTCATTTTCTGTTTTGATGTTTTCTAATTCTCTTAAAGATTGCTCTAATTCACTATTTTTTTGTTTTAATTCTTTATTTTCTTCTTTCAGATTATTTATGTCTGTAAAAAATGTGTCGTTTCCACTTAATTGGTTTTTTAAATATGTTAGCCCATTTTGAATTGGCATAACTAAATTGTTTGCTATGTTTTCAAAGAAGGTATTGTTGGAATCTCCATTTGAAAATATAACAATAAATATTAATATTATGATTGTTATTATTACACCTATCATTCCGGCTTTTTTACTTCTATACATTTTTTACTCCTTGTTTTTTTATCTTCTTTTTCTACTGTTTACTAAAACTGTTTTTAGTCTTTCTAAGTCTTCTAAGGTTTTTCCTGTACCTCTAACAACTGCATCTAATGGTTCTTCAGCAATGTATACAGGCATTCCTGTTTCCATACTTAGTAATTTATCTAAGTTTTTTATTAATGCTCCCCCTCCTGCTAAGACTATTCCTTTTTCCATTATGTCTGATGCAAGTTCTGGTGGGGTTTTTTCTAATGTTAGTTTTACTATTTCTACGATTTTAGATATTGATTCTTTCATTGCTTCTTCAATTTGCGTTGATGTTACGTTTATATTTCTTGGCAAACCGTCACTTAAATCTCTTCCTCTAATTTCCATTGTTTTTTCTGTCATAAGTGGCATGGCACAACCAATTTCCATTTTTATTTGTTCTGCTGTTGTTTCTCCTATTGCTAAGTTTTTTTCGTGTTTTATATAGTTTACTATGTCTTCGTCTAGTTCATCTCCTGCTATGCGTAGAGAATGACTTATAACTATTCCTCCTAATGAAATGACTGCTACTTCGGTTGTTCCTCCTCCTATGTCTACAATTATACTTCCACTTGGTTCACCTACATCTAAGTTTGCACCTATTGCTGCTGCCATTGGTTCTTCTATTAGGTATACTTCTTTTGCTCCTGCTTGGATTACAGATTCTTCTACTGCTCTTTCTTCTACTTCTGTTATTCCAGATGGCACTCCTACAACAACTCTTGGTTTTCCTATTTTGTATCTTGAGCCTATTTTTTCGATTAGGTTTTTTAACATTAGTTGCGTTGCTGTAAAGTCTGCAATTACTCCATCTTTTAATGGTCTTACTGCTTTTATTTGTTCTGGTGTTCTTCCGAAGCATTTCTTTTGCTTCATTTCCTGTTGCCATTATTTCCCCTGTTTTTCTGTCTATTGCAACTACTGATGGCTCTTTTAAAATTATTCCCTTTCCTTTTAATGTTACTAAAATATTGGCTGTTCCTAAGTCAATCCCAATGTCTTTTGATCCGAATGTAAAAATTCCCATTTTTTTCTTTCCTTTCTTAATTTTCCTCTATTTTAGTCTTTTGTTGTGAATAAATGCTAGTATAGGTTTTGTCTCCTATTACTAAATGGTCTAATAGATCTATTCCAACTAGTTTAGATGCTTGGTTTATATATTTGGTAAAGTCTATGTCTATTTTACTTGGGGTTGCATCTCCTGATGGATGATTATGAACTAATATTATTTTGCTTGCTTTCATTTTTATGGGTTCTTGTAAGATGTCTTTTGCTGTTATTTTTATATAATTGTTTCCTCCGATTTGAAATGTCTTTTATTTTTAGTATTTCATTTTTATTGCTAAGTATTACTATTTTTAAAATTTCTTTTTGCTCAAATCTTAATTCTTCCATTAATATGTTTACTAAGTCTATCGGTTTTGTTATTTTTAGCTTTTTACAGTTTAATGGCATTGCCATACGATTTGCTATTTCGCCTAATGCTTTTAGTTGTATTGCTTTTACTCTTCCTATTCCTTTTATTTGCATTAGTTCTTCTAAGCTTATGTTTCGCAAAAAGTTTAACCCTTCTTGGGGGTTACTGCTTAAGTTTATTATTTTTTGTGCTAGTTGCACTGATGTTTCTTGTTTAGTTCCTGTTTTTATTATTATGGCTAATAATTCTGCATTTGAAAGTGTTTTTTCTCCATACCATTCTAATTTTTCGTATGGTCTTTCTAATTCTGGTAGTTGTTTTATTTTTATTGGCAAATTGATTTCTTTCCTTTCTAGTTCTGTTTAGCCCCTATTTTATACTTTTCTATAAATAAATATGGCAAGCCCCATTCCTATGATGCTTGATATACTTATTTTAAACATTAATGCAAAGGTGATTTTTACTACACTTAGGTCTAATACTATTGGATTTTCTAATCCAAAGCTTTGTGAATATGATAACCACCAAAGCCAGTCAATTTTTCCTGCTAGTTCTCCTAGTAGTCCCCCTATTACTAGTCCTGATAATATAAATATTAATAGTATCCATATGTTTTTTTCTTTTGTTGCCATTTTTTTCTACCTCCATTTTTCCTTTTTTCCTACGGCTTGTCCTTTTTTACTCTACTTTTGTATTATATATTGAATTAGCAAATTTTTCAAGTAGTTTAAAAAAGTTTATAGATTTTTGTTGTTACCAAAATTTGTGCCTTTAAATATAATACAGTATGTAGTATAATAAAATTAATAGGATCAAGGGGGTTTTGCTTTTATGAAAATTGAAAAACTTACAGAAAATAAAATTCGTGTTGTTATTCATATGAGTGAATTGTCTACAGATGATAATGATATTAATAATATTATGCGTAATGCTATTGAATCTCAAGAACTTTTTTTAGATATTTTGAAAAGGGCAGAAAAAGAGGTTTCTTTTTATACTGATGGTTGTAAATTATTGATTGAGGCGTTTTCTTCTTTGGAGGATTCTTTTGTTTTTACTATTACAAAGTATTTGCCAAATTCTTCTACTAAAAGAGTGTGTAGACCAACTGTTAAACGTAAGTCTTTTTCTAGTACATATAATCATATAGTTTGTTGTTTTGAAGATTTTGATGGTTTTTGTGAATTTTGTTTTGCGGTTAAAAATTTACATAAACTATGTAATGATAGGCTTATTAAAAATTCTTCTTTGTATTTGTGGAAAGATTCTTATTATTTGATTTTAAATGGTATAGATAGGAAGTCTGAAAATAGTTATTTGCTTTATTCTATTTTGTCTGAGTTTGCTAAGTTTGTTTCTTTTTCTAATGGCTTTGAGTCTAAATTGTTAGAGTATGGTAAAACTATTATGAAGAAAAATGCTATTGCTACTGGAATAAAGTTTTTTGCTAGTTGATTGAATATATTGTTTTTTATAAAATAATCCTAAGTAATTGTTTATTAATACTTTTACTTAGGATTTTATGTTTTTTGTATTTTATATTATTGAGATGTTTTGTGTGTTTTTATTTTTTCTAATTCTTCTCCGTGTTAGCCCTGTTGCTTTTTTGATGTCTTCTATGTCTATGTTTAATTTTAAAAGGTTTTTGGCTATTTCTAATTTGGCTTCATTTTCTCCTTCAGCTCTTGCATTTTTCATACCAGTATTGTAATCTAATATGGCCATTTGTCTAGAATTATAAAGCTCCCACTCTTTTTCGTCCATGCTCATTTGCTTTATTATTTCTATCGCTTTTTCTATTTTTTTATTTTCCTTCTTCGCCATTTCTAATTTATCCTCCCTCCCCGCAATTAACCATAACCACTGTTCTAGTTTGGTTTTTGCTTCTGGATTTTTCTTTACAAATTTTGGTATTTCTATAAAGTGCATTTCTAAATCTTTGCTCGCTATTTCGTCTTCTTTTTTATAGCCCATTTCTACATATTCGTTTTCTTTTGTTTTTTCAAATTTCATATGTGCTATATTGTGATAACTATTTCTTTTGTAAAATTCAAAGTTCATTAAGTTAATTACTATTGTGTCTTTTACTTCTTGATATCCTTGTTTTTTCTTTATTTCATCTGATAATATTCTTGACATATAAAATGTGCTTCTTGAATCCATGTTTTTTTGATTTTGTACTTGCATTTCTATATTGCAAATTATATTACTGTTAATTTGTACTTTGATGTCTAATATTCCTGCTTTTATATCATATAAATCTGGTACTAATTCTGGATTTTTTACTGTAACTTTTTCTATTGGTATTTCTAGAATTGCTTCTAATAAAGATTTTAATAAATCTTCGTTTCCTTCTTTTGCAAATACTCTTTTAAATACTATATCAGATGTTAATGGTAGTTTTTTTGTTTCTTTTTCTATAATTATTCCTCCTTTTTATTATATAAAATTTTTTTGAACTTTGCAATACCTTGCAGTATATTTTTACTATGAACTTTTATTTTTAAAAAATAAACCTCCTTCCTTATGGATTTTTTTGTTTAATTAATTGGATTTTTTAGATTGAATTTTAGAAATTAATTAAGAATTAAATTAAAATTTAATTTTTGAAATAAACTTTTTGTTATTGCAAAGTTGCATTTTAGCAATTTTTTATATTCTAGGAAAGTCAGAATTGGAAATGATAGACTTTCCGTAGAAGATAATATTGCTATTTTTGATATTAAAACACATTTTTATTGCTTTTGCAATACCTTTTGAGACTTTTTTCATCGCAATTTTCGACATTTTTCTAACATTAAGATCACTCAAACTACTAGTATTTTCTATGCTTTCGTTATATCATTTTAGTTGTTTTTTTACTAATATTTTGAGTGATTTTATTTATATTCTAGGAAAGTCAGAATTAGAAAATGATAGACTTTCCGTAGAAGATAATTATGCGGATTTTAGATTTTCTAAGCAATTTTATTGCATAGAAAATCTTTATTCCGTTTTTTAGTTTCTTTCATTTACATAACTCAACTTTTTAAAAAATTTCAGTACAAAGCGGGACGAAACGAATTGTTGTAACTGGCACCGGTCGTATAGTCGTTATTGCGGAAAGAAGCTGGACTGTCAGTGCTATCGCCATTGAAACCGCCTCCCCTACGGCTACAAGGACTGCTAGCGTACGCAGTTGCATGTTCTAAAGTCCACTCATATTCATTTCCTGCAAAATCATAGATATTTAATTTTTTATTTCTTTCCATTACTCCTGCGCTAAATATTGCTACTCCTTCTGGTGATCCTGTTACTGCTGGCTTTGTATAATTTTCTGGAACTTTTTGCCATGTTGCAGTAGCACCATAATTATTAGTTGAAGACGCAATAGCACATTTACCATTAGTACTATTAACGGAAAAAGTTTTATTTATATAGTTTCCCCATTCTCCACTATCTAAATTAATAGTTGCTATTATACTTGCTTTCCTACTTTCTCCTTGTTCTTTTACTTCTTTTTCCTCTATAAATTTACATACTAAATCCCATTGGATTCCAAATAATAAACTACTTATTTTATTACTATCTGGTGTCATTTTACTTACTAATTTTTGTGCTTCACTACAATATACAAAATTATATGGTATTGCATCTTTTTGACTTATCGCTTTTGGTGAATTATTAACATCTATACGAGGTTGATTTGATTGTGTTCTTCCTAATTCTAAAATTTCTGACTTTTCTTCTGCTGACTCTGTTGTCCCATCTATTCCTGCTTCATATCTTCCTATCCAAAATCCTCCATTATTATATACACTTTTTATCATTTTTTGATATGTTTCTTTATATTCACTTAGTGTTAATCCACATCCAGATACATCATTTAATTTTTCTGTTATCTTTGCATAATATTTTGTTCCTGATTCATAACTTGTTGCCTCTTCTGTTTCAATATTATTCTTATATATTGTTCCATAGTATTCTTTTGCTTCTGTAAATTTACTAGTACTTGTTATATATTTTATTTCACTATATTCATTTTCTCCGTCATATGTTGTACCTAATTTGTCATACCACTCGTCTGTCCAATTATTATATTTTGGATCTTCGATTTGATCTGCACTTCCTTTTGTATATGGGTCTGCATATATTTTTAGTGCTGCTGTTATGGAATCACACTTTGCTTGGTCTTCTTCAGAATATCCTGTTTCATTCGTAAATGTTAAACCCGTTGGCATTTGTGATTTTGGCACTTCTATCCATACCCATTCATTATTGTTTGTATCTTTTATTACAATGCCTTCATTTGCATCATTTAATTCTTTACCATTTTCTTCAACTACTGTTGCACCAGTTGGCATACTTCCTGCTGGATTTGTTTCTGCAGTGTTTACATTTTCAAATGTAGGTGTTTTTGGTGGGTCTGTTGGATTTTCTGCCACTTCTCCTTCTACCGTTACTTTTCCATTACCATCAATTTTTACTCTGCATCCATCTACTGTTAATTCTGCTGGCAAGCTTTCTATTGGTGTGCCTTGTGTTATTCCTTCTACATGTTCTAAATTTTTATTTAATACGCTCAAGTCTATATCTCCACTATTGTCTAAACTTCCTAATACTTCTACTTGCACTTTTTCTTTTGCATTTTCTTGTTTTGTTAAGCCTTGTGCGGTTTGTGCCTTTGTTAATATTCCATTTTTTCCTGTTAATGTTGCAATTGATACTGCTGCTAGTATTAAAAGTACAATTATTGTGATTACAAGTGCTATCAGTGTAATACCTCTTGTTCCGTTTTTGCTCAATTTTTTCTTTTTGTTTTTCCATTTAAAATTCCTCACTTTCTTTGGTTTTAGTTTGTTCAAGTTTTTTAAAATTATGTTGAATTTGTCTTACTTATTTGTATTTAAATTTTACCATAAAAATTTTCCCTTGTAAATGTTTTTTTGAGGATTTTGTTGTTTTTACTATAAACTCTTATTAAGAGTAGATCTCCTTTGTAATTTTTTCATATCTCAATTTTATAAATATATAATCATAACCCGGATCTTAAACACTTTTTAACATAAGAAATCATTATAAGCATTAAAAATGCTTAATTTTTTTGTCAAATTTTTCGA
>CANQPY010000020.1 GCA_947625835.1 uncultured Clostridia bacterium | reverse complement strand
TAATTATGACTAATTTATCAATAAAAGCAGGATTTTTATCTCCTGCTTTTTGTCGTTTTAAGTGGCAAACTCGGGTTTTACCACTACTTTTTTTGTATTTCAATACTGACTTTAATTTTTAATAAATTTGTAATAAATCTGTAAAACTTCTCTGATTTTGATGCTCTTTTTTTTGCTGTGAATAGTAACTACAAAAACTACTATTTTTGAAATTATAAATATTTTTCGATAAATAAAGTTCTATCTTTTCATTTATTTTAATATACTTTAATATTAAATTTCAAAAAGGAAGGATAGATTTTATGCTTGAAAAATACATTGAAAATAAAAAAAGTGAAATTATAGAACAAACACAAAAATTAATACAAATTCCAAGTGTTCTAGCTTATTCTAAAAATCCAAGTCACCCTTTTGGTGATTCTATTAATGAAGCTTTAAAATATATGTTAAATTTAGGAAAAGCCTTAGGCTTTCGAACAAAAAATATAGATAACTACTGCGGGTATATTGAGTTTGGAAATGGTTCAGATTTAATTGGAATAATTGGACATCTTGATGTTGTTCCAGAAGGCGAAGGCTGGACTTATCCACCATTTTTACGGTACTATCCATGATAATAAAATTTTTGGAAGAGGTGCAATTGACGATAAAGGGCCTGTTATTAGTTCTCTTTATGCAATGAAAGCAATTATGGAAAATTACAAATTAAAAAAAAGGGTTAGATTAATTTTAGGTTTAAATGAAGAAAACGATTGGAAATGTATTAATTATTATAAAGCTCATAAAGAAGATTTACCTTCTGTAAGTTTTAGTCCAGATGCAGACTTTCCTTGTATTTATGCAGAAAAATCTATTCTTACTTCATATTTAAAAATGGATTATTCTAGCCATTTAACTGATGATATTATTTTAAAAGAAATTAATACATATGGAAATCCAATTAATGTTGTTCCTAAAGTTTGTAGTATTACATTAAAAATAAATGATAAAAAATTAAAAATGTCAGAAATTATTGACAGCTTAAAAAATCTAATTCAAAAAAGTGATTTCGAAATTGATATTTATAAAATAGATGAAGAAGAACTAAAGCTTACATCTTATGGTCTGCAAAGTCATGCTGCACATCCAGATTTAGGAATAAATGCTATTTCTAGACTAATTGTTATTTTATATAAGCTTTTTAGCATTTATGATATTTCACTTGAATTATTTGATTTTTTTGAAAATTATATTAATATTGATTATACTGGAAAAAATTTAAATATTAATTTTGAAGATCAATCAGGAAATTTAACTTTAAATGTTGGAGACTTTCGTCTTAAAAACAATATCTTAGAAATTGGTATGAATATTCGCATTCCTGTTAGTGTTAATATTATTGAAGTAGGTAACCAATTTATGAAATACACAGGACCTTATTTAAATATTGATTTTGATACTATTTCTTATAAACCTGCTCTATATGTTTCTAAAGAAAATAAGTTGGTAAAAACTCTTTGTGGCGTTTACAATGAAGTAACCAATTCCAATTTAGAGCCAATTGCAATTGGTGGTGCAACATTTGCACGTGCATTTGATAATTGTATATCTTTTGGACCTAACTTTCCTAAGTGTATTGATATGTGTCATCAAACTGATGAATTTATTGATATTGACCAATTGCTTCTTTCTTGCAAAATTTATGCAAAAGCAATTTTAGCTTTGGATGATTTTTAAATAGCACATTACTTTTTAAGCAATGTGCTTTTTTTTAATCTCTTTCTTCTAAATCCATTTCCTCTTTATCTTCTTTTGAATCATGATTGTGAGAAGTTGTATTTAAATCTCCATCTATATCTTTTACACCTTTTTCTTCACAATTTGGATGTTCTTTTTCATGTTGTTCCATTTCTTGATATCCTTCTTCTACAGATCTATAACCATCATTATGTTCTTGAGCTAATTTTAGTGTTTCTATGTCTGTACCTTTCAAAGTGTTTTTGGCATTTGAAGTTTCTAATTGTCTATCTAAACTTTTATTTCCTTCTATGTCTTTTCCCCCAATAGTTTTTCTAGGTGAATGGTATACCTCTACTTCACCATATTTCCCTTTTTGCATAGAAATTGTTCCTTCTCCCACTTTTAGCCTTGTTAACGAATCATCTTTTTTTACAGTTCCATCTTGTTTTACTTGATAATTTGTTTCTAGTGGGTTGGTTCCTTCTGCCATGTCATTTTCTAAATCTAAAGCTTTTACATTTCCCTTCTTAGTTATTATTACAGTTTCATATCTAGAGCTATGCCCTTGCTCTTTTTCTCCTTTTTCATTTTTTAAATTTTTTAGATCATCTGATTCTACTATACCCATTTTTAAAGGGCTATCTCCATGCTCCATTTTTGGCATTTTTTTATTTTTTTGTAAGACTTGCTCTAAATTTTTCATATCTGTTACTCTTGTATCCATATTGATTTCTTGTTTTATATTAATATCATTTAATTTATTTTCTATTTTTGGGTGTTGTTTTTGTTCACTATAACTTTTCTCTTGAATTCTTGTTCTATTTATTAAATCTAGCACTTTTACTTTTGTTAAAAAATGTTCTATTTCTTCTTTTTCAGTAGGAGATATTTTATCTTTTTGCTGATTATCCTTTGCATCTGCTGAAACAACATTTTCTAAAGTATCTTCTCTAAAAATTATTATATTTCCTGGCAATTTAAATGAATATACACCAATTAAATTTAAGTAATAAAATTTAAAACCTTGCAATTCTTTTTTTAATAATATTTCTTTTTCTTTATTATGTATTTCTATTGTTCCTATAATTTTTAGCTTTTCATTATTTTTTATTGTATTTTGGTTTAATAACTCTGTAATAATTTGTTTGTTTTCTTCAGATAAATCAATTGTTTCTTTGAAAATAATATTTTGCCCATTTATTTGAGGTAAATATGCACCAAGTATTTCTAAACTATAATATTTAAAGAATTTTTCTTCTTCCTTTAATAATAGTTCTTTTAATTGACCTTGCAATTGTACTTTACCTAAAATTTCCAAAGTTTTCACCTCTTTTATTAGTTTATTATTTTGGCTATTAAATCATAATCAGTTTCTTTAATTATTTTGCATTTTATGTATTTATTTAATAAGTTTTCTTGTTTTGTATTTTCTACATACACTATTCCATCAATATCTGGTACATCTTGCAAAGTTCTTCCTATATAATATTTTCCATCAAAAGAAATATTTTCTATTAATACTTCATATTCTTTTCCTACTTTTTTTCTTAAATTTTCTTTTGATATCTGGTTTTGAAGTTTCATTATTTTGTTATATCTTGCTTTCTTTGTATTACCATGTATTTGATTTTCCATTTTTGCAGCAGGTGTTCCATCTTCTTTAGAATACATGAAAACTCCTAATTTATTAAATTTAGTAGATTTTACAAATTCAAATAATTCTTCAAAATTTTCAGTTGTTTCTCCTGGGAAGCCCACGATTAAACTGGTTCTTAATGTTACATTTGGAATTTTATTTCTAATTTTTTTTATTAATTCTTGTATTTGCTTTTTTGATGTTCTTCTATTCATTTTTTTTAATATGCTGTCTGATATGTGTTGAATTGGAATATCAAAATATTTAGCAATTTTAGGATTTGTTGCAACTGTGTCTATCAATTTGTCGGTAATTCCTTCTGGATAAGAATATAAAAATCTAATCCATTTAATTTCTTTTATTTTACTTATTTCTTCTAATAATTCTGGAAGTTTATTTTCTCCATATAAATCTATTCCATATTTAGTTGTATCTTGTGCTATTATAATAATTTCGCTTATTCCTTGCTTTGCTAGATTTTTTGCTTCTTCTATTATGTCCTCTTTTTTTCTACTTACAAATGGTCCTCTAATGTATGGAATTGCACAATAAGTACATTTGTTACTACATCCTTCTCCTATTTTTAAATATGCATAATTATTGCCTGTTGTAATAGTTCTATTTAAAAATTCTGGTTGTGTTAACATTGGCATTTTAGGAATATCCATTATTTTTTTAATTACTTTTGTTTTACTTTTTACTACTGTATCTCTTTTTATTAAGTCTTCTATTTTATCCCATAATTTATCATATTCATCTAATTTTATAAACAAATCTACTTCTGGTAATGACTTTATTAGGTCATTATAATATCTTTGCACTAAACATCCCATTACAATAAGATATTTACACCTGTTTTTTTTATATTCTGCCATTTCTAAAATTGTATTAATTGCTTCTTCCTTAGCTTGGTTAATGAATCCACAAGTGTTAATAACTAAGATTTCTGCGTCTTCTGCTTTATTTACAATTTGATATTTGTGTTCTTTAAATATTCCAATTGTTGCTTCTGTATCAATTAAATTTTTACTACAACCAAGTGATATAAACCCTACTTTCAATATAATTCTCCTTTAATTTTTGTGGCTACAAATATGTTTTCTAGTTAATTCCATTAAATCCAATTTTGTAAAACCTTCTACTTGTGTTTTACTTCTGTCTTTTTTTAATTCCTCTTTTAATAATTTTTCAATTTCGTCTTTATTTTCTTGTGATTTCATATCAATATAGTCAATTATTATAATTCCTCCAATGTCTCTTAACCTTAGTTGTTTTGCAATTTCTATGGTGGCTTCTTTATTTACTTTATATACTGTTTGTTCTAAGTTTTGCGTTCCTGTATATTTGCCAGTATTTACATCAATTGCAGTTAATGCTTCTGTTTTATCAATTGTTATAAAACCTCCACATTTTAACCAGATTTTTCTATTTTGCATTTTTTCTATTTGCTTTTCTAAATCGTATTTTTCTAAAATGTTACTTGCTATTTCAACTTTTATGTTTTTATACTCAATATTTTCTTTTTTTAAATTTTCTATTTCCTGTTTAGTTTTTTGATTATTTACTGTTATTTTATCTATTTTTTCATCTGATAAGTCCATTAGCATTTTTTCTATAATGTTTTCACTTTTGTATAATAATTTTCCCTTATTTAATTTTGGATTAACACTTGTTTCTATAATGTTATTCCATTTAGTTTCTATTCTTTTTATATCTTCTATTACTTCTTTTTCCTTATTTTGTGCAGATGTTCTAATAATTGCTCCATTATTTTCACTTAAATTTTCTTTTACCAGTTTTATTAATCTTTCTTGCTCTTTTTTATCTTCTATTTTTTGTGAAATTGTAATAATATCGCTATTTGGAAGTAATGCAATGTATTTGCTTGGTAAATTTATATGTGTTGAAACTCGTGCACCTTTTTGCTCATTACTATCTTTTTTTACTTGCACAAGTATTTTTTGATTTGGTCTTAGTATATCTTCTATTCTAATGTTTGTATCATAGCTTTCTTTTTTTTCATCAACTTGACGCAATACATCTTTTAAATGGATAAAGCTATTTTTTTCTGTGCCAATGTCTACAAATGCTGATTGCATTCCTTTTATGATGTCTTTTATGATTCCTATATAAATGTTTCCTTCTTTTTTTATTCCTTCATTATCTTCTTCATAATATTCTACTAGTTTTCCATTTTCAAGCAATGCTATTATTTTTACGTTCTTTTTTGTTTGTATTAATATTTCTGTCATTTTTTTGTTCCTTTCTTGGTTTGCCTTAATTTTTAGTTGAATTTATTCATCGCAGCATCAATACCATTTTTTATAATTTCTATTACTGCTTCTTTTCCTAAATTGGTTCCTTTTTCTAAGTTTTCTTTGTCTTTTTCTGAAATTGCTCCAATTACATATTCTATTAAGTCTTCTTTATTTTCTGGCATTCCTATTCCTATTCTTACTCTTTTAAAATTTTGTGTGTTTAGTTCATGAACTACTGATTTCATTCCATTATGTGTTCCGTGGTCCTCCTGTTTTCCTTATTTTTATTATTCCTGGCTCTATGTCTATGTCATCATAAATAACTATTAAGTTGCTTTCTTCTATTTTATAAAATTGCATAATTTCTTTAATGCTTTCTCCACTTGAGTTCATAAATGTTTGTGGTTTTAATAATATAACTTTTTCTCCTTCTATTATGCCGCTTCCATATAAACCTTTAAAATTATTTCTAGTTACTTCAATTTCATATTGTTTGGCTAATTTATTTATTGTATTAAATCCCATATTGTGCCTTGTGTTACTATAGTCTTGCTCTGGATTTCCTAAACCTACTATTAAATACATATTTTCTCCTGCTTTCATTTTTAATCTTTATCTATTTTACCTTCTTTTTTGCTTTTTTTCAAGTTTTTATACAAAAAAAGCACTCTTTTTACAAGTGCCCTTTTTACTTTATTAATTATTCTGCTGATTCCTCTGTTTCAGGAGCTTCATAAGCTTCTAAGATAGCTTTTTGAATTTTCTCTCTTGTTTCAGCATTGATTGGATGAGCTATATCTTTGAATTCTCCGTTTGGAGTTTTTCTGCTTGGCATAGCTATAAATAATCCATTTTGGCTTTCGATAACTTTAATATCGTGTACTGCGAATTCATTATCGAATGTTACAGAAGCAACAGCTTTCATTCTGTTCTCTGAATTTACTTTTCTTAGACGTACATCTGTGATTTGCATTTTTAGTGCACCTACCTTCCTTAAGTTTTAAAATTCTGTACATATTATTATATCTTATGTACATTTATATTATTCTTCATAAAAAAACTTTTTCCTTCTTTTTTTTACAAAAAAATTTAATTTTATCTTTTGTAACCTTTTTTTAACTTTTAAATAAAATATATAAGTTCAAAAATTTTCGCTAAACTATTGAATTTTTCTATTTATCATTATATAATTTACCTGTTAAAAATAAATGAAATTATTGAATACAAAGGAAGTGCTTTTAATGCCAAATATTGATAATATAAATAAATATAAAAAAATACATATGATCGGAATTGGTCGGTGTTAGTATGAGTGGTATTGCTGCTATTCTTAAAAATTGGGGCTTTTATATTACTGGTTCTGATACCTCTGAATCTGAAAATGTTCAAATTTTAAGGCAAAAAGATATTAAAGTTACTATAGGGCATAATTTGGAAGATGTTGCAAATTCTGATGTGGTTGTTTTTTCTGCTGCAATAAAGCAAGATGACCCTGAAATGTTAGAAGCAAAAAAATTAAATATACCAACTGTTGAAAGAGCTGATTTTTTAGGAGAATTAACACGTTGTTATAAAGATACAATTTGTATTTCTGGAACTCATGGAAAAACAACTACTACTTCTATGATTTCTCTTTGTTTTATTGATAGTTTAAGAGACCCTAGTATTCAAGTTGGAGCTTTTTTAAAGCCAATTAATGGAAATTATTTAGTTGGAAATAGTGAAGATTTTATAATTGAAGCTTGTGAATATGTAGAAAGCTTTTTAAAATTTAGTCCAAAAGCAGAAGTTGTTTTAAATATTGACAATGATCATTTAGACTATTTTAAAACATTTGAAAATATAAAAAATGCTTTTGTTAAATACGTAAAACTTTTACCTAAAGACGGTATTTTAATAACAAATGGAGATGACTTAAATTGCTTAGACTTAATTAACCATATTAATTGTAAATATATTACATATGGAATTAATAATAAAAATACTGATTTTTATGCTGAAAATATTGTTTTTGACGATGATGGCTTTGCTTGTTTTGATGTTTATTATAAAAAAGAATTTTGGGCTAATATAAAATTATCTGTTCCTGGAATTCATAATGTTTCAAATGCTCTTGCTTGTATTGCATTGTGCACAAGTTATAATATAGATAAAGATATAATAAAATCAAGTTTATTAAAATTTACTGGGGCTCATAGGAGATTTGAATATAAGGGAAAAATTAAAGGTATTGCTAGTGTTTATGACGATTATGGTCATCATCCAACAGAAGTTTTAGCAGTTGAAAAGGCTCTTGAAAATAAAAAATATAATGAATCTTGGGTTGTTTTTCAGCCTCATACTTATAGCAGAACGAAAAATTTATTAGATGATTTTGCAAAGGCTTTATTGAATTTCGACCACATTATTCTTTTAGATATTTATGCAGCAAGAGAGCAAAATACTTATTCAATTAGTTCTAAGGATTTGGCAGATAAAATTATTTCTTTGGGAAAAGATGCAAAATATATTCCAAATTTTGATGAGTGTGCGTCTTTTATTAAAAGTAATGTAAACAAAAATGATATTGTTGTAACACTTGGTGCAGGTACTGTAACAAATCTTGGATCAATGCTAGTAGATTAAACTAAAAGGCTTTATAATTATAAAGCCTTTTAAATAGTCTGTTATGCAACTACGTTTCTTTTGATTGTTTTATCATGATATCTCCAAATACTGCGTAACCTTCTTCTGGATTATTTACTAATACATGAGTAATAGCACCTATAAATTTTCCATTTTGAATAATTGGAGCACCTGACATTCCCTGAATAATTCCTCCTGTTTTTTCTAACAATTTTTCATCTGTTATTTTTATTAGCATACTTTTGTTATTGTAGTTGTTTTCTTTATATATTTTTTCTATTTCTATCTCATATTCTTGCACTTTTTGGTTATCTAGCCCACATAAAATTGTTGCTTTTCCTAATTTTATTTCGTCTCGCAAGGCTACTTCCATTTCTTTAGAAGTATCTATTTTTAAGCTTGATAAGTTATCAACTGTTCCATAAATTCCAAACTGTGTATTTTTATAAATTTTTCCTATATTTTTTTGATTTTCTACTGTTCCTTGTACTTTTCCGTGGATTGCCTGATTCTCCTTTTGTAATGCTTAAAACTCTAGTTGTAACAAATTCTCCAGATGCTATGTTAATTAATTGTTCTGTATCAATATCTGTAATTCCATGTCCTAATGCTCCAAACGTTTTTGTATCTGGCTCATAAAAAGTTACTGTTCCAACTCCGTGCTGCACTATCTCTTACCCAAAGTCCTAATTTATATTCGTTTTTACTTGTTTCTACTGGTTCAATGCTACATTCTTTTGTTTCTTCTTCTTGCACATATTTTATTTTTACTGCATCTCCTTGAGCCTTATTTACTGTTTCTATTAATTCTTCTGTTGAAGAAATGGTAATTCCATTTACTTGTGTAATTGTGTCTCCTTCTTTAATTCCTGTGTTTTCATATGGCTTATACATTTTATTATCTATTCCTTGTATTTCTGACATTCCAACTACCAATACACCACTTGTATATAGTTTTACTCCTGCTATGCTTCCTACTGGAATTACTTTTGTTTTTGGAAGAACATCTACATTTACACTTTTTAAATTAATGTTATCAAATAAACTAAGTTGAAGAGTTGTTTTCTGTGTTTTTTTTGTTGCATTTTTGTTATTTGAAACTGTTGCAATTGTTTCCCCTGATTTTGATTTTATATTAAGTCCTAATAATGTTGGAATTGTAATATTTTCTCCTTCAAAAATCACTAATTTTTCTGGTACATTTTCAATTGCTAATATATAAGAATAAATTAAAATTAAAAAAAATACTAATAATAGTTTTTTTATTGTTTTTTTCATAAAAACTCCTTAAATTTTACTATTATTAGTATTTCATTTTTTTATTTTTTTATTCAAATTAAAATATTTTTAATAGCCTTGTTTTCTTAATTGCTCTTGCACTTCTTCTAATTTATTAGTTACACGATACAATCCATACCTTTCTCTTCCTAATGCTGTGTAATATATTTGTGCTAATTTATATAAATTACTTCCTTTATTACTTGAGGCATCTTTCAAACGCTCATAAACGTTTTGTGAATTATTAGTACTATTTCCATTTGCATTTACAATAGACACATAACTTGCCATTTCTTCTCTTGGATAATAATAAACTGGTGTACTATACTCTATGTTTAGTGCTTCATTGATCATATTATTTTCTGCTACAGTAGATCTTCTTTCAAAGTCCACATTGAAGGCCCCCACTGCATTATCTAAATTAATGCTATTTTCCAAATTTTCTTCTGTGACTCTATGATATGTTCCGTTATCAAGTATATAAATTGAGTCTTCTGCAACATAGTCTTCTGTATAATTATTAGAAACTATAGAATATCCATTGTATACTTTTCCACCAATATTTAATCCCTGAAGGAAAGTTATCATTGATATATTTTGTGCTACTTGTTCCCATTCATAATCTTGTAACTTAGGCATAGCAAAATTTGCATCTGTTACTGAAACTTTATTATAGTTAGAAATTGCAGGTACTAAATTGCTTTCTATTGAGTTTTTAATTACTTGCATCTTATGCGCATTGAAATTAGAATCTTGATCTTCTATATACTTTCCTGAAGTCGCAAATAATTCTTCAAATATTTTATACTCAGTAAATGGTTTATTTGGATATTTAGTTTCATTTGTATATTTAATTCCATCTGCGTCTACTGCATCAGAAGCTTTTAATCCTGATATACCTAAACTTTGAATTGTCTGCTTAAAATTATAAGCATCTTCATAATACTTAATACCATTTCTATTATTAGTTATGTCTGTTACATCATTTTGAGGATATTTTACATCATTTATAATAGCAAAAACCTTATTAGTGGCTTCTTGATAATATTTTACACCATTTATCTTTTGGCAAGGATATTTCAATATATTACCTAGTACCCATGCTCCACTAGAATCTTTTATACACTTTTTAGGATTTGCTGCAATTTTTTGATCAGGAACAGGTTCAATCTCATTTGTTACCACATTGCTTTTATATTGATATTCAACATATACATTCTGTTCTAATCCCTCTTTATCATTTTCTTCTTTTATTTCAACACCTCTATATGTATAATTTCCAGCAACATTTTTATCAACACCAGTTAATAAATACCCTGATTCATTTACAATTTTACCATTTACTACTCCTTGTATTGTAATGTAGCTATCTAATGAATATGTAATAGTAAAATCACTAGTAGTATTGGGTTTATATCTACAACTATAATATATGTATGGTTTTAAACCATGTATATTTTCTCCATCTTGATAACTAGCATCACTAACAAATGTATCTGCTGGATCTAACTTATTATCATATGCAGAATAAATATAATATCCATCATAAAGAGTATATACAATTGCAGGTACATAATTTTGCAAGATTTCTTTATTATATCCACTCATATTAAAATGACTTGATAAGGAATTATAAAAAGTATTAACAGAAGCCTTTATGTCACGCATTTTTGAATTTGCTAAATCTGATGTGCTACTATTAGACATATTTAATTGAAATGCTTTAATTGCATCATATGTAGCATTATCTAACTTAGAATCATATTGTATTTGCAATTCCAATGTTTTTATTTGATTTCCGAGCATATGAACTTAAAAGAATTGTTATAGGTAAAATTATGATTATAGCCATAATAGCTAATCCCTGTATTTTCATACTAATGCCTTTCTTTCTTTATAATATTGGAATAGCTTGCAATATATTATATCACAAGCTACTTATTTTCTATTTCTTTATATTTATTATTTTCCATTTGCTGTTACAATACCTGCATGTTGAGCTGCAATTGTATAAGCCTCATTTCCAGTCACTGTATAAAAGAAATTCTTTAATTGTTGTGAAACTGTTTGATTTGTGTTTCTTGCGCTTACAGATACAATATATCCTTCTTGGCATTTATATACACCGTCTCGTTCAATAATAGGCTCAATTTGTGCATTATATATAGAATAATAGCCATTTTCACCTATTTTGTCACTTTGCGTTTGTGAAACTTTTTTTCCTAAGTTTTCGTCTTTTATTTGTATTTCCATTTGTACATCATAAGTATTACCAGTAGAAGTAATTGTTTCTATATACTCATCATATTTAGCTTTTGTAATTTTCCCTGTTGATCTTATATTATCAACAAATTCAGTTGTTGCTGTTTCAACCGTTAATTGTGCTACATCATCTGTTCTGTCTGATATTGTCATTAGTGGAAATATAAACATTAATACTGCAGCTAATGCTATAGCTATTACTGTTATAAATGTATCACTCATATTTTTCCTCCTTTTATATAATACTTATAATGATTTATATTGGTTTAAATATATAAGTAATTACTCTTTTTTCATTTTTATTTACATCACTTACTGATGTTGGTTCTGATGTTGGTGTTAATTTTAAATCTTCCATATAATAAGTTCCTAAATTTTCTTCTATTTTATAACTACCGTTCTTTGCTTGTAAGATAATCATATAAGCATGTAGATCTATTCTTTACTATTATAGAAAATTTACTTTCATAATCAGCAAGAGTTTTTCCAGTGTCATAGTCCCATTTTCCATATATAATTCCATTTAAAAATTGTCTACTAGCCAAATCATTTGCAATTACTTGTTTTGATAAATCAATAGTATTTATATCGCATTGTACCATTTCCCCATTTTGATCTTTTAATAATTGCTGAAATAAAAAATAATTATCTGGAAATTCAAAAACAATTTTATAGTTTTCTTTATATGCACGGTAGATAGCAGGAATAATTGTTTCTTTTCCTACATATCTACTTGTGTCATTTTCATTTGATATATAATAATACCTTGGGTCATTTTCAATTGTTAGAGCTTCTCTATCAGAATAGGATAATACAATGTCAATAGATTCTCTTGCTTGTGTTAAAGCTAAAATAGAAATTGAAAGTCCAAGCACAAATAGTAAAACAGAACCTGCCATTTTTAATGCATCTGCTACATTTTCTTCCATATTATCCTCCTAAATTTTTCATCTTATAAGGTACAAGAAATTTTAACTACACGTCCATTAGAACCATATTCACACTTTACAGTATAAGTTTTAGAATTGTCAACAGCTGAAGTTTGAATAGCATTATCTCCTGTTCCTGTTCTTGTCATTGTTTTAGCACCAACTACAACAGTGTCTATTGTTGCTCCATTATTTTGATGATTTTCATCTGAGTTACTTGCTATAACTTCACTTATTAATGATCTAACAACAGAACCCTTTCTTTTTCCTTCATATTTAGTAAATTGGCTGTTAAATGTTGATATTTCAGCTTGTGACATACCACTGTTATTAACAGTATCTTGTGCCTGGCTAAAAATCATAATTCCTAATGATATTAATAAAATTGCTAATAAAATAGCTCCTGCGATAATTAATGCTTTTGATGCGTTCTCCATAATTTTTTCCTCCTTTAAATTTAACTTTTGTTTATATATTTTTTATCAATTGAATATTGATAACATTAATAACAAATTTATTCAGTTATTTGTTCAAACATCATATAACTTATTTTATTTGTTTCTTTATGATATTGAACTTCTACACATTTAAATATTATATCACTATAATAAGCTAAAAATAGTTCTGAACTTTGCTTATAAATTTTTGCTATATTATAAGTAACATCTTTGTCTATAAATTTAATATCTATATTTAATGAATTTTTTCCATTGTCAATATAATTTCCTTCATCATCTTTTGCTACTTCATTTTGTATATTATAATCTATTGCTTTATTTATTAATGTTGTTAATTCAGAGCCTAGTATTTCTTTATCTTTATATATTTCAAATTGCCTATTTTCTTTTTGTGCAGTTTTATAATTTGCAATATGGTTTAAATATATATATGCTACTGTTGATATTATAGCAATTATAATCAAGAAAAATATCGCTATTTTTTTCATTTCTATTCCTTTTTTATTATACTATCTTTTTGTCTTTTTTTCAAGTATTTTGTAATTTATTATACTAATTTTATTGTTATTGAACTTAATCTTCCTGAATCATGATATGATATATTTGTACACTTAAATTTATATTTTGGTTCTCCATTATTATTTACCTGATTATATGTATTAATTAACTCTTCTTGTTTAGTTATTTTAAGATCTTGAGCATTATTATTACTAAAATCTGTAGAACCACCTGTCAATTTTATTGTTACTTTATATTCAGTTTCAAAAAAAGTATAGTCTGCGTAATTAATATTATTTTGTTTTGCCAAATTACATAGAGTAATTATATCATAAATATTAATGTCAGTTTTTTCTGCATAAGCAGTATATTGAGCATTATATTGAGTTAATTGATTGTGTTCTACCTGAGAATATATTTCGCTTGCCTTAGCACCAAAATCCATAAATAAAAATACAGCTAATGATAAAACTAAAATACCAATCAAAACTCCAGCTGCCATTATTAATGCTTTTGATGCATTTTCCATAGTTTTTCTCCCCTTTTATTTAACTTTTTCAAATTCTATTCTATTTATTCTGCCTTTTGAGTTGTATTCAATTTTGCTACACTTAAATACTCTGTTTATTTTATCTTCTTCTGCAAAATTTTTAAATTCTCCGGCTTATATCTTTAAAGGTTCCAGTACATGCTCCTCTTACTGTAGCTTCGATATTGCTAGTAATTTGATTTTCTGTAATTTCTGAATTTTGTACATTATTGCTTTGAATTTTATTATACAAACTTTTCATTTCCATCAATGTTAAATTATCTTTTTCATATGCCAAATATTGATTATTAAATTCTGCCACTTGGGCCTGTTCTTGAGTAATATCATTTTGTTCTTGATAGCTAGATAAATTATTAAACATTAGCATAAGTGCTCCTAATACCATTAATGCTATTAAAATTCCTCCAGCCATCATTAATGCTCTAGACGCATTTTCCATTTTTTTGCCTCCTATTCAATTTATGATATACTTGACATTGTTGCAAATGAATTTGACATACTTGTTAATCCTATGAATACTAATGGAACTATTAAATATCCTACAAACATACATATCATAGGTGCAAATCCTATTCCTTTTCCAATCATTCCTTTTCTCTTTATTAGTCTCTCATTAGATTCTTTTCTCTTTTCTTGATAGTAATCTCTTTCTGAGTCTAATTCGTCAAATGCATCTGTAATTGGTATTTTTTCAACTGCTGCTTGAAGACTTTCTATAATTCTAATTAATGGAATATAGCTTACTTCATCTTTCATTGCTTCTAATGCTTCCCAAGCACCTGCTTCATAATTGTTAACACACTTTGTTATTGGAGCTTTGAAAATATTTGAATATCTTTCTAACCATTCCAAAATGATTTCAACATTTACTCTTTCTATTCTCATAAGCATTAATATAATTGTTTGGAATTGCATTACTTCATCTTCCATTTCTAATTGCCTCATTTTTACTTGGAATATTAAAATCCAAATTGGTGCCATATATCCGCACTACGGCAAATACAAATGCTAGTAGCAATTCAAACCATTGCATATATTCACTATTAATAATTTTTAATTTTCCTTCAATTCTTTCTACTGCTTTTGTTATTTCTTCATCTTTAGCTTCTTCATAATATTTTAATTTTCTTACTGCCCTTTCTATTTGCTGAGTAGTTGTATTTACCTTCCCTCTAAACTGATCCAAAATTTTATTATCTTCTTCTGTAATTTTCATTGCCTTTTTTTCATCATTTTCGCTCAGTCCGACCTATTATATCGTAATCTGTTGTTGGTTCTGTGTATATATAATTAATTGCAACAACATGCATTTGTGAAAATAATATAATTGATGCAAAAAAGGTTATTATTGCCATGGTAATTCTGTTAATATAGAGCCATTCCATTTTTAAATGAGATGCTGCATCTTTTAAATATTGTTGAACTTTTCTATATTCTTTTGTTCCTTTTTTAGGTATAAATAAATCTACAACTTTTTTAATTGGTTTTTTCTTATATAATTTTGCTTGCCATGGATTTTCTGTATTTTTTGTGTCTATTCCTGTTGAACCATTATCTTTCAATTTTCTAACTAATATGTATGATGCAAATGTTAAAATCAAAATTAAAATTTGCACTATCATTCCTGGTTTGCCTTCATACCAACTGGCTACAAATGAGAAGTTACTAATTGCCCAATTTTTTAATGGTTCTAATAACAAAACTGGTGCAATAGAAATAATTGACAAACTTTGGAATACATAATTTAATTTATCTCTTTTTAATATTTCTAGCTGCATTTCTTGAGTAATATTATTAATATTTTTCAAGTATAGGGAAGCTCCGTCTACTTTTCTATCACCAAATTCTTTGGTTAAATACGAAATTCCAGCGAATTCCTTTAAGAAACTATTTGGTGCAATATCATAATATTTTTCTAATTCTGTTTCTGGGTCATTTGATATTAGTATTTCGTATATTTTTTCTCCTTGCCTTGAAATTTCTAATTCATCGTCTTGTGAAACTTGATAAATTGCTTCTTCTACCATGTTAAATTCATGATAAGCATGTCTAATTTCTGAGAAAAAATCAATTTGTTCTTTTAAAATTTTATTATCTATTTTATCAACAGAGCCATCAATTAGTGTGTCTATCATAAATACTTCAAAAATCAATAATATAAACATTAACAAATAGTTTGATGAAGTTATCATAATAGTTATTGCTACAAGGGGTAATAAAAAAACTAATGCTCTTGTAAGGATTCTTGCTGTTCCTTTTCTTGTGTTATATTCATCATCTATATTAATAATTTCTAGTCTTCTTCTTATTTTTAAAGCATATCGTTTTATAAATGGAATTTTAATATATGTAAGGTACAACTTTTGAAGTAATATTTCAAAAGAAAATTTATTTTCCTTTGTTCCCTTTTGTAATTGTTGTATTCTTTTATATTCAGACTTTTGGGTCTTTTTAGATATCATCATATATGCAAATATTATAATTATAAATAAACCTGCCGATCCACCCATAATATAAAATATCATGTTGTTACTCACTTGTTATTTCACCTCTCCTCTTGATATATTAAAATTCTTATACACTAGCTGGTTTTGATTTTCTACCACGTCTCTTTACAGGCTCATTTACTTCTGCGCCTACAGATACAGTTTGTTTTAACTTATTTCCCCAATGTTTTTCTACAAATTTGTCAAAATTTTCTAAGTCTATGTCATTCATATTCATTCTCATTTCTCTTATGTTGTATTCTGTAATTGGGTTAGTTATAACATATTCTCCATCTACATATTCTAAAATATTACGATAAGTATATAATTTTTTGTCTGTTACCTTTTCAAAATAACGTGTTGCGTTGTCAAAAAATTTGTCAAATTTTCCTTCTAATGTTTTTTCATTTCTATGGTCAAATGTATATTCATTTTTTTCTTCGATTGGAATACATTCTGTAATTCTTTCTACATATCTTTTTCCTCTAAAGTCTTTTGTTAAATGAATGTCAAAATTTAATACTTGTACAACTTGCTCTTCTGCTGTTTTTTCGTTGTTGAATTGTCCAATTCTAAGCATTGAGTTTCTAAGCGCTGTTACTAAGTTTGGAAATGTTTTTGCGTGGTGTGTAAATAATGTAAATTTAGATGCAACTTGTGCAGCTTGTATCATCCATGCAGCTACGGGGTCTGTTGCAACTTCACCTATGATATTTACAGAACCATCTGTTTTCTTTTGAACGTCCAAACCTTCTTGTCCAGAAATTGTTTCTGTTTCACGGAATGTTAAAATGTTTCTTGTTGGATAAATTCTTCTTAAGTGAAGCTCGAATGCAGTTTCCTGAACACGGATGTTCATTGTTTCATAAATGTTTTCAATCATTCCCATAAGCATTGTTGTTTTACCACAACCTTGCTCACCAGTAATTGATATAATTCTTGCTCCTTTTACTAAATATTTTAATAATTCGATTGAATCTTCACATCCTGGTTCTCCTTTAAACCATTGCTCTAGTGTTGAACGTTTAACATCAAATTTTCTTACGAAAAATGCCCATGTTTCAGAGAAACTTGGTCTTACAACAACTACACGAGAACCATCTTTCATTTCATTAATTTTATAACCATTAGTATCAGATAATTGTCCTGGGTTATTGTATTTATAAATATTTTGACATACTCTTTTTAATTCTGCTTCTGTTCCAAATGATAAAAATTCTAAACGAATAGATTTACCTTGGAAGAATATCCATATACTGTCACAAGCTCTTGGAACTTTATGTTCTGATACTTGTTCTAAGTAATCTCCATCTACTTGTGCAACTTGGCTTAAAAAGCTTTCTGGAAGTCCAGATACTCCGTCCAGATACCCCATCTATGTTCATATCTCTTACTTCATCAATACTACTATATCCTTTGTAATGTTGATAAATTCTTTGCACAACCACAGATAATTTATCTGAAAAAGATAATATGATGTTTTCTTTTTCATAAATTTCTTCTATTTCAGTGCTTGTTATTACATAAGATGGTTTTGTTTCTCCTTCTACATATTTTAAATTTGCTAAATTATATTTCTTTATTAGTTCTGTTAAAGCTTCATATCCAAAATCTTTTTTATATGTGTATATTAATATGTCAAATTTGTCTTGTGCCGTTAAAAGAGATGGAATATCAAATGGAATTGCTTTTGAAATATTTTCTTCAGTAACACCATATTCATGTTCTAATAAGTCAAAGATTAATTCTTTTACATATTTTTTATCATTAACATCCCCATATGTACAGCCTTTTAAAGCCTTTTTTAATTCATATTTCTTGTTCTTTCTTCTTTTTAATTCTTCTTCTGAAAGACCAATATCATAAAGGTTTATTTTTGTAATTTCATCCAATCTTTTTTTTACGAATTCCATCATTTTTTCGATAGTATAGGTTTTGTCATCAACATCAACTGCTACTTCTACGTCTGCTGTTTTCTTTTTCTTTATTATATAAAAAATAGTGTAACCCGCAATTGCTAATACTGCTAGTATTAATACGATGTTTGTTATTGTCATCCTAAGATTTCCCTCCTTACATTTTCATGGCTAAATCTTCTAATCTGTAAATAATATTCTCTACTGTTCTTTTTACTTCCCCCATAAAGAAGCCATTTCTATCGTCTTCTTCTGTCCTTCTTAGTTTTAAAAATAAATCTGGTACAGTAGCTTCTTCACAAGCTTCAAAAAATAATGTATTATATGGTATTGTAGAAACTTTGTTTCTTTCTCCTAAATATCTTGATATATTTTTTACATTATATTTTGAAAATTTGTCATATCTTCCAATCAATAATAATGTTTTTTTAGATTTAAATAAATTTTTTTCTTGTCTAATTTGTGCAAAAGTATTAATACTTGTCAATCTTTGGCTTAAATTTGCTACGATTAAATTAGAATTATTTAGAATTGTTTCTTCTATGTCATCTTTTACTTGCTTATCTAAATCCACAAATACTAAATCATAATAATTATTTGCTAAATTAATAATATCTGGATAATATTTTCTAATTTCATTGTTATATTCATTTATGCCACCTTTAAATGTTGGTAATATTTCTAATCTATCTTTAAATATTATTTTTGTATAGTTTGTAATGTGATCAGGAGATAATTTATTACTCCTCATAATTTTTATTAATCCAGCAATTCCTTCTTCCATGGCTATATTAGTATTTGGTCCAAATAATCCCAAATTTTTCTTTGTTTTATTTGGTGCCCAGAAGCAATTGTCCAAATTTTCATCCTGATAACCTGTTGAAATAACTAATATTCTATAATTATGCTCAATTGCTAAATATGTACAAATTGCTGCAATTGACAATGTTTTTCCTGTTTGCTCTTTTCCATTATTCCAAAATGTTACAATTGACATTGTGTTATACTCCTTTTTCGATTAATTTAATTGTTTTTCTTATATTAGCTTCGCTTACGTCTTCCAATATTTCTTCTGCGATATATGCTAATCCATCTTTGTATTGAATGCTTAATTTTTTAAATTTTATTTTTGCTAACCTTTGATTTTCATAAATAACAGTTAAATCTCCATTTTCAATTGGAAAATAAATTTTGTATTCATTCCATATAGCTTTATATCCTAATGAAAGAAAATTTAAATAATCATCTTCTTCTTTTAACATTTCTTTTGAATATAATATTTTTGTTAAACTTATTACTTCATTTAATCCGGTAAAAATTTCTAAGCCTTTTTTTAATGAATAATTATCAAAAGAAGTTACAAAATAATTTTTTGCTGCGGTTCCTAATTCAAAATTTCCAAATCCTTCTGCATTATCTGTGTCAATTAGAGCAAAATCATACTCTAATTCTTGATCGTTTGACAATCCTAAATATCTTTTTATATCATCAAAATTTTCGAATCCTACCGCTATATCAATATCTTCAAAGTCTGTAACATATTTTGTAGTTGGGCTTATAGCAGGTATAATATACCTGGCTTTTTGATTTATTGTTGAATCAATTACTATTACTTTTTTATTTAAGGTTACCAATATTTTCGATATATATATAATTAAATCTGTTTTATCATAAGCCCCTATAAACCCTATTTTCTTCATGTATATTTCTCTCCTTCTTTTTACTATTCCACAACTCCTGCTAATGAATCAAGATATTCTTTTCTAGAATTTTTAGATTTTGTTACACTCTCTTGCATATTTGTTTCTAAGTTAGAATTTGCTTTTTCTCCTTCATTTTCAATAATAGAATTAATATTTTTTCTTAATTTTGTCATGTCTGTTGTGTTATATCTATTTCTAATTTCATTCATAGCTTTTTCTAAAACGTTTGGATCATTTTGTAAAATGTCTAGTGTACTTTCATTTAATGGATAAGTTGGTATTGCTGCTTTTTGCATTCCTGCTTCTGTATATTTAGTTGCGTACAATTTTGCTCCATTTTTTTGGAAAGCATCAACAATTGCACAACTCATATGTAATATTTCATCTTCTGTTAAGTTAATCCAAATTGTGTCTGCTGATTCGCCACCACTAATAGTTGGCAATTCTACTTCTTTTTTTGCCACTACTATAAAATCTTGTCCAGATGGCATCATTAAACGAATATCTATGTAGTCCCCTGTTGTTAAATCTGTTGGTAATATTAGCATATTATATTCTTGTTTTCTTCTATCATCTTGTACCATATTATCACTTTTGCTTAATAATTCTGTTGTAATTAATGTATTTTTATTCATAGTGATTTTTGCAACTAATGGTACACTATTTAATTCTAAATATTCTTTTTCTAAATTAGCTTCGTTAAAACTACCATCAGCATTTCTTTTTAATTCACTATTATTATTTTCCATGCTAAATACAACACTACCATCATCTTTTTTGTTTACACATACGTAATTGTTATTATTTTTTTGGATATAATAATTATCTGTTGCTGTTTCTTGTTCTATTAAATAGTTTTTATCATTTTTTCTTAGATATAAGAAAACGTTCCCACTTTTATCATATATTGTTCCAATGTTATTTCCTTCTTTATCTTGAAGAGAATAGTTCTCAATTATAGATATATCACTTGTAGCATTATTTGGAACTAGGGTTCTGTTTACTGGTTGCAAGCTTAACATGTCTGTTGTAATAACTTGACCAGAGCTTACATCTTGATTTAATACATAAGCATTGACAGTTGCACTAGCATTTTCTTTCTCCTTTTTTTGAAAATTCATCAGTTGCATGAATAATATTGCTATTACTGCTCCTGAAATTACTAACATTAATAACATTCCTAATAAAAATGAATTTCTTGCTTTTCTTTGCATTGGATTTGTTGCCATTACAAATTCCTCCCTTAAAATTTATTTTTCTATATTTTTTTACAAAATATTTATCTTATTTTATTGTAACTCAAATTAATTTCAAAATCAATGATATTATGTGTTGTTATAAAAACTTAATATTTTTGTAATTTTTTTGTAACATTTGTCGTAAAATAACTAAAAAAACGGAATATCAGACTTTCCTAGAATATAAAAAATGGCTTCTTTTCTTGATAAAGCCATTCTTGTTTTTATTTTTTAACAAAATTTTTCCAAAGCTTTTGCTACTCCATCATCATTGTTTGATGTTGTTATATAGTCTGCTATTTCAATAATTTCTGGGTTACTGCCTTGCATTGTAATTCCTAAACCTGCATTTATAATCATTTTTTTATCATTAATATTATCTCCTATTGCAATTACTTCTTCTTTTTTTATTCCTAGTTGTTCTATTAAATATTCTATAGCATTCCATTTATCTACATTTTGAGATGTTATTTCTGTATAATAGTATTCTATTGTAAATTCTTCTGTTCCTTGTTTTATTGTTTTTCTAGACATATGAGAAACATCTAAAATTTCTATTCCTTCTATTTGTTTTAATTTTCTCATAATTGACTGAAATACTGTTTTATTTTCATCACAAATTGTCATTTTTAAAAATTTAGTTTCTTTTAAATTTTTTACATATTCATAGATATTTTCGATAATACTAATTTTAGTTTTCTTGCTTTCTTCTTTTTTTAAGTTTTCTTTGGTATAATATAATACATTATATTTTAATGCATTTGCAATTATTGTTTGATCTGTGTATACATTATAAGCTATGCTATTTTCTTCACATATTTTTATTATTTCCAAAACTTTTTCTTTTGATAAAAATTTTTCATAAATAATTTCATCTTTTGGAATATCATAAATAATTGCTCCATTTCCTGCTATGAAATAATTTTTACTTTCTATTTCTTTTGCAATTGCTTTTATTGAATCTATTGGTCTGCCAGATGTAAGTATAACATCAATTCCTTTTTCCATTGTATCTTTTATAGCTTTTTTTGTGTTTTCTGTAACTATTCCATATGGATTTAATAGTGTTCCATCTAAGTCAACTGCTACTAATTTATACATATTTTTCACCTCGTGTTTTTGCATCTTTTTTATTATAACTTGAAAAATGTTAAATTGCAATATTATTTTTGTTTTCTTAATTTTTGTTTTCTTATTTTTTAGTTTGGAAAAAATTACTTGTTTATTTTTTGTCGTTTTAACAAATGATAGTATTAGAAAAAGCAAAGGTTTTTTCTTATAATGTAATATTACAGGAGGTGAAAAAACATGGCAAACAATTCAAACAGAAAATTAGTTCCAGAAGCTATGACTGCTTTAGATAAATTCAAATATGAAGTAGCTAGTGAAGTTGGTGTTAACTTAAAAGATGGATATAATGGAGATTTATCTTCAAAAGATGCTGGAAAAATCGGTGGAAACATGGTTAGAAAAATGATCCAACAAGCTGAACAATCTATGAAATAGTTTTATTTCTATTAGTTGTTTATAGGTAGGAAGTTAAATTTTGCTTTTAATGATTTTACTTTTTTTGTACATCAAAAAGGCAGGATTTGATTTCCTGCCTTTTCTATATTATTGTTTGAATATAAATTGTATCTCCTATGCAAATCATTTTTTCTTCTTCATTATTAAAATACTTATTTTTAATTTCGTCTGTAAATTCAACTTTTTCTATTTCATAATTTGCATATAAAATCATTTGTGTCTCTCCAAATAAAGCTACTTTTTTATAACTTGGAGAAAATTTTCCCTCTTCTTTATTGTTTAAATCAATAATATAATTAATTGCCATATTAGTTACTTTTATATTTGGATTTTGGTCTTCATATTTTTTTATTTCTTGAACTATTTGTTTTGCAAATTCTTCATCAATCAAATTTTCTGATTTTAAATTATTTGTTATTTGCAAAGTATTTATATTTACTGTTATAAAATAAAATATTGTTAAACATATTCCTACTTCTTTATAAAATTTGTACTCAAATATTTTTGTATCAGCATAACAATATAAAATTAATGCACTAATACTTGCACCAATTGAATTAACTACTCTGCCATTTTGGGGTTCTATTAATCCCTGGTAAACTATTCCCATTGCTAAACTACTTGCAAAAAAAATAATCATTATTAAAATTGAATACATAAATTTGCTTGGTTCTTTTTTCTTTATTCCATAAATATATATTAATGTTAAAAATAGTATTATAAATATCATTTGTAAAAATTTTGGATATAATCCTAATGAACTATATATTAAATATGGTAATCTATTTATCATACTTTTTAAATTTTGCATAAAATCCATATTTAGTCTTCCACTTTGGTTTTGAGTAGTGTAAATATTATTTTGTGCAATGGTTATTATCAAAAAATCTATTCCAATTACCATAACTGATATAACTATTAAATCTACTATCTTTTTAAAATTTCTATCTTTTTGTATAAAAATTAATAAAAGTGTTGTTGCAAAAAACATACCTATTGTGCCCTGATAGCAAATAGTAGCAAGCATACATAAAGCAAAGCAATTTATTTTTTTATCCTTTATAATTAACTCTTCAGATGCAAGTATATAAAGTAAAGTGCTTATTGACATTACTATACATTCGATAAATTGAAAATTATTTATGTTTGTAAAGTTAAAAATATAGCAGTATGCAGCCATAAATATTATTATTTTAGTTAATTTCTTTTGTGCTGGTTTAATGTTATTTATTATACTATATATTTTTATTACACTAATTGAAGATATAATAATGCTAGCACTTAATAATATGATGTAATATATATTCAACTGTATTTTAATGCTATTGGCAAGTAGCCCTATCATTGCCATTATAATTCTTCCATCATAAAGTGAAAATTGTATGCTATATTGGTCATATCCTATTGCAATAATTTTTGCCATATCAATTGAATTGTATCCTCTTAAAAACTCATTGTAAGCAATACAAGATATTGCAACTGATATAGCAAGTAAAATTATTTTTTCTTTTTTTTCTACTTTCATTCTTTCTTTTGCCCTTTTTAAGCTTCTGGTTCTACTAAGCCATAGTTTTTACCATCTTTTAATTTATGTACTACATTTACCTTTCCTGTTTCAACGTTGATAAATGCTAAAAAGTTATGTGTTGGTTTTTCTTTTAATTTTAGAACAGCATCTTCTGGTAGCATTGGTTTGATTTCATAATAAGAAGTTTTAATTATTTCGTCTTTAATTTCTGTTTCTGATTCTGTTGCTATTTCCATTGTTTTTATTGATGCATCTTTCATCATTTTTTCTTTTTTGGTTTTTGATTTTCTAATTTGTCCTTCAAGAATATCTATATCTTTATCTATTGAAGCATACATATCTTTGTCTTCTGTTACTGCTCTGTATTTTTCACCATTTGCTGTAACATAAATTTCTGCTATTTGTTCATTTTTTTCTGTTCTTAAAGTTACTTCTGCTTCTGCCTCCTCAAAATATTTATCGATTCTTTCTAGTTTTCTTTCTACATAATCATTAATAGCCTCTGTTATTTTTAGTTCTTTTCCTGTTATTTTAATTTTCATAAAATTTTCTCCCTTCTTCTTTTATATGAATTATTATATACATTAATTTTTTAGTTGTCAATGGGTGCCTATTTTTTAAAATAAATCTTCTATTTTATACTCTTTTTCTAATTTTTCATTAAAATATAGCTTTGTCATTAGCTTAAATTCTTCTAATGAATTATCTTTTAATTCAAATGAATATAATTTTTTTGGTGGCGCAGTTACAATATATCTAATTGCATTTAAAGTGCTTTCGCTTATACTTATAGAACTTGTATCTAATTTTCCACATATTTTGCATTTTAATCCATTATCTTTTATGCTAAAATATAATAATTCTTCTTGTTTATGGCAATTTACGCATTCTTTTATTTTAGGAGTAAAACCTAATATGCAAAGCAAACGCAACTTGAATATTCCAAGAACCATGTCTAAATTTTTGTTGGTCTCTGATATAGTATAAAGTGTATTTAATAACAATTGCAATATTTTATAGCAATTTTGATTTTCCCTTGTTACATCTTTAACAATTTTATTAATATGTACAGCATATTTTAATTTATCTAAATCTGTCCTAATATTATAAAAAATTTCAATTGGTTCAACTGAATTTATGTGATAAGTTTCAGTGCCTTTATACATCAAATATTCGCCAAAGCAAAACATTTGTGTACCTGCCAAAAGAGCACTTTTAGGTCTTCTTGCTCCTTTGGCTACACAAGATATTTTTCCGTACATTTGGTGTAAGTACTGTAAGCATTTTATCAAAATCTCCCATATTACTTTCTGATAATACAATTCCATTTATTTTTACATTTGACATTTTAAGTTCCTCTTTTTAGTTTGATTTTGTCAGGTTTGGGACATGCCGGAATGCCGGATTGGGGACCGGATTGGGGACAGGCACCACAACCGCATTTTTCGGAGTGAGGCAGAGTGGGGATCGGATTGGGGACAGGCACCACAGCCGCATTGGTCGGGTTGTGAGTCGGATTGGGGACAGGCACTACAGCCACATTTCCACTTTTTATTTCTTTTTCTATATTTTCTATTTGTTTAAATTCCATAAAAGAATTTATATTGCCTGTATTTTTAAAGGTCTCCCATGCAATTTTCCTAATCATAATCATCCTCTCCTTTAGTTTTATCTTTTGCAAATTCTTGATTTTTTATACTTTTTTATTTTAATTTGAATTTATTTACGATGCCATCGTTTGATTGCCAATCTTTGTTTACTTTGACCCATGTTTTTAAGTTGATTTTTACACCAAAATTTTCTTCCATGTCTCTTCTTGCCATTTTTCCTATTTTCTTTAACATTTCACCATTTTTTCCTATTATAATTCCTTTATGTGATTCCCTTATGCAATAAATTGTTGCTTCTATATCGAAAATATCTTTTCCTTCTTTATTTTTTCTTGATTTAATTTTTTCTACTTCTACGTAAATTCCATGTGGTACTTCATCTTGCAATATTTTTAATGCTTTTTCGCGTATTGTTTCTTCTGCTAATTGTCTTAATGTTTGGTCTGTATATTCTTCTACATCATAATAGGCAGGTCCTGGTTTTAAATTTTTTTCAATTTCTTCTAATATAAGTTCTCTGTATTTTGGGTTTGTGGCTGAAATTGGAATAACTGCTTCAAAATTATATTCTTTTCTATATATATCAATTAAGTTTAATAATTTTTCTCTTTTTACTAAATCTATTTTATTTATAATTAAAATAGTTTTTTTATTAGCCTCTTTTATTTTTTCTAGTATTATACTATCTCCTTTTCCTATGTTTTCACTCGTTGCTTCTATTAAAAATAGTATAATATCACTATCAGGCATACTTCCAAAAGATGTTTCTATCATGGTTTGGTTTAGCTTTGTTTTTGGTTTATGGATGCCTGGTGTGTCTGTAAAAATAATTTGACTGTGTTCTCTATTTACAATTCCTTTAATTGCTGTTCTTGTGGTTTGCACTTTGTTGCTGATTCCAGCTACTTTTTCTCCTACTAATAGATTTATTAAAGTTGATTTTCCTACATTTGTTCTTCCAATTAATGTTACAAATCCAGATTTAAATTCTGTTTCGTTCATAAGTTTTTTCCTTTCTTTTTCTTTTTTATATTATACACCTTTTTTTTGCTAAATTTGTAGAATTTTTAAACTTTTATTAAAAATTTAAAAAGATGTTTTTTGGGATGGGCATTATTAATCTAAAACTTCTCCAAAATATAAAAAAAGGGAGAGTTTTTTCCCCATCCCCAAAAACGCCCTATGCATATGCTTGTCGTTTCTTGAAACTAAGTAAGTTTGTAATTTCACTTCCGACACCTTTTGTTTTTTTGTTTTTTCTTGCTCTTTCTTGCTCCAATTGTCTTTTTTGCTCTTCTGCAACTGATTGACAAATTGCCTTTTGATATGTAAAGTGTGTATCTTGCGCTATTTTATTCCAATTATATTCGTTTCTTACTTTGCTTTTTGCTTTTTTAGTTATTTCGCTACAAAGTTTTGGATTATATAATAATTCTAGAATAGAATCTGCTATAGAGTTTGGATTTCCACAATAAGTCTTCATTCCATTTACTCTATGTTCTACAATTTCGTTTAATCCTCCAATGTCAGAAACTACTATTGGATTTTCTGATAGCATTGCTTCTAATGCAACAATTCCAAATGGTTCATATGTACTTGGAAATACTGATATATCAGCAGCTTTGTACATTCTTTGCACATCTTTTCCACTCATATATCCTGCAAAATATACTTTATTTGATATTCCCATACTATCTACTTGTGCTCGTAATTCTTCTAACATTCCACCTTTTCCGCATATTACTAATTTTGCATCATGGTACCCTTCTAATATTTTTGGCATTGCTGCAATAAGATGTTGTATTCCCTTTTCATACACTAGTCTTCCCATAAATAAAATTATTTTTTCATTGTCCATTGCATATCTTCTTCTGAAATTATAGTCTCTTTCGAATCCATTGTATAGGCTCATGTTTACACCATTTGGCACAACATTAATTTTTTCGTATGGTAAGCCAAATAGTCTTTGTAATTCATTTTTCATATAGTTACTATTTACTATTACTTCTGCTGATTCGTATGTTAACATCCATTCGGTATCATTTATATATCTTTGTTGTTCGTCATGAATTCCACTATTTCTTCCTGCTTCTGTAGCATGAATTGTTGCAACAATTGGTATGTTGTAAGAATTTTTTAATGTTTTCGCACTATATGCAACTAGCCAATCATGTGCGTGAATAACATCAAATTTTCCTTGCGCTTGAATTATTTCATTTGCTTTTGCAAGCATACTAAAATTCATTTGCATAACCCAATCTATAAAATTGTTAGGATTAATCATGTAATTATCTACTCTATATACTTTTACGCCTTTGTCATCTTCAAAATATGGACTATCTCCATCTCTATATGTAATAACAGTTACATCATGACCATCTTTTAATAATGTTCTTGATAAATCTGATACAACTCTTGATATTCCTCCTACTACTCTTGGTGGGTATTCCCATGTTAACATCAATATTTTCATTGATTTTTCTTCCTTTCTATTTTCTTTTGTTAGCTTCTATTTTTTGACATTTTTCCCTATTTTACTATATTGTATACAAAATTTTTTCAAATGTAAATGCTTTTTTGAATTTTTTTTATTTTTCTGTTATTTTTTTATTTATTTTAAATTATTTAAATAATTGCTAAATAAATTTTTTAATTTTAAAAAATTTATTTTTATAAAAGCAATAAAATAGCCTGTATCTATTGATACAAGCTAACTTGAACTCTTTCGGTTCTTGGCTCCTCTTGTTGGACTCGAACCAACGACCTATCGGTTAACAGCCGAGCGCTCTACCAACTGAGCTAAAGAGGAATATATAAATCTGGCAACAACCTATCTTTCCAGCAGGGTAACCCACAAGTATTTTCGGCACATTTAGGCTTGACTTCTGTGTTCGGAATGGGAACAGGTATTACCCTAAATGTCATAATCACCAGAAAATTGATAACTAATTTTTATGACTTTTCAATTATATAATATTATAAATCATTTTTCAAGTGTTTTTTATATTTTTTCCAATTTTTTTATATTTATTCATATTAGCACACTCAAAAATACATAGATGAATAATCTTTTTCGTTTTAGTACATTTTTCGCGATTGCTCCACTTTTTTTATTTTAGTGGTTAAGCCCTCGATTTATTAGTATTGGTT
>CANQPY010000019.1 GCA_947625835.1 uncultured Clostridia bacterium | reverse complement strand
ATATTTATAAAATCTGCTTGTCTTTCTTCTCCTTGTGCTACATATTTTCTATTCACAGCTAAAGTAAAATTTGCAACCTTTGTATTGTTCTTTTGTGATACTCTAATTTCTGGTTCTTTTGTAAGTCTTCCTAATAATATTGATTTATTCATAATTTGTTTACCTTCCTTTCTAATCTTCGCTTTTTCTAATAGTCATAAATTTTATAATTTCTTCATTAAGTTTATAATTTCTTTCAAGATTATAAATAAATTCAGGTTTTGATTTAAAATTTATGATATAGTAGAATGCTTTTTTATGTTTTTTAATTTCATATGCAAGTTTTTTTTCGCCTAAATCTTCTGTGGTATCTATTTGACCATTTGAAGAAATTAATTCTTTGATTTTATTAACAACATTTCTTCTTTGTTCCTCTTTAATTCTGTTTGATATTAAAAAAATTGTTTCATATTCGTTCATATAAAATTCCTTCCTTTCTATGCTACCATTTTAAAAATTTCTTCTTTATTTCGCTTAGCATTTTTTTGTTTATTTTTTCTTAATTTTGAATAATATTCTTCTAAAAATTCTTCTTTATAAGCATCTATTTTTCTTTGATGTTTTCTTAATTTGAACATATTGATATACCTTCTAATATCTTTCTTTTTCATTGAAATTCTACGCTTATTTTTTACTGAAACTATTAGAAATGTTCCCAATATTATATTGCTTCCATAAATTCTATTGAAATCATCAAAACTGGCATTTTTGTCAGCAAAAATAAATGTATTTTGATCTAATTTCATTACAAATAATTGATTTCCTATAAATGCTTTTATAAATTTAATATTTGCAGGAATTTTAACAACTTTTGGTTCTTTTCCTGGCATAACTAATAAAACTTTAATTTTCATATGTATTTTTCCTTCCTTTCGTTTACCATAAAGAAATTTGGCAGTTGCCCTTTATAGTAACATCTTTATATAAAATTTGATTTTCCATTGGTTTATCAATGATTATTTTTTGATTTGATTCTTCTTGTTGTTCTTCTTTAGAACGATTATAAAAATCTCTAAATTTCCAATATTGTAAGAAATATAGCGGAGTTTCTAATTGAAAACGCATTTCTAGTGTTAGTGTATTTCCACAATATACAACAGCAGGTATTCCATAAAGTGATAATTGTATATATGTCATATATGCACAGACTTCCGATAAATCTGTTGCCAATACAAGCAAGTCTTGTTGATAATTGATATTTCTTCTTTTTAATGTTTTTGCAAGTGATAATATCATACCGACCGGCTCCACAAGTTGGCTCTGACATTGTTATAAATCCATGTTTTTCTATGTTTTGTTTTAATTTATTTTCATCTTCTACTGTTATTTCTGCCATTAAATCGGAAATATGTGTAGGTGTGAAAAATTGTCCCATTTTTGAATTTCCTAACTGATGCTTTTCATAAAAAGGTCCAAGAATATCTGTTATATCTTTTGATTCTTCATAAGCCATTATTAACTTACCAAACATTTTAGGGAATAATAACTGATCTTCTTTAGAATAAGTATTTATAATTTTTAAATATTCTTTTTCCATTTGCTCATTTTTTGCAAATGAATTATATATTGCAATAGCGCACATTTTTACAAAATTATAGAAAATATTATAAGCATCATATTTACGAGATAAACTATCAAAAATATTTTCAAAATCTTTTAAATGTTCTTCATACATTTAATTCCTCCTTATAAATTATTAAAGACAGATTTCTCTGTCTTTCTTATTTATGCTGCTTTTTGCATCATTGATTTATTATTTTTATTTATTGATATTGTTTTATAACCATTTATAATAGGCTTAATAATAGTATAATTATTCATATTATTATAGTCTGCAATTTTAAGTGCTTTTCCTTTTTCTACTTTTGATATAATAACTTGTGTGTTTTTAGCATAGTCTTTTATGAAATTATAATCAGCACAAGATTCGTAATCATCAATAAAAATAGGAAAATTGGCTCCAGTTATTCCATTAAACATATTAGCAAATTCTAATGCAGTTGCAATAGTTTCTGATTTAGATAAATCTGATAAAACATTATTTTTATAGGTTATTATAAATTCTTCTTTTATTTCACCAGTAGTTTTCAATACAGTATAGAACTTTATATCTACATCCTTCAAGTATTTTTTTGCTAATTTCATTTTCTCTTCAATATATGAAATATATAATTTTTGAGCGGTTTTCTTTGCTTTATTTAAGTTATCAATATTTAAGTTGTAAGTTTGCTTTTCACTATTGAATTTTGCAATATCTTTTTTAGCATTTTTTATATTTTGTTCCTTTATAGATATTTCATTATTAAATTTTTCAACTTGATTTTGTTCAATTTCTAATTGTTTAATAGTCTTTTCTACAACATCAATTCTTTTTGCCTTTTCTATTGTAGTATCACCTTCAAGTGAATGAAATTTGCACTTTTCAGTTGCTAACTTTAACTTCAAATCCTGTATTTGTGCTTCTATTGTGGTTTTTTTATCAAATTTTTCAGTTAAGTCTTGTCTCATACTAGAAATAGTTTTATTTTTACTTTCATCTTGGATATGTTGTTCACAAGTAGGGCAAACAGAAGATATCCCATTTTTTATCTCTAAATATCTCTTTTTTCCAGCCTTCATGATTTTATCTAACTCTTTAATTTCATTTTCTTTTGATAATAATTCTTTTTCTAGGTCATTTACTATTTTCATTTGTTTCTCTTTATTTACAATGTCTTGATTTATATTTAAAGATGCTAATTCTTGCCTTGCAAGTGATAGTTCCATTTCTTTTTCAAATGTTTTATAATCTGGTAATTCTTCATCAGTAATTTTTTGAGCATATTCAATTTTTCCATCTAATGAGGTAATGTTTTTTTGCGATTTTTTAATATCATCATTTAATTCAGAAATATATGTAGGTATATCACTAGGCATACCTTCTAAAATATTTTTTTCTTGTGCATCCAATTTATCATAAGCAATATACATTGGTATATTTAGGAAGTGTAAATTTATATATTGCTCTTTTTCTTCTGATGAAAGCATTTCATAATATTTAATATCTTTTAATTCTTTTATGTTTTCACATAAAGTTTTCCATTTATCTTTATCTGGTACTTCTAAAAACTCTTTTCCAGTAACTGATTTTAAATTATTTTGATTATATATTTCTTGTAATTCTTCAATACTTAATTTGTGATAAATATCCCTTAAAGAAATATGAAAATATTTATGGATTAAATCTTCTTGTTGTTCTTTTGATAAAGTATCAAATATAGTTTTTGGTTTTATATCAGACAAATATTTATCAACCATTTCTTTTTGTTCAGCAGTTTTTTTTGATAAAAAATACATTGGATTCACTATTGATAGAAATAATTTTTTATCTCTGTAAAAATTTATTAAATCATCTTGTGTTACATTTTTTCCATCCAGCATAATAAAATTTTTATTATTGTTATATCTATCTCTAATTCTAACCAATGTATGTTCAGTTCCCATATTATCTGTAAAATGTAATTCTCCATAAGATGAATCACATTTTTTATTAATTAGACAAGTTTTTTCATTTCCAGATAAATTTGTTCCTAATATGATATTAATAATTGCGTATAAAATATTACTTTTTCCAGAACGATTTTTTCCTGTAATACTTGTAATATCATAAATTTCAGTTTCAAATTCTTTCTTGAATTTTCTAAAACCTACTGTTTTTAAATAATTAATTTTCATAGTATTAGCTCCTTTTCTTTCCTTCGGTATAAGGCTTTCTTAAATGTTCTTCTGACAACCAGTCTTCTGTTCCATCTTTAAATTTTAAGTGATAATCTCGATAGTATGGATCTACTTCAATTACTGTTGCTGGTACATTTTTATAAAACTTACCATTATTTTTGCCAGTGCCATATACTATAACCTTACTACCATTTTTATACTTATTAAACATTTTTGTATTAGCCTCCTATTTTTTTATTTTTGAGTATTTACTTTTTCTATATATTTGTGTATAATAAAAAAAAAGCAAATAACAATTTGCGAATATATAGTAGTATAAACAATTCCACCATTAATTTTTTATGCTGCTATATTTTTTAGTCTTTTTTCAATAAATTCTAATTTTATAGCAAATTTTCTATTTCCTACATCTTGAACATTTAGTCTTACAACAGTTCCTAAATCACATTCTAATAGTTCATCTGCATCTTCAGGTCTGATAGCTACTTGGCATATTTTGTCATTCATATCTGCAAATTCTCCAATTAAATATTCTTTTTTTTGTCCTTTATTTACTATGTTTTCGTTGTAAGTTCTTAATAAAGCATAACAATTATCAAAATTTTCTTCTTTATTTTCTTCACTTTTTGGTTTTTCCGTTTCTTTTGGTTTTTGTTCTGTTTTTTTAGTCTTTTGATCTTGTTTTTTATTAGATGTTGTTGATGTTGTAGTTGTTGTATTTTCTTTTGCTTGTTTTTGTTTATCAATTTCTTTTTCTGTGTTTTTTACATTTGTACTAGTGGTTTGTTTTTTCTCTGCTACATTGTTATTCACAATTTGTTCAGTTTTTGTTGATAAATCTTCTTGTTTTTTATTTGGAATTGGTGTATTAGATACAAAATTTTCTTTTTCAATAATGTCTAAAATGTAATTATTGAACTTTTCACCTTTTGAAGTTTGTTGTTCTTTTTGAGTTAAAAATATAGTATAGATATCTTTTAATTGTTTTCCTTGTAATTTCTGTATTGTAAAAAATGCATCCAAGTTGTCTATTGATTCTTGACCTGTAATTTTCATTAACCATATCCTATTGTTACTAATTTCTGGTATTAAAAATTTTAGCCAGGCAATTCTATTACATGCTGATTTTCCATTTTCATCTTTTTGGCTATAAGGACAGTTAGAATTGCATTCTACTGGTTTCCATTGATTTTTTTGTTTTTGCATTCCAGTTGTTTCATTATCTTTACAATAGCAAACTTTTCCTGCAGTATTGTATCTTTCTCTTTTAATTGAAAAAGGATTATCTCCTAAAAACTTAATATCAATACTTTTTGAACCTTTTATTAGGTCATTAAATTTTTTCAAAAATAGTTGCATACTGTCATCTTGGATTTTTGCTATAAAATAGCCATGTTCCTTAACTCTTTTTTTACCATTTTGTATTATTTGTTCTCCGTGTTGTACTTTTCCAATTACGGGTAAAGTAAAGTTTCTTGTTTCTTTCATTTTTTCTCTTTCCTTTCTTTTATGCAGCAATTAATTCTTGCATACAATATTGTTTTTCTGATATTTTGTCTAAATCAACTGTGTAAATTGGGTATATTGTAGTTTCTATTACACAAATTCCAATTTGTTCTTTCAAAATTCCTAATTCTAATAATTGAGGAATGAAAGTAGGCTTGTATTTGCAATCTACTACAATTTCATTTTCTTTTAAAACTCTACGATTTTGATTCAATGTTATATCTGCAAAATGAGCTGTTTCATTTGTTTCTGGATCTGTTCCAAATAAACTTAATTGCAAATTTCCATTTGCATATCTTGATGTATGGATAAAACAGTTGTTAAATACCATTTCGTATAGTTCAAAACTAAAACCTTGTACCATTTTTTTGCTCCTTCCAATATTATTTTGTGTAAAAGATTTTTCGATAATCCTCCTTTCTTTTATTTTTGGGCAAAAAAAAGAAAATAAGTTTTATAGTTATAAGAAGGGGGACTTACTATAAATTTTCTTATTTTCTATTTTTTATGGCACAACAAATAATCTATATATTTGTTGATACAACTACCCTAAATTATGCTGTATTAAAAAATACAGATGTACTACTACTAACTAAATTTTAGTAGCTATGCCCTAGAAATATTTTCTAGAGATAGTTATAGCAAAAACTATAACATAATCTTTATACACACCTATATTTTACATATTTTTTTATCTAATTTCAATAAGCACACTCTAAAAATTTTTTTGTTGTATTTTTCAGTATTTACAGAGATTTTTTATATGTCAAAAAAATTTTTTTCTTTTAAATACTTTCATACTTACAGTATCAATATGTTTAGCATACAAAAAATTTTTTTGTTCAGCATTCCTTTTTAAAAAAGATACATATACAATAATAAGTATGAAAGGAGGAAGTCTTGTGTCAGACATTATTGAAGAAATTTTAGAAGCAAGAGAAGATGAAGGAAAACTTAATATTGAAAGCGAAGAACTAAAAAGTAAAGAAATGTTTAGAAGAAAAAAAAGCGAAGAATTGCATAATTTTATTAATAAAAGAGTGCATCCTCGTTCTCGCAATACTTTATCAAATTTAATTGAACGATATGTTGATGCATATTGTGCTTATAGTGATTGCGAAGTTAAATTGTATTACAAGGCTGGATTCTCTGATGCAATAAATATTATTCTTGCTTCTCTACGGAAAAAATGCTCTATAAATATATAGAGCATAAAAAAGTAACTAAAAAAATGTAACATAAATACACTTATGATACATTTTAGATCCTTTTTTCTCAAATATCATTAAAAAAATGTAACATAAACGAATAAAACAGTAGCAAAAAAATGTAACATAAATGAAAGGTGGGATTTTTATGAGTGAAATGCAAAATAAATTTATAGAGTTTATGAAAAAAGATGGACTATCAGAAAATACATATATGAGTTATGCAAATGATGTAAAACTATTTGAAAAATATTATAATGATTCTTATGGTGAAGAATTAGATCAAATTATCCACGCAGATATATCAACATATATAAATCACTTGTTTAAGCATAACATATCTCCAAAAACTATTAATAGAAAAGTTGCAGCTTTAAAGATGTATAATAAATTTTTGATAGGGGAGGGAAGACAAGAAAATATTGTTATTGTTGATAAAGATTATATAAAGGTACAAAAAACAATGATAAATAAAGAACTTCCAACTAGTCAAGAAATAAATAGATTAAAACATTTTGCAAGTAGAGATGAAAAAAATGCAATTAGAGATTATTGTTTTATTTCTATATTCATTTATTGTGGATTAAGAGAAAGTGAAATTATAACAATTAGATTAGTAGATATAAAATTAGATGAACGATTTATTAATATTATTGGAAAGGGAAATAAGTTTCGACAAATAGTTATAAATAATTTTGTATATAGTGCTTTAGTAGAATATTTAGAAGAACGATATAAAATTGATACAAACAATCCATATTTATTTGTTGGGCAGAAAAATAGAAATAATAAAGAGCCATTAAATAGGAATTTTTGTAATAGATTATTAAATAAATATAAAGATTTATGCAAAATAGATAAATTGCATCCACATTTATTAAGAGCATATTTTTGTACTAATGCCTTACATAATGCTGGATATACAATAGATCAAGTTGCAAATCAAGCAGGGCATAGCAGTCTTAATACTACGAAGGGATACCTTGTTACAAGTCAAGAAGATTTAATTTCTTTAGCAAATAAATTATAGTTTTATATTGAAAAATAGTAGGCCTAAAACCTACTATTTGCTATTTCTCTTATAATTTTTATTTAACTATTCAATTTCAAATTCATTTGAATATATGTCAATATAACCATTATCATAAACTGGTTTTACTATTCTATAAATTCCACTTTATAATTCTTCAATTTGCTATTTATCATCTTTCTAAGCTCCAGTTATCACAATTATCTTTTGAATAATAAACTTTATAATCTCCACCATTATAATCTCCATCTGAGCCTTGAGTTATTTTTATACTTAATACTCCATCTTCTATAATAGGTAAATTATAATAGTCATAATTATTATTTTCAGTAATTTCTAATTCATTAAAACTATTTCCTCCATCTTTTGTAATATATAAATCAGAACTTTCTCCTCCTACAGAAGGCATTGTTAGAAATCCTATATTTTCATTAATAAATTTTATTTGGCTTGATCTTTTAAAAATTTTATTTTCATTACCGACCCCAAAAAAAATATCGTTCCACTTATTTCCACCATCTGTAGTTTTACTTATTTTTCCAAAAGCTATTCCCATTGCTACATCTTCAAATTTCAACATAAATCCTACATTTGAATTTACAAAATGAATATTTTGTATAGAAGATTCATTCTCTATTTCAACTGTATTCCAATTATTTCCCATATCATTAGAATAAACTAAGTACCTTTTAGAATCTTTTGTATAATAAAATATGGTTTTTTCTTCTGATATTTGATAATTAAATTCATTATAATTATTTATCATATTTGAAAAATCTCCAGGAACTTCTATTGTGTTTTTTCCATCATAACTAATGTACAATATTCCATTTTGTATTTTATAATCATTTTTTCCAACGCTAACAACATTATAATTGCTTAAATCTTTTTCATTTTTATATGTCATACAATATAAGGATTCTGATATATTTTTTTCCATAGAAATTTCTGATAAAGTTATTGTTCCACCTTTTTTTATAATATCAGTTTTTTCATCTATTTCACAATTTTTATCTAATCCAATTACATACTTTGGAACATTATTTTTATACAATACAAGTGCTATTGTTCCATACTGTTTGCATTCTTCATACTTAAAAAGTTCACTTTTTCCATTTTTCTTTATCGTTATTCCTTTACTATCAACTAGCATTTGTGTTGCATTACCATATTGTGTAGATACTTGCCAATTACCTATTAAAGCTGTTGTCACATAATAATATGATATACCATTTCCTCTATCTCCATATGTAACTACAAATTCTCTTAAATTTCCATCTTTATCTTTATAAGTTATTGCACATATATCATTTTCCAACCATTGTTTTTTTATCTCTCCATCAAGTTCATGTTCAAATTGTTCGTTTTCTTTAGCAAATAAGAATAATTTTTGGTTTCTATATAGTCTAATAGCTCCGGTATCTTTATTTGCTTTAAGTACAAGTTCATTTGAAAAATCACTTGAAAAACTTATTATGCATTTATTTTTAAACCCATTATTAAACATAAAAGCTATATTAACTATAGAAAATAATGCACACAATATATATGTAATTATATTTTTGATTCTTTTATTTTTTGTTAATAATATCATACTAATTGTAGCAGAAACTATAGTTATTTCATTCATTATATATTCTAAAATATCTATTACATATTCAAAGTTATGTTTTCTTAATACATACAAATAAGCTCCTTGTATTAACAATGACAAGATTAATATAATAATTGATATAATTCCTATTATCTTTTTTATTTTTTTTATTTTTATTTGTCTTTTTTCTGCTAAGTTTTTATAATTTTCTATAGTTTCTTCAATTACTTTTTCTATATCTACTTCTTTTTTTATTCCCTTTTCTCCGTTTAATAATTCAGATACATCAATTTCAAAAAAACTTGCTAATGAATTTAGCATTGTTATATCTGGAAAACTTAACCCTCTTTCCCACTTTGATATAGCTTTATCTGTTATGTTCAATTTTTCTCCTAATTCTTTTTGGGTTAATTTTTTTTCTTTTCGCAAACTTTTGATAAAATTACCAAACTTTTCATTATCCATTATAAAGCCTCCTTTTTGATTTTGATATTTTTATATTATCACTTTATATCATTTTTATCAATCGACTATTGGTAGAATTTCTTTTTATCAAGATATTGGTAGGGATTATTTATTTTTTATTTTCGATATTTATATATTTTTAATAAAAAAAAAGAAGATGATAATTATTATACCATCTTCTTTCATAATTTTAACTATCTGATTTTAAAGTATATTGACTTATATCTGGTTCTACAAAAATTGAATCATCTACATTATCAAATTCATATTCTTTTTCAGTTATTGTTTCTCCTTCTATGTCTTTTATAAATAATCCTGTATCTTTTTCTATATAAGTTTCTGCTCCTTCAAAAGTTAAAGATGTTGATGACATAAAGCCTTTTATAATATAGCAATCTTTTCCGTTATAATTAGTTGACTTTACACTTGCAAACATACTTCCTAGAAATGTTTGCCAATTATTTTCTGTTTCTAAATGATTATAAATACCTATTGACATTATTGTTCCACTATTTAATTGAGCTATTTTTGTGTCTGGTGTTTGAGTAAATGTATCTGTTTTTTCTCCATTATTATACATTGCTACTTTATTTATTGTACCATTTAGATTTCTTTCTAAGAAAACAACTTGGTTGTTGTCTTTCCTATAATATTCCATTGTTATAGTCCCATCTTCAACTGTTGCAATAGATTTAGTATAATAATTTACACTATCAGCATATTGTGAAATTTTATTTTGTAAGTCTGTAATTATCATATAGTTTCTAATTGTATGTACTAAAACAATTACTACTAAAATTGCTATTATGATTCCTAAAACCATTAATATTTTTTTCATATTCATATAAAAAACCTCCCTATTTTTATTTTGGAAGGCAACCTAGCTATCATAAGCATAAATGCTTTTAGACCTATGGCTTTGCGTCATAAACTTTCGTTTATTTTGCTTTTTACTTTACATATTAATTTTATCATATTTTTTTAAAAAAGTCAAAATTTCACTTACTTTCGACTTTTCATTATTTATTCTATATTATGCTCCTTACAAATAACTATTACTCGTTCTTTTTATTTTTATAATTTTTTTGTATTAATGAAGTTGAAATGCTAAATAAAATATCAAAACAAATGTCAACTCCAATTCCTACATAACTATTTAATACTTATTTGACTAATAAATTATAACTATTTTTCTATATAATCCGTTGTCTATAACATTGTAAGATTGAATAAATAAATCATCTTTTTTATATCCGTAAGTTGAATCATCTTCAAAATATTCAAAGTCACTCATATAATTACTTATTTCTTCTTTTAAACTTTTTTCTGATCTTAAAGAATAAAAAGTTGCAGCCGTCATACAACATTCACCTTTGAAATACGAATATTTTGGAATAAATATTTCTTGTTTCTGAACACCTATATAAGTAGTTTTAAAAAATGTTTTATTTGTAAATAATATTACAAAAATCAAAGAAATGATAATTATTACTATTGATAATATTGATATTAAAATTATTTTTCCTTTTTTCATATAATTATACCTCCAATATAAATTGTCTGATTAAAGTATAGCAAAAAAGCAAGTGATTGTAAATATTCACTTGCTCATATAAATTTGTTATTCTGGTACATCAATTACTTTGTTTAATAATTTTTTTACAAATTTTGTTTTCATTAACATATATATTATAATTGCTCCTGTTGTATTTAATATAATATCATCAATGTCAGTTGAACCACTATAAGTTATAAATTGTAATATTTCAACAAGCATTGTAATTAAAACCATAACCATTCCAAATTGCTTTATGTTCTTTACCTTTTTATCAAATAAAATTGGAATAAAAAATCCCATTGGAGCAAATAAAAGCAAATTGGTTGCTAAATTAATTACCACTATATTTATATTAATATCTTCAAATAATAAACCACTAATGTAACCAATTATTGTGGCAAATGGTATAATGTTAATTGTTTCAAAATGTTCATTTGAAAATGTATTAATATCTTCAAATCCTCCCATTCTATACTCATTTTTCAAGAATAATATTGTAATTAGTAATAACAAATATATTATAAATAATATTTTTAGCCAAAAATTTCTAATTTGATTTTTTTCTTGTATGTCTTTTGATTTCTTTATTTCTACTATCATTGTAGCAATAATAAAAAATATAGGAATTGCAAATCCACCCAATGTTACTGTTACATTTAATACAAAATTAGGTAATAAGCTAAATATAATTACAAATCCAATTAATAATATGCTAATACATACTATAATACTATCAATTATTCTTCTCATTTCTTCCTCCATAACTTACTATTAGTTTAACTTACATAAATTGTAATTTGTGTTTATCCTCCTGGACGAAAGTCTATTTTGGTAGATTCTACTTTATCATTTTCATCAAACCATACGAATAAGTCATAAAATTCTCTTTCACCGAAAAAAAAGTAATTAGTTGTTGTTCCTGCATCGTATACATACCTATTATTATCAGAAAAGCTATCTAGTGGATCACCTAATAATGTAACTACTTCATCTTTTGATAATCCTATAAGTCTTTCACTATCATTAATTTCTTTCATTTTTGTATAGACTTTATCAGGTTTTTCACTTAAATAACCCATAACTGAATATCCTAAATTTCTAGATACTAATACACAAAATATTATGATAATTGCATATATTAAAATTTTAAATTCTTTGTCTTTTTTAACTATTTTTTTTCTTATTACCCATATTATTATAGCAGATAATATAGCACCTATTATATATGGCAAGAACAAAGTACCAAAAATCCAAATATCTATTATTAACATTTTCATTCCTCCGCAAAATTACTATTTATCTAATTAAAGTATAGCAAAAAAGCAAGTGATTGTAAATATTCACTTGCTACAAATTGTGAGTTGTGGCTTTAATAATACAATTTATTTCAAAACAATAGTTCAATGTATAATTCATTTTTAAAATATTTAGCTGTGATCATTCCTCCATTTAATTCAACTAATTGTTTTGCTATCGAAAGTCCCAATCCAGAATATTTTTTCATATTTTCTAAAGTATAATATCTATCGAAGATTCTTTTTACAGTTGTTACATTCAATTTACTAGTTTTGTTTGAAAAAGATATTTTTCCATCTTCATTCAACACAATATTACAATTACTATCACTATATTTAATAATATTTGATATTAAATTTTCAAAAATTCTAATTACCATATCTTTATCTATATTTCTATATATCTTTTTTTCACATATATTAATATTTGGAACTATATTTCTTATTTTAAATAAATTATAATAACTTGCTATTGTTTCTTCTAAAATATTATTTATGCAACAATTTTCTTTATTTATTTTTCTATCTGTGTCTATTCCCATTGATAAATCTCTTAACTGTTCTGCAAGAGAAGTTAATTCATTTGTTTTATTTTTTATAATTTCTACACATTCTTTTTGTTTCTCATTTATGATTTCTTCTTTAAGTGTTTCAATATAGCAACTAATTGCTGTAAGTGGTGTTCTTAAATCGTGCGAAATGTCAGTCACTAATCTTTTTAAACTTTGATTTCCATTTTCATATTGCAATTTTTGATTTCGTAATTCTTCGAACTCATTATTTATGCTATTTGTCAAACTTTTTATATCTTTATCATTTGATGATATAGTAATAACATTATTTGTATTAGCATTTAAAATATATTTATAATCTTTTTCAATTTCTTTAATTGATTTTTTCATAAAATATATTTTTACTATGCTTCCCATACAAATACAAAATAATGTTATTATAATTATTATTAAACTAATATTCACTTTTTTCTCCTACTTTAATTCTTTTTTGAAAAATAAATATAAACCACTAACATTCGTAATAGCAATTACTATAAGAGAATATATTGGCATTGTATATAACTTTTTTATTGCTTCTTCTATCTCTTCTTTATTGTATATTTGTTCCTTATCTTTTGCCCAATATCCATAGATTTCATGTGATAATTGGAATGCTTGTCCCTGTGGAAATAATAAATCTATTGTTTTTGCAAAATTTACTATATCATCACCTGGATAATTAGGATTTGGCTCTTTACTTAAAATAATTTCTTTTCCATCTTCCAAAGTTGAACTTGTTATATATTTAGGTTGAGTTGCAATTTGCCCTATTGCCATTTCTAAAACAAACATAATAATAAATGAAATTACACATATAATTACAGATATTGTTGCCTCTGAACATATATGTGATATTAAGTTAAAAATAGAGCAATATGTAATAATAACTAAAACTATATTTAATATAATCATTAATAATTGCGATATTGGCATTTGTAATTTTCCATATATATGACTTCCTATAAAAAACATAAATAAACTATAAATAAACTCACACAATACTGATGCTATCACACTAATTATTAAATTTGTTAAATATATTGATTTTCTACTATGTCCAACTATTATTTTATTTCTAATAATTCCCTCTGAATGTTCCTTTCCAACAAATATGCTTACAAACATTGCAATGAAAAGTCCAATAAATATAATATAATCATTTAAAACTTTATCTAACAATACATTATGAGATGTTCTTAATAATTTATATCCAACTACTAAAATTGTTGCAAATATAAATAACCAAAACATAGATTCTTTTTTTAATCTAAAAAAACCAGCTCTTAATAATTTAATCATTATCCACACCTCCTATCAAGTTTAGGTAATAGCTCTCTAATGTTTCGCCTTTTTCAGACAAACTATTTACTATACAATTTCTTTTTGAAAGTGCAGATACAATTTCTGTGACATTAACTTTTTCATATATATCAATTTTTTTCTCTGAAATAATTTTATAAGATATTTGTTTTTCTTCTAAATATTTAATACATTCGTTTATATCACTTGGTTCTAATTGTGTTCGCATTTTAAAATTTTCTTCTAGTTCTTTTTTACTAATTTCTTTTACAATTTTTCCTTTATCCATAAACCCATAGCAAGTTGCAATTTTAGATAATTCATCTAAATAATGACTAGATATTAAAAATGTTATCCCATTTTCTTTATTCAGTTTTACGATTAATTCTCTTATTTCAATAATCCCCTCTGGATCTAACCCATTTATTGGTTCATCTAAAAGAATAAAGTCTGGCTTTCCTACTAATGCAATTGCAATTCCTAAACGCTGTTTCATTCCTAAAGAAAAATATTTTGCTTTTTTATTTTTTGTGTTCTCAAGTTTAACAATTTTTAATATTTCATATAAACTTTCTTCATCTGGAATACCTACGATTTTATATTGTTCTTTTAAATTTTCCTCTGCTGTCATATTAAGACAAATTGAAGGATTTTCTATAATTGCTCCCATTCTTCTTCTACTTCTTGTAATCTCACTATTTTTATTTAAAATTCCATAAATTGAGTATGTTCCGAATAGTAGGTTTTTGCAAATCACAAATCACCCTAATTAAAGTTGTTTTGCCTGCTCCATTTTTCCCTACAAGTCCATATATTGAACCTTTTTCAATGTGCATATTTAATTTGCTTATTGCTTTAAATCTTCCATATCTTTTTTCAAGATTATTAGTTTCTAATACATATTCCATAAAATTATTCTCCTTTCTATTTCATTGTAACAAGAAATAGTAAAGAAAACAGTTAAGAAAAAGTAAAGTTTTAGTAAAGTTTTTATTCTTTGATTTTAAATCCTATCCCCCATACTGCTTCAATATATTCTACTTGTGTAATTTTTCTTATTTTTTTTCTTATATTGCTTATATGTACCTTTAAAGAACTTTCATCACAATTTTCTAAATCCATACTAATTAAATCTAGTAATCTTGTTTTTGTAACTACTTTGTTTGAATTTAATAATAACTCTCTCATTATTGTATATTCTGTTTTAGTTAATATAGTTTTATTATTTTGAATTTTCATAATTTTATTATCTTCCAATAATTCTATGTCCTTATATTTTAAACTTTTATTTTGTTTACTATTTATTCTTAATTGTACTTTTATTCTAGCAAGAAGTTCAATTTTTTCAAAAGGCTTCGTAATATAATCATTCGCACCATCTAATAATACTTTAGCTTTATCCACAGAAGATGTTTTAGCACTAATGACTATTATAGGAATAGTCTTATTTACTTTCTTTACTATATCTTCTCCATTTATTCCAGGTAGCATTAAATCCAAAAGTATTAAATCTATATTGTCATTTTCTATTATAGAAATAGCTTCTGTACCAGAATAAGCACTTATTACAATGTAGTATTCTTTTTTTAAAATGTCCTTAATAATTTTATGAATTGTATTATCATCTTCTACCACTAATATTTTTTTCATTTATCTCTCCTAAATTATTTATTTATATCATACTTATACTTAGTAACAACTAACTATTTATCTGATTAAAGTATAGCAAAAAAGCAAGTGATTGTAAATATTCACTTGCTCATACATGTAATTTGTTATTCTGGTACATCTTTAATTTTCTTTAATATCATAACCTACTGTGCTTGGTATTTTAACATCTTCTTCTGTTACATTTCCTATACTATAATCAACTAATTCTACTTTTTGATTTGCATTTATTTCTTTTCTTTTTAGCATATTGTCTTTGTCTACAATAAATTGGAAATCATCACTTATATAAAACTTATAAAATTCTTTTCCGTTCACTTTTTCTGTTGATATTTTTGTTGTAAATGCTGCTTTGATATTTTCCCATAAATTATCTTCTATAGAAAATGTGCCATCCTCTAATACAATAAATTTTCCAAAGTTTTCTGTGTTTTTCATTTTTATGCCTTCTTTTGCATCTCCATTATCTGTAAGTATTAATATATTATCTTTATCATAATAATTGGTTCTGATATTTCCATCCTCTAAAATATCTTTTTGGATTACAATGTCATCTTTTTTCCAAATTTCACTTGTTCTAATATCATCATCTTTAAGGCTAGTATAAGTAAATTTAGCATAAAAATTTGACATATTTTGATATTCTTTTAGTTTACTTGAATATTCCCCAATAATATTTGCTTTTCCAATAAGATTAAAGATAAAGATAATTAATGCAATTAGTACGATTATTAGTATAATTATTAGTACTTTCTTTTTCATTGTAATCTCCCTCCTTTCTTTTAAAATTTTCTCTTTACTTGCTTTTCTTATTTTTTCCGTTGTTTTATTTAGTTTATTTATTAATTTGACATTATATAAAATATTTAATATTAAAATAAGAAAATATATTATTGTATATAAAACAATTCCATTTGCTATTGTCTGTACTATAACTGTTTTTAAATCTATACTGATGTTTAAATTATTCAAAGTATTTATTTGTGTTATTGAAGAAAGTAGTATAAAAATTAAAAATCCAATTATATAATAACAAATATATTTCAACCATTTTTTTTCTTTTTTCATTCCTATATGCTCCTTTCTTTAATGTATCTTAAAATTTCTTTGACTTTTCTACGAGAAACTATTTCTTCGGTTCCATCATCTAATTTTACTACAATTGATCCCGTTTCTCCCATATCAAAGCTATCTAAATGTTTGATATTTATAATACAACTTTTTGATATTCTAACAAAGTCATTTGCTTGATTTTCTAATCTACTTAATGAGTTTTTTATTTTATATTCTCCTGATTGAGTTCTACAATAAATATCTTTTTTATCACTATAAAATGCAATTATATCTTGAAAGTCTATTTGCAGATATTCATTATTTTGTCTTACCAATACTTTTTGATCATCATAATTCTTTATGTGTTCAACGATTTTATCAATATTTGTACTTGTTGAATATTCTATTGATATATTTATTTCATCTGTATTTAATTCTTCATTCTTTTTCTTTCTTATATTTATATTCATTTCTTCCCCCATCCTTATATTAATTATACTACGATATTTTTGATTTTTATATATTTTGAGGATAAACGGCATTATTTTATGGAAGAATGGTCAAAAAAAGCAAGTGGTTGTAAATATCCACTTGCAATATATGTAATTTATTCTTAATATTTATTCTACATCATGTCTTGCTAATATTTTAGCAGGAGTTTTTCTTATTACTCTAAATAATGGCATTAGGCCAACTATTATATTAAACATATAAACTATAAAAATAGATATTCCTACAGTAGTCCAATTTACAATAAACATTCTGCTTATATAAGAAATTTTGGATATTTGACTTAATATGTATGTCATTAATAGCATACCAGGTAGGCTTATTAATGTTGTAATTGACAAAATTTCTCCTAAAAACATTCTATATATATCTTTTCTTTTAATTCCAATTGCTCTTAATATTCCAATTTCCTTTATCCTTGATAAGAAAGAAGATCTCATCATTAAGTAAATTTCTATTAAAGAAATTGCAAGTATAACTCCAGCAAAAATTACTGAACTCATCATTTCATTGTGCTTACTGTTTATATAATCTTGTTTATCTTTATCATATTTATTTATAATATTCAAATTAAATTCATTTTGAAATTGATTAATTACACTTAATTTATCTTTAGGATATATAGTAAATCCATTATTTTTTGAGATAACATCATATTTTACTGTATTATTATTTACTAAATAGTCTTGTCTATTAGTTTGACTATCATAATATCCTACAACAGTAAGTTGCTTACCATTTATTTCAACATTAATCTTTTTGTTTATTTTCATTTCTTCTGAATTGCTTTTATTCACAATTACTTCATAATCATTCTCTGGAAATCTACCTTTTGTTAAAGTTATATCTTCTAAATATAAATTATAGTCTTTTACTTCATTGTCAGTTTCTTCATTATTTTGCATATAAATTCCCATTCCAAAATCACTTTTTGTCATATTATTTAATATATTAATAAACATTGATTTATTTGCATAAATTGATAAGCTAATTTTATCTACAATTCCTACTATTGTAAAGTCTTTCATTTCATTTATAGTAACAACTTTGTTTAACAATTCTTCTACATTTTTTATTCCCATACCTTTTATTGATGAAAATTGTGAATTGAGCATATTTTCGGCTACTTTTTTATCAATTACTATTTCATATTCATTTTGTGGCATTCTTCCATTTACAATATCCGTTTCACTTATTTTCTCTATATCAACTAGAGAACCTGAAAGTTCAAAAGAATATGCAGCCAATTGATAGTAATTATCCATCTTTATTTTAAAACTTACATTACTATCTCCTGGTATAATATAGTCTATTCCTTCTAATTGTTCATATTTTAGGAAATCATCTACATTCACTTTTGCTAAATCAACTTGAAGATAATTTTTATCTATTTTTGCATAATCTGATTCTCTTATATCAGTTACTCCTGCAATATTGCATACGCTATAAACTACAAACATACTAGAGGCTAAAAAACCTAATAATAAAAACTTTTTTAAAACTGAATAATTTGTTATTCTATTAAATCCATTTTTTAAAGATTTTATAATTCCATATATAGAACTATATCTTATTTTATACTTATTATCAATAATATCATCCAAATTATATTTATATTTTTCATATATGCTTTTATCTATCTTTTTATAGTGTTCATTTATAAATTCTATTGATGAATTATTATCAACTACTTCAATTTTCCTATTTTGTGCAGAAATATATATGTTATCATTTTTTATAACTAATTTTACATCAACTTTTAAATTCTCAGTATCTGAATATACATCTATATTAAAATTCTTATTTTTAAAATTATTTATTTCTTTGAAATCTTTTAAATATATTTTATTATCTAATCTATATTCTAAAGATTCGTTAGTAGTATTTTCAAAGTCTTTTATAACTTTTCCATCTTGAAGTTCTATAATTCTTGTTGCATAAAAATTTGCTAAATCTACTTCGTGTGTTACTAATATTACTAATTTTTCTTTTGAAATTGCTTTTATAATGTTCATTATTTCCAATGAATTTTTACTATCTAAATTTCCAGTAGGTTCATCTGCAATTACTATGCTTGGATTCTTAACAATTGCCCTTGCTATTGCTACTCTCTGCTTTTCTCCTCCTGAAAGCATACCTGCTGGTCTATTTCTGTATCTATACATATTTACAGTTTCTAAAACATAGTTCACTCTTTTAGCTATTTCTTTTTTGTTTTTTAATCCATTCATTCTTAGACTAATTGCAACATTGTCAAAAACTGACATATTTTCTAATAGTTTATAATCTTGAAATATATAACCTATGTTTAAATTTCTTATTTTATCAATGTTATAAGTTCTTCTGTTAGTTATTTTTTTACCATTAATATAAATTTTTCCACTATTTACTTTATCTAATCCACCTATTGCATTTAGAAGTGTTGTTTTTCCACTTCCAGATTGTCCTAAAATAGCAACTAATCCTTTATCTTCTAATTCTAACGAGGTATTATTTATAATATGAATTTCATTTTTTCTTCTTCTATTAAAATATTTATTTACTTTTTCAATTTTTATCATATTTTTATACCTCCTCATTGTATGTATCTATTGCTGTTTTTCTAAATAATTTCTTTGCGAATTTTTTTGAAATTAATCTCGAAATTATAATTAAGATCACATACATCAATACATACTCTTTTAAGGTTAAAAAGTTACTCAATTTTGCTATATATTCTATATTAAACATATTATTTCTAATCATATAAATAGTAAATAGTAATACGCAATATGATAAACTTGAATTGACAAATAATTCTATATCTAATATCCTTCTTACATTTTTATATGTAGCACCTAGCATTCTTAAAGTTGTGTAATATATGTTTCTAGATTTTAATATTATTCTAATAATTAAATAGGAGATAAAAAATAATACTATAACTAATACAATTGTTACTACAACTTTTATAACCTTTATTATTCTTTGGTATATTTCTCCTTGCTCTACTTTAAAATCTGTTACCTTTTTTGCTGTTAATCCTAGATTTTCTAACTGGTTTATTGTTTGATTAATTTCATTTACATCTTTTACAAAAACACTAGATTGATAAGATGGCTTATTATATAATGAATTATAATCATCAGTATTTATAAATATTTTATATCTATTAGTATCATATGTATTAAGAGATGTTATTCTTTTGAAATTTGATTTTGTATATGTATTTGATATATTCAAATTTAATTCAGCATTATAATAAATATTACTTACATAAATATTTATAGGTTTATTTATAATTTTATAATTTTTAAATTGATACTTAAATTCATCATCTACAATTGCATTTCCTCTTGTTACTTTATCATTAGGTTCTAAAGTATATTGTTGATATTTATTATTGAAAAAGATTTTTACATTACTATAATTTTTATTAACCTCACTTCTTAATTCTGCTAATACACTATTTGAAACATAGAATTTACAAGCATAATTGCTTTCATTATTTTCAGCATATTGTATTCCTACTATAATTAAATCTTTTACTTTTTCACCACTCCAAGCATTTAATCCTTGAGATTTTAAGGTTGAAAATGTTTTATTTAATATTTCATCATAATTGCTATTAGCATAATAATTATCACTTCGTATTTTTAAAATCATCTCATTTTCACTTTGTGGCATTCTTCCCAAATCAATATTTCCCTTTAAGTTATTTATATCTAACATATTACCATATAGACTTATCTCATCTCTTTGTAATGGCATTTGACTATCTAAAAAAATATCATCTTCTACTATATAATCAACATTAGATAATTCTTTTATTTTTTCATAATCTTCTGTACTAAAATTTGTTTTATCTTTTTTATTTATTAATATTCTATTTTCTGATAAATCTCGAAAAGCTAGACTATACCCTGAGTCAACTTTTTCTTCTTCTGACATTTGAAAACTAGCATATTCTAGGAGGATAGCTGCGCTTATAAAAAAGAATACCGCAAATAATAATAAAAACTTTGATTTTATATTAAATGTATTTCTTATCCCTATTCTATATTTATTAAATATACTTATATTATTATATATATTTTCTTGTTTGGCTGGCTCATTTGTTACTTTTTTTAGTTCTATATTTTCTATTATTCTTCCATCATTCATTTTGATTATTCTTGTTGCATACTTTTCAACTTGCTCTATATTATGAGTTACCATTACAACAAGTTTGTCTTTTGCAACTTTCTTTAATATCTCTATAACATCTTTTGCAGATTCTGAATCTAAATTTCCAGTTGGTTCATCAGCTACAATAATTGGTGTATCTTTTATAACAGCCCTTGCTATTGCTACTCTTTGCTTTTGACCTCCAGATAGTTTAGATACTTTTGTATTTTTGAATTTAGTAAGCCCAACTTGATCTATAATATTTAATATTTTTTTCTTAACATCATGTTTTTTATATCCATTAAGAAGTAGTACTAATTCTATATTTTGATAAACTGTGTAACTATTGATTAAATTAAAATTTTGAAAGATATTTGCAATATATTTTCTTCTGTAATCCTCAAAGTCTTTTTTCGTATAATGGCTTGTCTCTTTACCATTGATATACATTTCTCCTTCTTCGTAACTATCTAGTCCTGATATAACATTTAAAAGTGTACTTTTTCCACTTCCAGATTCTCCTGTAATGACTATAAATTCTCCTATTTTTAATTCTAAACTAACTTTTGTGAATCCTGTTGCAATAATTCCTTTGTTGTAGTAAAACTTTGATACATTTTCTAATTTTAACATTATTACACTACCCCTTTTATTTTTACTTTTGTTAATATTTATTACAATTTTATCATAAAATATATTAAATAACCCTTTTTAATTAAATTTTTCTTTATACAACTCTTTTGCTTTTTTTATAACATCCTCTTTAGACATTCCAGTTGTAGAATACGGATATATTCTTTCATTGTCTTTTTCTAAATAAATATTCCAACTAGGATAAAATTTTGGCCCACAAAATTCTGCAAATTCAATAATCATATTTGTACTTTTTTCTAAATCTTCATAATTGTTTATTTCTATATATGTACTATAATCTAATATTTCATTCTCAGTATTCTCATTTACAATAAAATATTTTTTATTAGGACTATTCCATTTATCAAAATAATATTTATGACTGTTATCTAAAAAATCTTCCTTTCCTTTTCTAGCTTCTTGAATTGCAGTAAATTTTATTTCACTATTATCTTCAAGTTCAAGTTTATATACTCCATTTCCTTTTTCATCAACTATATCTTGTGAAATAATTTTGGTTTTTACATTATACATATTTTCTATTGATTCTATGACTGAAAAATCTACATTTCTTCTCATATTTTTAAAATTAACATATGAAATTATTGATACTTTATATATTCCTATAATAATTACAATAATAATAATCGCTTTTAAAAAATTTCCTGTTATTTTTAATCCTTTAACTACATGTTCTACTTTTTTCTTTTCTTTTCTTTTATTAATTTTATCATAATCTATTTTGTATTTTTTTCTCTCTTGTTGTATTCTATTTTCATTCCATTTTTCTAGTTCTTCCCAATCCTCTTTGTTTCCCATATTGTGCTCCTTTTCAAATAACTATTCATCTGATTAAAGTATAGCAAAAAAGCAAGTGATTGTAAATATTCACTTGCTCTATTATTTTTCACTAATTTAATTTATTTATTTTATCTAGACACTTTTTACATATTAATTTTTCTTTATATTCCACTAGATTATCATTTTTACCACAAAATATACAATTTGGCTCATCTTTTCTTAAAATAATAGATGAACCTTCTACATATATTTCTATTGGATCTTTTTCATTAATATTAAATTGATTTCTTATTTCTATTGGTATAACAACTCTTCCTAGTTCATCTAATTTTCGTATTATTCCTGTATTTTTGCTCATACTATCACCTTCTTTCATTTGTATAAAAATTTAATTATAATTTATATTCATCTTCTTACAATATTTCCAATATTATTGCATTTTTATCCTTAGTATAAATTTTTATTTTTTCATAAATAATATTGTTGACTTAACAACAATATTACAACATTTTTATATTAAAATCAAGAAAAATCATATTAGGAGAAATTTTTTATGCGAAAATTTAATGGAAAATCTAATATTTCTGGTTCAATTATAGAAAAATATAGAGAACTAAGAAATATGTCAAGAGAAGATTTAGCTGAAAAATTACAATTATTAGGTTTGAATATAGATAGAGTTACTATATATCGTATTGAACAAAACAGTGTCATTTTGAAGGACTTTGAATTGATTGCAATATGTGAAATTTTAAATATAGGACTTGACCAGTTAAAACCTTTATTAAAACAAAAATAATATAAAATCTTATATTTTTTAATATTCTTCAAATGCAACTATTTCAGTAGCAAACTTCCAATCTTTAGAATTTTCCTTTAGTAATTCAAGATTATTATGATTAATTTCACAACGCATAATAGGTTTATAATGTTTGTCTATTATTAAGTCTTTATTTTTTAAATATCCTTGACAATACAGTTTTGCATCATTATTCCAATTATTACAAAGTAAATAAATTCCGTTTTCTAATTTATAATCATATTTTACATCATTCTCAAAAAAATTGGTCTTTTTTATTGACAATATGCTTACTCTTGTTTTTTGCGCAATTAACTTATTATCTACTAAATTAATAAAAGGTTTCTTTATTTTTTTCATAATTTGTCTCCTCTTAAAATATTATTTTTCAAAATTCCGTTGCTTAATGTCATATTATCATAAAGAACGGGATAAAATCAAGCCATACAATAATAATAATTTATAGAGGTGCAAAAATGGCTGTTAGAAAATTAAATAATTATCTAAATGTTATTGGTACAAATTTAAAATTTTTTAGAAAAGCAAAGCATTTATCTCAAGCAGATTTAATAAAAGATTTAAACTTACTTGGTATAAATATGCATAAAAACGATATTTATATGATTGAATCAAATAAAAGAACTGTAAAAGATTATGAATTATGGGGATTCACAAAAGTTTTAAATGTTTCTTTTGAAGATTTAATAAAAGGAATTGAAAACAAGTTAGAATAAAAAAAGGCTTTTATGGCCTTTTAGTATTATATAATTTATTTTTCATTTTCTATTAGTTTATTTAATATTCCAGTATAGTTATTAAGTTCTTTTGACAAATCTCCGTTTTTGCTGCTTTTACTCATTATGTAAGAAGAAACAGTATTAAATGTTTCCTTTATTTCATCTTGTGAATAATTTTTGTTTTCTACTGAAATATTTTCTATTTTTTTTAATAAATTTTGTTGTTCTTCTGAAAAATCTTCTTTGAAGTTCATTTTTTTCTCCTTTTATTGTTGTAATTTTCTTTATAATATTAACACAAAAAAAAATAATAATCAAATAATTATTTCAATTTTTTATTATTATTCATTTAAAATTTCATATCCTGGATAAGTACAATACAAAAATTCTATTTTACATTCTATATTTTCTAATTCAAGTTCATCTGGAAATACCAAAATTAATTTATCAGCCTTTGAAATAGAATTTGGATATGTATTAACTAATTTTACAATACCTTTTTTGTTTTCTTCATCTGCAACAATTATATGATACAAAAGATTTTCTTTTGTTAGAAATGTAATTACTACTGGTTCATATCCTAAATAATATTTAGATAACCTATTTTTATATTTGCATAAAATATCTAGAGCTATTAGCATTTTATTATCTATACTTTTTGTATTGTGAACAAATACATCTCCCTTTTTACTTATCATATTACTACTTAAAATACTTTTAAAATTATTATTTTTTTCTTCAAATAATTTTTGTAAATGCTCTAATTTAGCACAGCCAAAATCTTGTAAAAAATTGATTACTTTTAATTTATCTTCCATAAAATCATCCTCCTTTTATATGATTCTCATTAAATATCCATATATCATTTTCTTATTTTCTTTGATCTCTGTTATTTTTATCAACACATTGTCAAGAAAATGTGGATAATTATTAAATCTTGCAGGAACTCTTACTAAACAAGTTATTTTTGTAGTATCAAGTTGAACTATAACACCACTATTACCTTTTGGAAAAGCTATAACTTTGCCAGTATATTCGCCATTTTCTACTATATATTTTCGTATGTTTTTATATGGATTTTCAATAAAATCTTTTGCACTTAATTCAAATAAATCTCTTTCTATATCTATGTTTTTAATCCTTACTTTCAAATATTCTCCAGGAACATATAAATCTTTGCAATTTAAAATATAAGTATGCTGCAAGTCATCTACTTTTATTATAACTTCTTTTCCATACAATTCTACTAAAATATGTTTTATCCCAACTGCTATTATTCTCACATTAACAGTATCATTAATTTTTAATTTTGGAAGTTCTAATTTTGCTCGTAATTCCATAGCATCTTTTCTACTGGCAATGGCTATATTAGATATGGTATCTATTTCAATTACTATAAAATCTATTTCTGCTCCTAACATTCCTCTAATCATTGATTTATTTATTTTTGATATTCCTAAATGTGTACTAGGAATTAAAATTTTTATATCTTCATACCAAATAATTGCACAAGATAAGTTTTCCCCTTTTAATTTATAATACTCATCTTCAATACCACTGATTTTGCCTGTTAGTATTCTTTGTTCTTCTTTACTTCTCATAATTTCTTTCATTGCTAATTCTTTCAAAAAATCACCCCACTAAAAAAGCATCTACCATTTAAGGTAAATGCCTTATTATTTATATAATTAATTTTCCATTAATGTATATTCTTCTATGTTTGGCATTTTAACATCATCATCTGTTACTGTACCAAAACTATATTGTATTTTTCTACTGGTTCCATTTGCAAATTCTATATATAATGGTAAGCCTGTTTCTTTTTCTATCCACTCTTTTGAACTGCCTTCTTCTAAATATCCTAATATATAACAATCCTTATCTTCATATTTTCCACTTGAAATCGTACAAAGTGGATTTATAGCAAACATTAAATTTGCGCTTACTTTATTTTCTGAATGTACATAATAGCCAGTTGGTGGTAAATTTTCTACCATCATACCATTATTTTTGTTGTATTTACTATATACTTTATTTTTTGCATCATTAAACATATAATATTCATTTGTATCTCCATTTTTCCAAAATGTTAAGTCTGACTCTCCTTTTACACTTTTCATATTGACCTTATGAATATTATCTTTTTTCCAATAAGTCATAATTGTCTCAGCAGTTTCTGAATAAAAGTAATAGTTATTCTTTGCATTCATTTCATCATATTTATTATCTAAACCCATATAAATATTAAATCTTATTAATATCAAAATTGCTACTATAAATATAATAATACCTATTGCAATTAAAATTTTCTTTTTCATATAAACCACTCCTTTTTCTTTTGAAATCAGCCTACATATTATGAATTTTTTGAATTTTTTGCCTTATAGCTTTTCATTTATTGCAACTATTTATTGTAATATATTAATCACTATCTGTTGCTACATCAAATTCTACATTTCTATTATTGTTATTGTAATATAGAGTTATAAATAAATATTTCCAAAAATCTATTCTCCTTAAAAGTAATCCTGTTTCTTTATCTACCACAAATCTTACTCCAGCACTATTAAAATCATCTTCTTTTGGAGCATTCATCTGAAATAATATTACTTGTCTGCCATTTTCTTCTTTTTCTCCTAAATATTCATACTCTTCTTTACCAAAATGTTCATAATCAGCAACAACAGAATAATCATATAGATGTTGGTTATATTTATTTATTTCTGGATTATTATATTTTCCTTCTACTGTATTTCCATCTATATTCCAATAATCAGTAGTATCTCCTGTGCTATAATCTGATGATTTAGTTAGTTCTGAACCTATATAAGTAGATACTTTATTATCTTTTACAATAGTTTTTGTCCTTATTTCTCCATAATTTACATCACTTGAATATGAATAATTAGGATATGTAGCACCTTTATCTAATAGAGCTATCATCTCATCTCTACTCATTTTATTTGATGTATCCAATTTTCCCGTATTCCATAATATAAATTCTCTTAGTAATATAAGGATAATGAAAATTGTAAGCACCACTAAAATTGTTATTAATATTTTTTTGATTTTACTCATAAAAATTTCCTCCTTCCTTTCATACTTTTCTCATTACTAATTACTTATATTATACCATATTTTAGACTATTTTTCAAATTTATGAAAAAATACACACTAAAAATTTTCCCAAGTTTTTTTTCCTTTTTTTATAATTTGCTTATGTTCTTGTTTTTCTTTAACTATCACTTGGTTAGATACATTTTTTATCCATTTAGGTTTATATTCAGAAATTGGACTATCCTTTAATTTACTAGACAAAGGATGCTTACTATATACAACTTTATTTAATAATAATGGCTTATTACCCCTTAAATTAACTAATAATTGATCTGATGGTATTCTTAATATTTCATCTACATTTAGTAAATTTCTTTTTAATGTAGATATATTTTTTTGTCCGTACTCTGCGATATCTCCTTCCAATGAATTTGATTTTCTTATAGAAGTAGTTTCAACTGTAGATACACCTATTAAATCACAAAAATATTGTGCAGTTAATACATCTGTTGTTCCCATACTAATTCTTGTATCACAGTTTCCAATTATTTCTTCCCATAGGTCATTTGGATAACGATTTTTAAATTGTCCGATATTTTGTAAAATCGGAATTAAGGCAATTCCTCGACTTCTAACAGTTGATATCTTTTTATTGAAATCTGGAATTTGACCTATATTTGCAAACTCATCTAAAAAACAATATACTTCATTTTCACATTTCCCATCCTCTCGTGAATCAGCATATCTTACTAATTTTATAAATAAAAAAGTATAAAATAGGGAAGCAATAAAGTCAAATGAAGAATCCATATCACTTGTTATCACATAATAAATACAAGGTTGTTTACCAGGCAAAGTCAAATCAATATCAGTTTCAGAAGTTAGTTTTTGTAAATCTTCATTTTGAAACATCTGCAGCCTAGTTCCTAACCCAGTTATTACACTTGCTTTTATTGTATCAGAGCCACTTGCAAAAATATTATATGACATACGAGCAGGGCTACTTTCTGGAACTTTCTTAAAAATTTCATCTATTTTTGAAATATCTCCATTTGCAATATTTTTATAGACATTTGTTAATGTATTCATATCAGATAAATTTTCTAAAAATTTAAACTCAAATGCTTTTAATAAATTTTCTTCAGCGCGTGGCCAAAATTCATCTCCTCCGTTTATCGTGTCTTTGAGTATTTGAAATAATGACATCAGAACTTGTTTGAACATCAGTTATATTTTCATTTTCTCCCAATGGATTCCACCTATCAGAATGTCTCATATCTTTTAAATTTAAAACTTTTACAGTATATCCTATACTTCTAAAATAACTTGATGTAGTTCTATAAATTTCCCCTTTTGGATCTGTAACAATTATTGATTTTTTATATTTAGAAAGTTCTAGTAAATTAGTAAGTAAAAATCCTATTGTTTTCATACTTCCGACTGCTACCAAACACGCAAATATTTTTATTAAAATAGCTTTTAAATGGTAATTTTACAATATTATAATTATATTTTCCTAGAATAATACCAGGTACTTCATTAAAACCTAATATATTTGATATTTCATTTTCTGCCATCCAATTTGCTGTTCCATATGTTCCATCTTCAATTTTAAAATTAATGCCTTTATTTTCATTTTTATTTTTAAATAGTATAAGTAATATGTCTAATATAATAAAAAATGAAATTAGGGTAATTATGATGCAAATAATGACATATAAATTATTAGTCAAAACAATATTTTTTTCAAAACAATTATTTAATACTTCAA
>CANQPY010000018.1 GCA_947625835.1 uncultured Clostridia bacterium | reverse complement strand
TACAGTTTTTATTTTATTGTTTTTTTTATTTGAGAAAATTTGAATGTTTTTATGTGGTTTAAATAGCAAATCTACATTTACTTGCTATTTCGTCTTCTTTTTTATAGCCCATTTCTACATATTCGTTTTCTTTTGTTTTTTCAAATTTCATATGCGCTATATTGTGATAGCTATTTCTTTTGTAAAATTCAAAGTTCATTAGGTTAATTACTATTGTGTCTTTTACTTCTTGATAGCCTTGTTTTTTCTTTATTTCATCTGATAATATTCTTGACATATAAAATGTGCTTCTTGAATCCATGTTACCCTCATTTTTTACTTGCATTTCTATATTACATATAATATTATTGTTAATTTGTACTTTTATGTCTAATATTCCTGCTTTTATATCATACAAATCTGGTACTAATTCTGGATTTTTTACTGTGACTTTTTCTATTGGTATTTCTAGAATTGCTTCTAATAAAGATTTTAATAAATCTTCATTTTCTTCTTTTGCAAATACTCTTTTAAATACTATATCAGATGTTAAGGGTAGTTTTTTTGTTTCTTTTTCTATAATTATTCCTCCTTCATATTATATAAAATTTTTTTGAACTTTGCAATACCTTGCAGTATATTTTTACTATAAACTTTTATTTTTTAAAAATAAACCTCCCTTCCTTATGGATTTTTTTGTTTAATTAATTGGATTTTTTAGATTGAATTTTAGAAATTAATTAAGAATTAAATTAAAATTTAATTTTTGAAATAAACTTTTTGTTATTGCAAAGTTGCATTTTAGCAATTTTTTATATTCTAGGAAAGTCGAAATTGGAAATGATAGACTTTCCGTAGAAGATATTATTGCTATTTTTGATATTAAAACACATTTTTATTGCTTTTGCAATACTTTTTGAGACTTTTTTCATCGCAATTTTCGACATTTTTTATTTTCTAGGAAAGTATATAATATTGTAAAAGAACTGTAAAATATAAAATAAACAATAAATAATAAAAAATGCAAATTTTGTTACTTGCTTTAATACTATTAATTTTTAACTAACTCTATATTTAAAATATTTACTTCCATATTTTGCATTATTTCTCCTTCAAGTATAACTATATCATTTTCTTTGTAATGCCTATATATTTTATCTGCAATATAATCATAACCATTTAATATTATAAGTTCACTTTTGCTATATTCCGTTTTTATTGTATTAATTTTTAGTTCAATTTTTGCATTATGCACTTTACTATTATAAAAAAATCTATAGTCTGATATTTCTTGAATTTTCCCAATAAAAAAACATCTATTCATAATTTCCCCCTATTTTTATAAATTGAAAAAAATCTAGGGGATTGTTAAGTGCCTAGATTTTCTTCATAAACTACTATACTTTCGAATGCTATTCTACTAGTACCTTGTTTACTGATTCGTTTTTACCAATTAAGGAAGGAATAAGTTCCTTTAATATTCTAATATTTCACTGAATATTCCCCTTAAGAAATACTACCTGGAAAAATATTAGAGCACGACGCGGAACCCAACGTTGATGTTGTAGTTAGTAAGTTCATTGTTACCGTTTGCACGTACAACTGGGTTGTCTGTTCCATTGTTGTTGAAGCTACCGGCCACGAGGAACAACGAAGCAGGCGCTTATAAACTTATCCCTTTTCGCTATTTTTATATATTGCTAGTTTCGTCTATTGCAAAATAGCTATTTATTAAATTATACACATCTGCATTACTCATGTATCCAAAGTGTCCACATAGGTATTTTTTTGCCTCTTTTGATGTTATTTCTTCGTTTTTTACTTTTAATTTTAATTTTTTTATTTTTCTTTTTAATTTTTGTTTTCCTTTTTGTCTTAATTTAAGTCTATATTCATTTATTTTGTATCCACAAAAGTTTACCCCTTGCTTTGATTTGAATATATTTGTTTTCTTATTGAATTGTAAGTGTAAATTTTGGTTTATAAAGTTTTCAATTTCTTGCTTTATTTTTTTGATATCTTCTTTTTTTTCCATTAATATTACACTGTCATCCATATATCTAAAGTAATATTTTACTTTTAATTTATGTTTTATAAATTGATCTGTTTCATTATAATATAAATTTGCAAAAAGTTGACTACTTAAGTTTCCTATAGGAATTCCACTACTTTCTCTACATGCATATATTGTTTGATTTATAAGCCATAAGATGTCTTTGTCTTTTATTTTTCTTGCTATTATATTATTTAATATAGTTTTATCTATGCTCTGAAAATATTTTGCTACATCCATTTTTAATATGTAATATTCCCCATATTCTTTTTTACATTTTCTCATAGCCATTTGCACATCTTTTGCCGCTTTGTGCATGCCTCTTTTTGGAATGCATGCATATGTTGTTTCTATAAATTGTGGTAAGAATACTGGATCTAAAAAATTGTCTACTAGCCATCTATGTACTACTCTATCTATATATCTAGCTGCTTCTATCTTTCTTTTTTTAGGTTCTAATACATAAAACGTAACGTATTTTCCATGCTTATATGTTCGGTTTTTTAGTTCATTATATAACCACCATATATAGTCTTCTTTTCGCATGTTGAATCTTATTACATTTAATCTATTTTTCTTTCCTTTTTGGCATTTTTCATGTGCTTCCATTAATTTTTCATAAGTTAAATATTTGTCAAATTGATTTCTTAATGTTTTTGGCATAGTATTTTATTAATCCTCCAAGTATCATTCCTATTTCTTTGATTAGTGTATTCATAACATAATCAAACCTTTTTTCATTTATCCATTGCATTTTTTTCATTATTCTAAGTAATACTCTTTGGGTATTTAAATCTGCATCTATTTTGTTTAGGTATAAAAGCCTTTGGGTTATATCAATTTTTTCTATATATAAAATGTTTCTAAAGGTTTCGTACATTAAGTTTTTATATTCGGTGCCTATACTAAATTTTTCTGTTCGAGGTAGTTGTATTAAAACTATCTCGAGCATATATTCCATATATTTTTCAAATTTTGGTATTAATTTCAAGGAAGAATTTTCTTCTTCTATTACTTTACTTGTCATATTGTAGTCCTTTTCTACTTTTTTTATTTTTCCTCTTTTGGTTATATTTAGTGGCAATAATGAGTTTTGATTAACAGTGGTCAGTGCTACTTAACATAAAGCACGACGCGGAACCCAACGTTGATGTCGCAGCTAGTAAGTCCACTGTGACCGATGGCACGTACAACTGGGCTGTCTGAGCCACCGTAGTAGAAGCCACCGGCCACGAGGAACAACGAACATTGTTTCGCTGTTTATGTTGTGCCCTGTTGTCCATTCCCACATATTTCCTGCCATATCGTATATATTATAATTTTTGAAATCTTCACTTGCTCCTGTTGGAAGTTCAATTACATTTACTTGACCTTCTGCTCCAGTTTTTGCAGTATCTCCTTTTATATTTATAGTACCTTTGCTATAAGTTGAACTAGGATAATATGTCCATGGTGATCTTTTAAGCCCATGATTTGCCCACAATCCTTCAACAGTTTTCTCAAACACACTTGTATTATTTATATAATTTCCCCACGCAGTTGAGTTTGTTATACTTTTTCCTGTTTTATTTGCATTAGTTCCATATATATTTTCGCATATATGATTCCATGCTTGTAGATCTACTAAATAACTTCCTACTGATGTACTTCCTTTGTACATATTTTCTGCCACTATTTTTGAGTTTGGTTGTGTTATGTAGTTCCATGCTTGTACTCCCTTTTTACTTACTGGTGCTAAACTTTGTACTGATTCTAATCCTTCTTTAGTGGTTGCTCCTCTTATTCCTCCATCTTTTTTATAATTCAAATCTTCGCTATCTGGTGCTGTATAAAATGATGATGCAGTTGATGGAATTCCTGCTTCATATCTTGCTATATAAAATCCTCCATATTTTCTTATGCTTTCTTCTGCTACTTCTGTTTGATTGTTTTCCCAGTTTGATGTTATTTGGCTTATTGTTGTATTATCTACTTTGTTTTTTTCATATAACGCATTTATATTACTTATGTCTTGTGCTGTGTAATCATCACTCCATGCTGAGCCATCTTCTCCTCCATTTGAGACAAATTCTGCATTATGACTCCAATCATTTTTCATTACTGCATTTTTTGCATTTTGATATTGGCTAACTGTACATGGTATCCATACAAATTCATTTCCATCTGTTTTATTTTTTATTACTAATCCATTTGCTATTTTTTGCTCATCTTCATTTTCTGATACTGTAAATCCTTCTGGGATTGTTGCTACATCTACTCCATCTGTGTAATTATATTTTTTTGTTTCTTTTGCTTCTTCTCCTGGGGCTAATGTATCTTCTAATGATACACTTGTATCTCCTGAAATTAGTATTTCATATCCATCATATTCTACTACCGCTGGCAAGCTTTCTATTTTATTTGTTTCTGATAATGGTTCTCCTTTATATTTTACTCCTGTTAGATTGTTTATTAGATTGCTGTTTAATTTTTCTAGGCTTATATCTGCACCATTATCTAGACTTCCTAATATTTCTATTTGGATTTCTTCTTCTGCTGTACTTTTATTGGTTACATTTGCTGCCATCTGCGCTTTTGTTAGTATCCCATTGTCTCCCGTTAGGGTTGCTATTGATACTCCTGCTAATATTAATAACACTATTATTGTTATTACAAGTGCTATAAGTGTTATTCCTTTGGTTTTTTTCTTTAATTCCTTCATTTGTTTTTCCTTCCCTTCTTATTTTTTTATATAGATTATTTTATTTAATATTGTTGATTTATGTCAATAAGTAATTATAATTTTTCTAATTTTTTGTTTGACTTTAGGTTACTGTTCAGACTTTAACTTGCTTGCTATAAAAAATATATTGAACTTTTATATATAATTGATTTTAGTCTGAACAATAACGACTTTAGTTACTACTCAGCCCAAAAAGTAAGTTATCCACAAAACAAATAAAAAAATAGGAGGACAAAAAGGACACAAAGGAGCAACATTTACAAAAAAAGATGTAAAAGAATTATTAAAAAATGACTCAATTAATTTTTTTACGATATATAGCTGAAATAGAAAACTTTAATGGATATCCTGATAATAGATGAACTACTTTTAGAAATAAGAGAAGAAAAAGCTATATTAAACAGGTTATAGAAGTTACAGAGGGCTTAAAGATTACTGTAATATACGTTCTATCATAAGTACCTGTAAGAAACAAGGGATAGGTTATTTTAAAGAATTTGTCAATATAGAAAAAGGTAACCCAGTCACAATTTTTTAGTGAATAGGGCTACCTTTTTATGGTTTTGGGCTGAGTAGTAACGACTTGAGAAGTGAAAAGTTAAATGCAAATGTTTTTGGTAGAAATGGAGTTATCTATGTAAAAAATTTAAATACGATTTGGCTTGTTTGTTATGAAAATTTTTCTTGGAGAATTCAAATAATTTAGTTACTATTTTTATTGTCTTCCTGTTCTTCAATTTCTTCAATATCTTTTATGTGCAATTCAATATCTTCTGCTTTTGGTAATTGTGATTGTAGATATTCTGGTATATCTTGTAATAATTTATATTCACTTACTCCAACAGGTTTATTTATATCTTTTAAAGCATATTCTGCTGTTAATTTATCTTTCTCTTTGCATAAAAGTATTCCTATAGTTGGATTATCTCCCTCTTTTCGTAGCATATCATCAATAGCTGATAGATAAAAGTTTAATTGTCCTGCATCAGTTGGCTTAAATTTTCTAGCTTTTAACTCAACAACTACATAGCATCTTAATTCCAAATGATAAAATAATAAATCTATAAAATAATCTATATCACTTACAGTTATCTTATATTGATTTCCTACGAAGGCAAAGCCATTTCCAAGCTCTATTAAAACATTTTTTATTTTTTCTATCATAACTTCTTCTATTTGCTTTTCTTTAACTTGTCCTTTTAAAGCAATAAAATCAAATATATATGGATCTTTCATTGTTTGCATTGCTAAATCACTTTGAACATCTGGCAATGTATTTTCAAAATTAGTTACCTTTTCTGCAATTGCTTGTCTTTCATACAATTTATATTTTATTTGGTCTGCTAAAATATCGTGAGACCATCCATTCTTTATTGTTTCATTCATATACCACTTTCGTATTTCCAAATCTTTGACTTTACTAATTAAAAGTACATTATGAGACCAAGTTAATTTGGCAGACAATGTCTGCAACATTTCTAAACTTGGGTATTCTTTATAAAAAATTCTCATATTTCTTAAATTTCTAGTAGAAAAACCTTGTATGTTTGGAAATTCAGTTTTTAAATCTATTGATAAATTTTCAATAAATCTATTTCCCCATTCAGCATTTTTATAAATAATTTTTCCAATGTTCCAATACATATATATCAATTCTGTATTTACTGCTTGCATTGCTTTATATTGAGATTTTAAAATTTCTTGTCTAATGTTTTCGAAAATCATTTTGTATTTAGTTATATCTATTTCATTTTCCATTTTTTACCTTCTTTCCAATTTGGCAGACACCGTCTGCCAAATTACATTTTTCTTTTATTAGCTCATACTATATCATAAAATTCAAAATTTTTCCATTAAGTTCACAAAATTTTAAACATATATTAATTCTTTTAATATAATTCCCTCTGCTTGTTGTTTTATCGCATTCATTGTCACCACTCAATAAAACATATCAGTATTTTTCATAAACATTATTGTATATTCTACTTTCTTATGCTCTTTTATAAAATTAAAAAAAGATGAAATTGCTTTTATTTTTTACAATTCATCTTTTAAATATTCGAAAATTTATGATTTTTTACTCAGATTGATTAAGCATTTGTTATCTTTAAAATTCAAAGCATTTTTTTATACTAATTTTTTTAATATATATATCCTTGTGGGTTATATCTTACCCCGTTTTTTCTAATTTCTAAGTGTAAATGTGGTCCTGTTGAATTTCCTGTAGAACCTACTGCTGCTATTTTTTGTCCTTGTGAGACACTTGTTCCTGATGATACATATAATTTACTGCAATGTCCATAGCAAGTTTGCACTCCGTTTGCATGTGTTATTATTAAAAAGTTTCCATATCCACTCATCCAGCCAGAATATGTTACTGTTCCAGATGCGGCAGCTAAAATTGGTGTTCCAGATGCGGCTGCTATGTCTAATCCTCCATGTGTTCTATAGTTTCTAACACTTTCTGAGCTTCCGTATCTAGAAGATATTATTCCTGATACTGGTTTTATGAAACTTATTCCTAAATCTATTTTTGCCGTTGATATTGTAGATGCATTACTATATGTTCCTGATGATTTATATTTGGTGCTACCAGTTTTGCTACTTGCAACTGCAACTACAGGTGCAGGTGGAGCTACATATAGTTTTGTTATTACGTCTTCTGCGCTTGCAAATTCTGCTAGGTTTTCTTCGTATTTTTCTACTATTGAGATTTGGTCTTTATTATTACTGTTTTTTTCTTTTAGCCCATTTACTACTTGCTCTGCTTCTTCAAAACTTGAAACATATGCTTTTTCTTCGTTGTTGTCTAGTATTGCATAGTAACGATAATATGGAATTCCTTGTTCTTTTACTTTCTCAAATATTTCGTCATCATTTGGTACAATGTTCCTTTTTAATAAGCATAATTGGTATTTTGGAAGATTATCTACTTGTACAAATGCCACGTTTTGGTTTTCTTCTTCCCCTTTTTCTATATAATTGTTAATTTTGTTTTGCAGTTCTGATTTGTTTTCTGTGTAACCTATTTCTTCTCCATTTAAAAAAACACTATATGTTGGTTTGTATAAGAATGCAATTGCCCCTATTATTAGAAATGCAGAAATCGTAAAAAGAATGATAGCTTTAATACTTCTTTTAGTATGTATCATTACTTTTTTTAACATATTTTTGCCTCCTTTATACTTTTGTTACTTTTTCCCTAAAATATATTGTTATAATATTGCAATTTTTGTTTTTTTGCAACGATATTGCATTTCGAATTTCCGTAGGTTTATTGGCTTTTTTTTATTTTATCTCTTTTTTATTTCATTTATCTCTTATTTTCATTTGTGATTCTTGTTTGCTTTTTGTTTGCTTTTCGCTTTATTGTTGTAATTCTGTTTTTACTGTAGTTATTTCTGTTGTGGTTGCTTTTTGTGCAGGTACATAGTATCCTTTTGTTTGTGCTATTTTGAATAATTCATATTGGAAGCTTTCGTCATTGTTTCTTATTTGTTGAAATGTTTGTCTTAAAACCATGTTTTCTGTTTCTGATATTGCGGTTTGATAAGAGTTTAAGTCTGCTTTTACACTTCCTAATATGTCATTTACCATTGTTTTTTCATCCATTGATTTTTCTCCTCCTTGTATAATATATTTAGGGTTTAAAGTTACCCAAAACTTTATATTATGTCTTAATTATTTAAAAATGTCATTAATTTTTGTTTTGTATTTAATGCATCTTGCGCTGATTTTGCAAATAATTGCTTTATTTGTGGGTCAACAGCTTGTGAAGAATAGGTATTTAGTTTTTGATATGCTGTTTCATGTGCCCCAATTAAATGTCTTAAGTGTTGTAATTCTATTTGATTTAAGTCTGCCATTTTTATCATTCCTTTCTTAGTTTATTTTCTTTTATATTGTTTCCGTTTTTTTACTTTTTATACTAAAAAACGGAATAAAGATTTTCTATGCAAAATAAAATTGCTTAAAAAATCTTTATTCCGTAGAATATAAAAAAACTTTTTTTATTTTATTACTTCTAGATTTGCGTATTTTGCCATTAGTCTTTTATGCCCTACTTTGTCAAAATTGATGTCTACTTTTAGGTCGTCTCCTTCTGGTTCTACTATTTGTATTGTTCCTTCTCCAAATTTTTTATGATATATTCTAATTCCTTCTTTATATTGTGACAAGTCTACTTGTTTATTATTTGTTACTTTTTTATTAAAGTTACTTAAAAAGCTTTCTGCTGTTCTAAATGCATAATTTACAACTGGTTCTTTTTCTTTTATTTTTGTTTTGTAAGTTTTTTCGTTATTATTGCTACTTCCATAGCTCCATATATAACTAGAATCTTTGAACATTTCATCTTTGTTAGATGTTTCTCCAAATGCTTCTTCATATCCTTCTAATAGTTCTTGTGGTATTTCTTCTAAAAATCTTGATACTGGATTATAGCTAGTAGAACCATATATTGTTCTTTGCTTACTGCAGGTTAAGAATAAGTTTTCTTTTGCTCTTGTAATTCCTACATAGCATAGCCTTCTTTCTTCTTCAAGTTCTTTTGGTTCCATTTGTGATTGATATCCTGGGAAAACTCCTTCTTCCATTCCAACTAAAAACACAACTGGATATTCTAGTCCTTTTGCAGTGTGAAGGGTCATGAGTGTTATTGATTCTTCTTGTTCTTCCATGTTGTCTAAGTCGCTTGATAATGTAATATTTTCTAAGAATTCACTAAGGGATTTTTCTGCTGATTCTTTTTCAAATTCAATTGCAACTGTTAAAAATTCTTCTAAGTTTGCTATTCTGTTTTCTGCTTCGATTTTGTTTTCTTGTTCTAATGCCTTAGTATATCCTGTTTTTTTCAATGTCAACTCAATTAATTCTGAAATTGTTATTTTATCTTTTTGCTCTTTTAGTTCTTCTATTGTGTTAATGAATTCTCTTGAGTTTAAAAATACTCTATTTAAGCCATATTCATCTGATTTTTTTATTATTTCATACATTGATTTTTCTGATGTTTCTGATAATTGTTCTATTTTGTCCAAACTTGTTTTTCCAATTCCTCTTTTTGGTTCATTTATAATTCTTTTTAGACTTAAGTTGTCAGAGGTGTTTTGGATTAATCTTAAATATGCAATTATATCTTTTATTTCTTTTCTTTCATAGAATTTTAGTCCGCCTATAATTTTATATGGAATGTCTTCTCTTCTTAAAATGTCTTCTATTGCTCTTGATTGTGTGTTCATTCTATATAATATTACAAAGTCTGAATATTTATAATATTCTTCTCTTTTTAAGTGTTCAATTTGTTCTGTTATGTATTTTGCTTCGTCATATTCGTCTTTTGCTTGGTAAACTCGTACTAAGTTTCCTTCATCATTTTTGGTCCATAGTTCTTTTTTGTATTTTACTTCATTGTTTTTTATTACGCTATTTGCTACTTTTAATATGTTTTGTGTGCAACGATAATTTTGCTCTAGTTTTATTATTTTTGTTCCTGGAAAGTCTTTTTCAAAGTTTAAAATGTTGCTAATGTCTGCTCCTCTAAAAGAATATATTCCTTGATCGTTGTCTCCTACTACTGTTATGTTTCCGTGCTTTGAGGCAAATAGTGTAATTAATGTAAATTGCGCTTTGTTTGTGTCTTGATATTCATCTACTAAAACGTATTGAAATTTATTTGTGTAATATTCTAATATGTCTGGATTTTCCATAAGAATTTTTATTGTATAGTTTATTATATCATCAAAATCTATTGCATTGTTTTCTTTTAGTCTTTTTTGATATAGTTCATATATTGTTGCTATTTTTTCTTTACGGAAATCGCCTTTTGCCTTTACATTGTACATTTCTGGTTCTAACATTTCGTTTTTAGCATTGCTTATTTCAGATAATACACTTCTATCTGAAAATAGTTTATCATCTATGTTTAATTCTTTAATACATGTTTTTACTAGTGTTCTTTGATCTCCTGCGTCAAAAATAATAAAAGAGGATTCCATTCCAATTCTGTCTATAAATCTTCTCAATATTTTTACACATATTGAGTGAAATGTTCCCATCCAAATTTCTGAGGCATTATCTCCCACTAATTTTGCAACTCTTTCCTTCATTTCGTTTGCTGCTTTATTTGTAAATGTTATTGCCAAAATATTCCATGGTTTTACTTTTTTTTCTCCAATTAAATATGCTATTTTGTGCGTTAATACTTTTGTTTTTCCGCTTCCGGCCCCTGCTATTACTAGGCATGGTCCTTCTGTGTTAACTACAGCTTTATATTGTTCTTCGTTTAGTTCTTTTAATATTTCTTGCATTTATTTTTTCCTTTCTTACTTTAGCTTATAATAAATTTGTAAATATTCCAATTATAAATCCTAACATGTTTCCTACTGCCGTCATTCTGCCATGATATAGACTGTTAGATTCTGGTACTAATTCTCCTGATACTATATATAACATTGCTCCTGCTGCAAAGCTTAAGCAAATTGCAATTACTTCTTGTGATATTGAGCCTACAATTGCTCCAAAAAATGCTCCTATGCCAGTTGTTACACCAGATAAGATTACATATAAAATTATTTTTCCTGCTTGCATTCCTCCGTGTTTCATTGGTATTGCCATTGATATGCCTTCTGGTACATCATGTAAGCATATTGCTAATGCTAGGCTTAAGCCTAATTTTATTGATGCATCAAAGCCAGAGCCAATGGCTAATCCTTCTGGAAAATTATGTATAGCAAGCCCAATTGAAACAATAATTCCTGTTTTTAATAATGTGCTTTTGGTTGTGTTACTTTTGTTTTTTATTGAGTTTGTATTAAATTTTTTTTCTACTAATAAGTCACAAAAAATCATGGATATTATTCCGATTAAAATACCTATTATTACATATATTAATGTACTTATTTTTAATGCTTCTGGTATTAAATCAAAACAAATAACTGCCATCATTAACCCTGATGCAAATGATAAGATAAAACTTAAAAATTTATTGGAATTTTTTTTTATTATAATTCCTAATATTCCTCCGCAATGTAGTGCCAAAGGTTCCAAAAAATAAACCTGCTATTGTTGTTTTTAATACTTCTTCCAATTTGGTAAGCTCCTTTCTTTTGCCTTTTTACTATTTTATTGGAAAAAGCTTTTTTTATTCATGCTATTTATGAGTATTTTATTTTTTTAATCTTAAAGTATTTAGTATAACTGTAATACTACTAAATACCATGGCTCCACTTGCTATCATTGGATTAATTGAAATTCCAATTGGCCTTAATAATCCAATTGCTATAGGTATCATTAAAATATTATAGAAAAATGCCCAAAATAAATTTTGTTTGATATTTCTAATTGTTTTTTTACTGATTTTTATTAAGTTTAAGATACTTGATAAATCATTTTTTGTTAGTATTACATCTGATGAGTCTATTGCTATGTCTGTTCCACTATTTACGCTTACACCTATATCTGAACTTGCAAGTGCTGGACTGTCATTTATTCCATCTCCACACATCATTACATATTTTTTTTCTTGTTTTAAGTCTTTTATTATTTTTGCTTTTTCTGATGGTATTACATTTGATATGATTTTTGTTATTCCTATATCTTTTGCGATTTTTTCAGCAGTTTCTTTATTGTCCCCTGTTAGCATAATTGTTTGTATTTTGTTTTTATTTAGAGTATTAATTACTTCTTTTGTTCCTTCTCTTATGATGTCATTTACTCCAATGATTGCTATTATTTTTTTATCTTTTACTACATATACAATGCTATTGCCATTTTCAGCTAATTTTTTTTCATCTTCTAGGTGGTCATTTTTTATTTCATATTTTTCAAGTATTTTTGCATTTCCTAATATGAATTTTTCGTTTTCAATTTTGCCTAATATTCCTTGTCCTGCTATGTTTTCAAATTCTTCAACTTTTAGGATATTCATTTTGTTTTGTTCTATATAATCTGTGAATGCTTTTGCTATAGGATGTGTAGATTTGCTTTCTATACTACCTACTATTTGCAATAATTGTTCATTACTCATATTACTGTAATTTAATGTTTCTGCTATTTTTAATTTGCCATATGTTAATGTTCCTGTTTTGTCAAATACTATTGTGTTTACTTTTTGAGCATTTTCTAGTATTTCACTTTTTTTTACTAATATTCCATTGCTTGCACATAAGCCTTCACTTACAACAATAGCAAGTGGTGTTGCTAAGCCTAAACTACAAGGACATGCTACAACTAATACTGTAATAAATGATGTTATGGCTATTTCAATGCCTTGGCCTATTAATAAGTATACTAAAAATGTTATTATTGCTATTGCAATTACACTTGGTACAAAGTATCCTGATACAGTATCTGCTATTTTTGCAATTGGCGCTTTGGTGTTGCTTGCTTCTATTACTAGTCTTACGATTTCAGATATTGTTGATTCTTTTCCTATTCTTTCTGCTTTATATTCAATGTATCCATCATAGTTTATACTTCCTGCAATTACTTTGTCCCCTACTTCTTTTGATACTGGCTTACTTTCCCCTGTTATAAATGCTTCGTCTAAATGTGCTTTTCCTTCAATTATTTCTCCATCTACTGCTATTTTTTCTCCTGCTTTTGCTATTACTATATCACCTTTATGGATTTCGTCTAATGTGACTGTTTTTTCTTTTCCATCTATTTTTATAACTGCCATATTAGGTGTAATTTCAACTAGTTTTTGTATTGCTTCTTTTGTTTTGTCTTTGCTTATTCCGTCTATATATCTTCCTAGTTTTATAAAGTATATTACTATTGCGGCTGATTCAAAGTATAAATTCATAACTTGATGATTATTACCACTAAATACTATAAACATATTATAAATGCTATAGCCTAAACTTGCAATTACTCCTATTGCTACTAATGTGTCCATGTTTGGTGTTTTATGAATTAGGTTTTTATATCCATTTTTTAAGATGTCAAATCCGTAAATTATGAAGCATAGTGTTAATATAAGTAGGCTTAGCATGTAATTTATAGTGTTTGTATGGGGGTTAAGAAATGGAATTGTTGGTAAATTAATCATGTGCCCCATTGAAATATACATTAAAATTATTGCTAATATGGAAAATATAATAAATTTTATTTTTTCTTTTTTGTTCTTTTTTTCTATTTTGATTTCTTTAAATTCTCCTAAACTTTTGAATCCTGCTTCTTTTACGAATTCTTCAATTTTTTGTTGGTTTAATTGCTTTTCATCATATTCAATGGTGGCGTTTGCCATTACCAAGTTTACTGTGGCATTTTGGATTCCTTTTTGTTTGTTTAGGTATTTTTCTAGTCCATTAGAACAAGCACTACAAGTCATTCCTTCGATTGATAAATTTATTTTTTTCATAATTAATCTTCCTTTACTTCAAATCCAATATCTTCAATTTTTTCTTTCATAACGTTTTCTGATACTTCGCCATTTGAAGTAATTGTAACTGTTCCTGCTACATGGTCTGCTACTACATTTTCTATTCCATCTATATTTTTTAGGGCATTTTGAACTCTGTTTTCACATCCACTACATACCATGCCTTGTACTTTTATTATTGTTTCCTTCATTTTTATCACCTCTTTTTCTTATATAAAATTTCTATTAGATTATATCAAATTTTAGTAGTAAAGGCAAGGAATTTTCGATTTAAATATGGTTTACATATTGACTTTTTTTGCCATTTATTGTAGAATATTGTAGAAGGAGTGAAAAAATTATGTTAAAAGAGTTTAAAGAATTTGCTACTAAAGGAAATATTTTTGATATGGCAATTGGTGTAATTGTCGGTGGAGCTTTTCAAAAAATTGTAACTTCTCTTGTTAATGATATTATAATGCCAATAGTTGCAATTTTTACAGGAAGAGTTTCTTTTGATGATTTAACTCTTACAATTGGTAATTCCGCTATTAGATATGGTTCTTTTATTACTACAATTGTTGACTTTTTAATTATTGCTTTTTCTATTTTTATGGCTATTAGAACTTTTACTAAATTAAATACTAAGGCAAAAGAACTTGTTGGAACTGATATTGAAGATGAAGAAGAACCTACTACAAAATTATGCCCTTATTGCTGTTCTGAAATTGATGTAAAGGCTACTAGATGTCCTCATTGTACATCTTCATTGGAGACTTCTGATATTACAAACGAATAGTTTAAAATATTATTTTAAAACTGGTAGATTGAATTTTTCAATCTACCAGTTTTTTATTCTCCTTTTAATCTTTCTGCTCTGTCTGCTGCTATTAAATTATCTATCATTTCATCAAGGTCCCCATTTAGGAAGTTTTCCATTTGATAAATACTTAATCCTATTCTATGGTCTGTAATTCTTCCTTGAGGATAATTGTATGTTCTAATTTTTTCGCTTCTTTCTGCTGAACCAACTTGAAGACGTCTTGCATTTGTTATTTCACTGTCTTGCTTTTGTTTTTCCATTTCGTATAGTTTTGTTCTAAGCATTTTCATTGCATTGTCTTTATTTTGAAATTGTGATCTTTCTGTTTGGCATTCTACTACAATTCCTGTTGGTTCATGTATTAGTCTTACTGCTGATGATGTTTTGTTAATGTGCTGTCCCCCTGCTCCGCGAAGCTCTATATACTTCCATTTTTATGTCTGCTGGATTTATTTCTATTTCTACATCTTCTACTACTGGTAATACGGCAACTGTTGCTGTTGATGTGTGGATTCTTCCACTGCTTTCTGTGTCTGGAACTCTTTGTACTCTATGAACTCCACTTTCAAATTTTAGCCTACTGTATACACCTTTTCCTGTTATCATAAATGATATTTCTTTGTATCCACCTAGTCCTGTTTCGTTTTCGTTTAGTACTTCTAATTTCCAATGCTTTTTTTCTGCATACATTGTATACATTCTATAGAGTGTTCCTGCAAATAGTGCTGCTTCTTCTCCTCCTGCTCCTCCTCTAATTTCACATATGATATTTTTGTCATCATCTGGGTCTTTAGGTATTAATAGAATTTTTAGTTCTTCTTCTATTTTTGGTAGTTTTTCTTTGTTTTCATAGTATTCTTGTTCTGCAAGTTCTTTCATTTCTGGGTCTTTTAATAGTTCTTCTGCATCAAGCATTGCATTTTTTGCTTTTTTATATTCTCTATATTTTAATACTATTTCTTCTATTTCTGCATGTTCCTTCATTAATTTTCGCCATTCGTCTTGATTTGCAATTATTTGTGGGTCTGAAATTAGGTTTGTTAGTTCGTCATACCTTTTTTCAACCATTTCTAATTTGTCAAACATAAAAAATTCTCCTTTTTTTCTTTTTTGCTAAATTATTATACTACATTTTTTTTATTTATTCAACTGTAAATTAGGTTTTGCTTTATATTTCTATAAAATTAAATGGTATTTTTAATTCTTCTAAAATTTCTTTTTCTCTGTTTGTACAAGTAAATATTATTATTTGATGATTAAAAAATCTTTTTTCTAAATATTTTAAAATATTTTTTAGTCTTTCGGAATCATAATAAGCAAAGGTTTCATCTAAAATTATTGGCATTTTTTCTTCTGATAAATCTTCAACCATTGCAAGTCTTAATGAAAGATATATTTGGTTTATTGTTCCTATACTTAATCTTGATATTGGCATGTAATTTCCATTTTCTGTTTCTATCATTAATCCTGTTTCATCATTAAATATAACATTCTTGTATTTGCCACCTGTAATGCTTTCTGTACTGGTTGACAATGTTTTCGTAAACTTAGGGGTTACTGTGTTTTTCATTTTTTCGTAAGATTTGTTTAAAACTTCTTTTGCTAAGTCTATGCTAGTTTCTAATTTTTTTAAGGTTAACATTTTCTCATTATTGTTAACTATTTTTTCTTCTATGTTGGATAATTTTTCTAATTCTGGTTCGATATTTTTGTAGTCAAGTTCTAATGTATGTAACTCTATTTTTTTATTATTTAATTCATTTTCTTTTTTCTGAATTTCTGAATTATAATTTTCAGAATTTATTAAATTATTTATTTTATTTTTTTCTATTTTATTTAAATATTTATTTTTTATTTTTTCTTTTTCTAAATTTATTTTTGCATTATAATTATTTTTTAATTCATTTATTTCTTTTTCTAGTTCTTTTTTATTATTTTCTATTAAATTTATTTCATAGTTTAGATTATTTATTTGTGAATTTATTTCATCTGATTTTTCTTTATTATTTTTTTCATTATTTTTAATTTTATTTTTTAAAAATATATGAAAAATTAAAACCGTTGGCACTGTAAGAAGAAAAATATAGTTAAATAATTTATTTTTAATAAAAATAAATTGTAAAATGTTAATTATAATAATTAATAAAAATATTATTAATATTTTTTTGTTTAGCTTATTTTTTTCTGATTTTATTTTTTTATTTTCTTCAAATATATTTTTATTTTTTAAATTTATTTCTTCTATTTTATTTTTTAGTGAATTTATTTTTTTATTATTTTCATTTTTTATATTTATTTTTAAATTTATTTTTTCGTTTTCAATTTTTGAATTTTCTTCATTTAATTTTATATCTTTTAGAAGCTGATTTTCATTTTCTAATTGAGAAATTTCGTCTTTTAAATTTTGTTTGTTTTCTTCAATTTCATACTTTATGTCTACGAATTTTTGTATTTTTTGCTTCTCGTTTTCCAATTTTTCTATTTCGTTATAAATTAGGTTAATCGGCTTTTCCCTAGATCTTGTTGTCCCTATTTCATCTAATTTTCGCCTATCAATTCGGTCAATTGCTCTTTGGAATGATACATTGTCCTCTCCTGTTCCAATAAGGTTTGCAATTTTTTGTATTAAGAAATTTTGATTTTGTTTTTCTAGTTTTACTTCATCTTGATTTACTACAATTGTTGATAAAAATAATTGCTCATCTATTTTTGTTTGCTCATAGAAAAATTCATTTCCTTTTGTTTTATCTATATTAAATTGTTTTGAAATATCTTCTGCTTTTTCGTTGAATATTTGTGGATTTTTCTTTTTAAATTCTCTAAATATTTCAAATTGTTTATTGTTGTCTAATTCATATTTTAATTTTCCAGAAAATTCATCTCCTACCCATGGATTATATTTTTCCAAATCTGAAATTTCTTTTCCATTTTTTGTTTTTGATGCTCCATAAAAGCAATTTGTTATAAATTGTAGTAATGTTGATTTTCCTGATTCATTTTTACCATATATGATATTTATATGGTCTCCAAGTTCAATTTGTTTATCTTTTATTTTTCCATATGAATTTACTTGTAATTTATTTATTTTCAAAAATATCTTCTCCTTTATTTTAGTGCTTCTAACCCTATTTCAACTGCTTTTTCTATTATTTCTTTTTCTTCTCCGGGTTATATTTTTTTTGTTTAATTTTTCTAACATTTCTTTTGCAAATAATCCTTTTAATGTGTTTTCTCTTGCTATTTCTTCTAAGTTAACTGCTATTTGTGTTTTATTTTTTATTTTTATTATTCTTTCATTTTGTATATATTTTATTAATTCATATTCATTTATTTCAAAGTTTCTATTTCCTACTAATATTATTTTTATATATTCATTATTTTTTATTTCTAAATTATTTATTTTTTCAATTAATTCTTCTTGTGAGATTATGTTTGTTATATTTATTTCTATTTCTTTGAATTGTTCGTCATCTATTGGTACAAATTCTAATGTTAGTTTTTGTTTTGTAAGGTCCCCTACTATCATTCCATGTTCTCCTAGCTCGTCAAATCCTAAGGAAATTAAAGAACCGTGGATTTACTATTCTTTGATCTAGTTCGGTATTATAGTCTAATTTGTGAATATGCCCTAATGCAATGTAATCAAATCCTTTTTCTTTTAATAGTTTGCTTGACATTGAGTTGTATTGCTTTTCTTCAAGTGATGCTCCATTTAATGTACCATGTATTATGAGTATGTTTATTTTGTTTTTATTTTCTATTTTTAAGTTTTCTATTCCACAGTCTGTGCAATAAAAGTCATTAAATCCATATCCATAAATATCTGCATCTTCTGTTTCGATTTTTTCTATTTGTGAGTTAAATATTTTTACATTTTTGCTCCAGTTTAATTTGTTGTAATAAGAGTTCTTTATAAAGGGATCATGATTTCCTGGTGATATGAATATTTGTGTACTTGGTATTTCAGAAAATAAGTTGTTTATATATTCTATAGTTGATTGCCTTATGTATTTATTTTCGTATAAGTCGCCTGATATAAATAAATATTTGATATTGTTTTCTTTTATATATTCTATTACTTTTTTCAAGGCCTTCCTTTGTTCTAGTCTGCGCAAGTCTCCTAATATGTCTTTATCTGAAAGTTTGATAAATGGTCTATCAAAGTGTAAGTCTGCTATGTGTACAAATTTCATAATTTCGCTCCTTTGCCGTTTTTATTTATTTTTGCAATTTTTCAAATGATAGCATATTTTTTATTTTTTTTCAATAATGATTTTGCTATAATATAAAAAAGCTTTTAAAATCTTAAGTAAAATAAGTTTTTAAAAGCTTTTCTTTTTTATTGTTTTTAATCTATTGGACCAAATAGCTCATCAAATTTTGCTTCTAGCTCTTTTTGTAAATCGTATACTTCTTCGTTTTCATTTTGTATACTATTAAAGTCTTCTAAATCTATTGCTGTTTCTCTTTTTTCTTCTTGTTTTGGTTCTTTTACATCAATTTTAGGTATTGTAACTTCTTTTTTAGGTTCTGGTTTTGATGGCAAGTCATCTTCAAATAAGTCATCTAATGATTCTACTTTTAAATTTTGTATTTCGTTTTCTTCTTTTTCTTCTACATATGGATTGTATGGATTATATTTTCTCCATGTTCCTCTGTCTATTTCTCCAATGTCATTATGACTAATTTCAAATGCTGCCATTTTTTTGGCTATTGATTTTTTGAAGTAATAGAATTTTTTTGCTTTTACTGGTTTTATTCCTTTTTCATAAATTATACAGTCATCATTATCCATTCTACGTAATTCATCTGGTGTCATTAGTGCTCTTGCCATTACTTGGTCTGATACGGATTTTCCTGTTTTCCAGTTTTGCCTATCTCTATTTATAGATACACTGTCTCTTCCTATTGTTTTTTCTCCTAATGCTTTTGAGAAGTATTCAACTGTTTTGTATGAGTTGCTTCCTAAAAATAAGTGTGTATCACAGTTACCCATAATTGTTTCGTATGATTTTTCGTATACTGCTTCTAATTGGTCTACGTTTTGTAAGATAACACTAAATGATATTTTTCTACTTCTTGATGTTGATATTTTTTTATCAAAGTCTGGTATTTTTCCTATGTTTGCAAATTCGTCTAGTATAAAGAATGTTCTTTCTTTTAATGCTCCTCCATTTCTGTCGGCATAGTCATATAGTTGTTGTATCATTTGTGAGAAGAATATTGTTAATAGGAAATCATATGCTGTGTGTGTGTCTGATGATATAACATATACTGCGGTTTTTTTGTTTCCGATTTCTTCAAAATCTATTGTGTCTGTTGATGTTAATTCTGCTATTTCTTTTGAATCGAATTTTCCTAGTTTTGATTGTAATGAGCTTAAAATTGAGCTATATGTTTTTTCTGGTGCTATTTCAATTGATTTGTAATACATTCTAGCTGGATGGTCATATGGTAATTGGCTTATTAATTCTGTAAGTAAGTTGCTTCCTCCATTGTTATTGGCTGCTCTTACTAGTTCTGCACAACTTGCTAAGTTTTGTTCTTCTTCTGGTCTTGTGGCTAATAAATAATAAATTAGTGCTTTTAATAGCATTTCTGCCATGTCGTCCCAATATGGGTCTGCTTTTCCACCTTCGGATTGTTGCCCTTTTACTATTGTATTTGCTATTACGTCTACGTCTAATTCAGATGATATGTGCATTAATGGGTTGTATCCATCGCTATACTGCGGTCTTACTAAGTTTAATACTTTAATTTCATATCCTTGTTCTTTTAAATACCCAGCTGTTCTATCGTATAATTCCCCTTTTGGATCTGTAAATATGTATGATCCTAAACATTGATATGCGTTTGGTATTGAGTAACATGCTGATTTACCAGATCCTGATCCGTCCAACTACTAATACGTTTACGTTTCCCCTTTTATCTACTGGTAAATAATTTCCTTCTGCAAGAATTATTCCTTTGTCTCTACTTAGTATTTGATATTGTTCTCCTCTTTGACTCCAATCACTTGATCCGTGCTCAATATCAGAGTATTCGTTTTTAGGTGCTGAACGCATAAAGCCTATAAAGAAAAATACAGAGAAGAATATTGTTACTATTAGTAATGTTGAAAAATATGTTCCTACTGCTCCTTGTGCAAATATGTTTCCTAGTGTTCCAAATGGATTTGTAATTGATTTTCCAAAGGTTTCAAAAAATACTTCTAAATCCATTTTTCCACTTAGTCCTGCCATATGAGAACTATATGCAAAAGGCGAAACAAATACTATGGCGATGAATATCCATAGTATTGCAAATATTATAAAGTTTTTTCTGTTTCTTCTAATTGCACCTTGTATTTTATAATTCATATATTTTTCACCTACTCTTTTGTATTATTCTCCTCTTTCAGAATTTTTTTCTTGTTTATTACTTAATCCACCATTATGTACTTTTATATTTGATAAATCCGGTGTACTCATTGCCTTGATTGGTTCTTTACACTTTTGTATGTTTGTTACTAATATTTTTCCTCTTCCATTTTCTTCTTGCAATGCCATCATACCTAATTCAAAATTTTTTTCTGCTCCTAATCCAGCTGCTCCTTTTATTGCTTCTCTAGGTATTTGTGCATTACCTTGCTTTTTATTTTCTGACATATTTGTCCCTCCTACTTCTTTTCTCTTATTTCGAATGCGAAATAAGATTTGTATGGCTTTAATTTGCATTTACCTTTTACTTCGTTTGTTTGCTCATCAAAATAAAGTACAGGTTTTACTTCTTCTGTAGTTTCTGGATCTATTATTGTTATAGGTCTTTGTAAATTTGGTGTATATTGAAAATCTTTGTATTCTATTTCTTCTTCTGAATATATTGTGTTAAATTTAAATGGTTCTGGCTTTTTTGTTATTTTAACTGCATCTCCAAGTAGTATTCCTGTATTTATAACTACTCTGTCGTCTCCAAAAGATAGAATTACTAGTTGATTTCCATTTTTTTGAGGCTCTTCAATATAAAAGGTTTTCCTATTTAAATTTCCTACAATTTCTTCTGTGTGCTCTAGCCTTTCTACTGTGTATTTGGGATATTCATCTAGGTATTCCTTTTTTGTTTCATTTATTTGATAAATGACTGTTTTTATTCCTTCTGGATCTGTTATGCTAAAGTGCTTTCCTTCAATTGGTTCCATTTTTACACCTCTTTCTTAATATTTTATTGTATTTTCGCATAACACTATAATTAATTATAGCGAATTTTAAGCATTTTGTCAATGTTTTTATTGATATTTAATTATGTAAATTTTTATTTTTTGTTACTGTTCAGACTAAAATCAATTATATATAAAAAGTTCAATATATTTTTATTTATAACTCCCAGCCACATAACAGACTATAATAAAAAGCTTTTATAATATTTTTTATAAATGCGTAAGCGACCAAACGAAGCAAAGCGAAGTGCGATTGGAGCAACTTACATTTTTATTTTTATTTTGTAAGTTGCGACAGACAAATTTATAAAAAATATTATAAACGCTTTTTAACAGTCTGTAATTTGCTGGTCCCCCCGATTTGTTATAAATAAAAATATATTGAACTTTTTATAGCAAGCAAGTTAAAGCCTGAACAGTAACTATTTTTTTTCACTTCTAGGATTAAATGTTGATATGCTTTTTAGTTTTTCGAATAGCTTTTTTTCTTTATCATTTAATTCTTCTGGTACTACTATTTTAATTTCTGCTATTAGGTCGCCTCTTTTTCCGTTATTTGTTTTATACCCTTTGTTTGGTATTTTTATTTTTTCTCCACTTTGTGTGCCTTGTGGAATATATATTTTGGTTTGGTCATCTATTGAGTCTATTGTAACCCTTGCGCCTAAAGCTGCTTCCCATGGTGATATTAATAAATTAGTGTGTATGTCTTGATTTTCTAATTTAAATTTTTGGTCATCTTCTATTTTTATTTTTATTAATAGATCTCCATTTTTTCCACCGTCTTCACTTGGTTTGCCTTGTCCTATTAAACGGATTTTTTCACCATTTTGGATTCCTTGTGGTATGTTTACAACAATTTTTTTGGCTTTTCCTTCTAATGTTCTTATTGATAGTGTTTTTTCCATTCCAAAGAATGCTTCTTGTAAGCTTATGTTTATTTGTGTTTCTATGTTTTCGCCTTTTGTTGTTTTTTTGTTTTTGCTATGTTCTTGTTTTTCGTCTTGTCCAACATTTCCTAGGAATATATTAAATAGTGCTCCTTTTTTTTCTGCTCCTATAAATGCTTTTTGCACTTTGTTAAAATGTGAATTCCAAATTCTGTCATATTTTCTTTTTGATGCTGGTACTGATAAAATTCTGTAAGCTTCGTTGATGTCTTTTATTTTTTCTTCTGCTAGGCTATCTCCTATGTTTACGTCTGGATGATATTTTTTAGCAGCTTGTCTATATGCAATTTTTATTTCGTCTATTGATACATGACTTGTTTCTAAGTCTAATATTTTGTAATAATTTTTAAATACCATTTTTAACATCCTCCCTAAATTTTAGGTAAGCTTATTATATCATAATTTTAAAAAAAATCCATAGTTTTTATGGATTTTTTATATTCCGTTTTTTTAATCATTGGCTAATTTTATTAGTCTATCTAATAATTCTTGATATGATATTCCACTTGCTTCAAATAGTTTTGGATACATGCTAATGCTTGTAAAGCCTGGTAAGGTATTAATTTCGTTAATGTAAATTTTATTTGTGTTGTTTTCGATGAAGAAGTCTACTCTTGATAAACCTTTTCCATCAATTGATTTAAATGCTTTTATTGCTTGTTTTCTGATTTCATCTGATATGTCATTTGGTAAATTTTGTGCAGGTATATCTGTTTTGGATTCTTGATTTTTGTATTTTGCATCATAACTGTAAAATTCGTCTGGTGTTTTTATTTCTCCTACACAAGATGCAATTACTTCTTCGTTTCCTAAAACTGCACATTCTACTTCTCTTCCATTAATTCCTTCTTCAATTAAAATTTTTGTGTCAAATTGTGCTGCATATTGAATATGTTTTTTTAGCTCTTCTTCGTTTTTGGCTTTGTTTATTCCAACACTTGAACCTGAGTTTGATGGTTTTATAAACATTGGAAATTTTAGGTTTTGAGTTATTTTTTTGCTTGCTTCTTCTAAAGTTATAATTTCTTCATTAAATTTTTTATCGACGTATATGTATTGATTTTTGTATTTTCTAATGTATTCGTATTTTGTTTGGTTTAGTCCTATTTTTTCAAATATAATTTTTGTGTATACTTTATCCATTCCAACACTTGATGCAAGTACTTTGCAACCTACATATGGCTTTTTTAGTAGTTCAAATAGCCCTTGAATTGTTCCATCTTCTCCATATAGTCCGTGTAGTACTGGAAAAATAACATCTAGTCCTTTTAAGTATTCTGTTATATTAGATATTTTGCTATTGTCTTGATATTGATACCATTTTCCTTCTTTGTCTATATAGATTGGATATATTTCGTATTTTTTTGTGTCTAAATTTTCTAAAATTGATTTGGCAGATTGTGCTGATATCTCATTTTCTGTTGACATTCCACCAAAAATAATACCTATTTTTTTCATTTTTCTCATTCTCCTTTTTAATAAATTTCTGTTTTTAGTTTTTCTGCTATGTCAAAAAATTTCATTCCGTTTGATGCTTTTAGCAATATTATGTCCTTCGGTTTAGCAATTTCTTTTATTTTGTTTATAACTTCGTCATTATTGTTTAAATAATATATTTTTTCTTTTGGCATTCCAAGTTTTTCCGCTTCTTCTACTATGTATTTTGCATTTTCTCCTCTGCAAATTAGCAAGTCTATTTGACTTTTGTAAATTTCTTCTCCTACTTGTTTATGTAATTTTTCTGCATATTGCCCTAGTTCTAAGATATCTCCCAATACTGCAATTTTTCGGTTTCCTTCTAAATTAGATAAGTATTTTAAACTTGCTTTTATTGATTCTAAACTCGCGTTATAAGCGTCATTAATTATTTTTATTCCATTTGTGGTTTCTGTAATTTCCATTCTCTTTTTTGTTAGTTCAAATTTTTCTATTCCTTTTAGTATTTTTTCTGTTTCTATATTTAATTTTTTTCCAACTGTAATGGCACATAATGCATTTAATACAAAGTGTTCGCCACCAATTGGAACTTTTACGTTTTCATATTTTTCTTGAATTTTACATTTGAAGTTGCTTCCTTCTTGGTTTAAGATAATTTCTTTTGCATTTAAATCGCTTTTTTCTTTTATTCCATATGTAATGATGTTTTTTTCATTTTTGTTTTTTTCATACCATTTATGTAATAGGTCGTTGTCATTGTTTATGATTATTGTAGGATTTTGAGCTCCTTCTAAAATTTCTAGCTTAGCTTTTAGAATGTTTTCTCTAGAGCCTAAATTTCCAATGTGTGATGTTCCAATGTTAGTAATGACACAAATGCTTGGTTTTGCTATGTTGCTTAGTAAACTAATTTCTCCAAAGTGATTCATTCCCATTTCTAATACCATTACTTCTTCATCTTGTAATTTAAGTATTGTGAATGGTAAGCCGATGTTGTTATTATTGTTTCCTATGGTTTTTAGTGTTTTGTATTTTTGAGATACTACGTTTGCAATGATGTCTTTTGTACTTGTTTTTCCTACACTTCCTGTTATTGCAATTACTGGTATTTTATAGAAGCTTCTTTTTAATGTTGCTATTTCATATAATGATTTTAATGTGTCTTGTACTTTTATTATTGTTTTGTTTTTAAATTTTTCTTTGTCTTGTTCTGTGTATTCAATTTTGGATACTATTACACAGTCTGCTCCTTTTTCTAATGCTTCTCTCCAAAATAGGTTTCCATCAAAATTTTCTCCCTTTATTGCTATATATGTGTCTCCTTTTTGTATTATTCTTGTATCTCGTGAAAAGTTTTTGCAAATAAATTGTGTATTTCCAGTAATTAGTTCTGCATTTGTTGCTTTTATTATTTCTTGAACAGTTAGATTTTTCATTATAACACCTCTCGTTTTTTTTATTATATGCTTATTTTTATTTTTTTGCAACTAATAATTTTAAGAGCAATTAAGAATTTTCCTAATTGCTCTTAGTTAAAAGAAATAACTATTTGTTTTCTACACTTCTGTTTGCGATTTCGATAGCTTTTGTTACGATATTACCACATTGTTTTGATGGTACGTTTGCCCAACTTCCGCCATCTTTTTTTACTTGGTCATATACACCTAATTCTTTTGCTATTTCTTCTCTTAAATTTTCAGATATTAATTTACTATTTCTAGACATAACATCCTCCTAAAATTAAATCTATAAAAGATTTTTGAATATAAAACTTAAATAAAAGTTTTATATTTATATTATTTGCAATTTTTTTTATTTTATTTTGTCAAATTTTATATTTTTTTCACATTTTTATAAAAAATATGATATAATGAGATAGATAATGTTGTTAGGAGATTACTTAAAATTATGAATAATGCAAATGAAGTTGTAGAAAAGATTGAAAGTTCTAATCAAGATGAAATTAAATCATCTACTAAAGAAGTTTCTAATGAGAATTTTGTTAAAGTAGAAAAAAAGCCAAGAAGTATTTTATCTATTTTTTCGATACTTATTGGTGTTTTTATTAGCGTTTTTTTAATTATTTTCTGTGGTTTTACAGTTTTTAATATTTTTAATACTAATATTATTTCTGGTGTTTTTATTAAAAATATTGATGTTTCAAATTTAAGTCCTTCTGATGCAAAATATCAGTTAGATAATTTTTTAAAAAATAATATTCCAGAAGAAATTACTTTAAAACATGGTGATTTTGAGTCAACTATTTCTCTTTCTCAAATGGAGACTACTTTTGATACAAAAACTGCTTGTGATAGAGCTTTTAAAGTGGGAAGAACTGGAAATATTTTTGAAAATAATTTAAGTGTATTGTCTACTATGTTCGGAAATGTTAATATAGAGCCAAAGGTTGTTATGGATGAAAAGTCTTTGTCTAAAAATTTACAAGATATGTCTGCACAACTTCCTGATGCGGTTGTGCAAAGTAGTTACTATATAGAGGGTAATGAATTGCTTGTTACTTCTGGTAAAACTGGAAATGTTGTTGATGTAGATGCTACATTGGAAGCAATTAAGAATTCTATTTATGATTTTTCTTGCAAGGATCAACCTGTGGAGATTGTTGTGAAGGCGCAAGAACCTGAGCCTATTGATGTGGAAAAAATTTATGGTGAAATAAAGAAGGATCCTGTTGATGCTTATTATACGACTAATCCATTTTCTGTTCATCCTTCTGAAAATGGTGTTGATTTTAATATTTCTTTGGATGATGCAAAAGCTTTAGTGACTGCTGAGGTAAAGGAAGAATATTCAATTCCATTGAAATTTATTTCTCCAAAAGTTACTACTAATATGATTGGCACAGAGGCTTTTCCTGATTTGCTTGCTAGTTATTCTACTAGATTTTCTACATCAGATAGAAATAGATCAACCAATATTACATTGGCTGCAAGGAAGGTAAATGGAACTGTTTTGATGCCTGGGGAAACTTTTTCGTATAATAAAGTGGTTGGAGCAAGAACTATTGCTGCAGGGTATAAAGAAGCAGGTGTATATGTAAATGGTAAAGTTACAACTGGTATTGGTGGTGGAATTTGCCAAGTTTCATCTACTTTATATAATGCTGCTATTTATGCTAATTTAGATATTGTGCAAAGGACTAATCATATGTTTGTTTCTTCTTATGTGCCTATTAGCAGAGATGCAACTGTTTCTTATGGTTCTCTTGATTTTCAGTTTAAGAATAACAGGAATTATCCAATAAAAATTGTTTGCTCTGTGTCAGGTGGTGTTTGTAGTTTTCAGATTTTTGGTATGAAGCAAGCTGATGATTATCAGGTAGAAATTTCTTCTTATCAAACTGGTAGTTCTTCTACATCAATCTATTCTGTTGCTTATAAAATTTTGAAGAGAAATGGCACTGTTGTTAGTAAACAATTGCTTTCTAAAGATACTTATAAAAAACATTAGTTATAAATTTATGTAAGACTGTCAATTTGACAGTCTTTTTTGTATATTGTTTACATTGTTAATGTTCCATTTGGTGTATTGGTAATCATTAATACGTCTTCTTCTCTACCATTTTCGGCATTTATATATACTAAAAATTCTCTATCTTCTACTTTTCCTTTGAATTCATAACATAGTATTTCTGTTTTCCATTCTGTTGGAATGACTGCTAGTCCTTCACTTCCTATTTCTAAATCTGGATTTATTGTTTGCCTTGCTTGTTCTATTGGAATTTTTATTTTAGATAAGTCTCTTGTTTCTGTATGGTTGTTTAAATATCCACTTGTTTCTAGTCCTAATATTTCACCATTGTCTAGGGCTACTTTTACTTTAATTAAGTCTGGATACATTACTACATCATCATCTTCTCCTTCTTTTTGAGTATATGCATAGTTTATTGTTACGATTCCTTCTTGTTTTAAATAATATGTTTCTTTCATGTTTTTATATCCTTTTTGGTTTAAAAATTCTTTACCTAGTTTATTTGCATCTTCTTGTGATATTGTTTCTGTATTTACTTCTCGGTTTGAGTTCATATAAACAATATGACCACCTTTTTTTGATATTGATAAGTTTATGGTTTCATCTTTCTGATTGGTAATTGAGAAGTCATAGACTGGAATTGTAGCGTTTTCTGAGAATCCTAAATTTGAGGTTTCTTTTATTTGATTTTTGCCCACAAATTGCTCAGCAATTTCTTTTGCTTGCTCTTCTTCTATATCTTCTCCTGTAAGTCCTTTTTTCTCTTGTGATGTTAAGTGTTCTGAAAAGGCTCCGTCATAAATTAGTCCGGCATATTCATGAAAATTTTCTTCTAAATTGCTAAAGCTTTCTTTTGAGATGTTATCTACTTGTTGCGCAAAGGCTACTGTTCCTTTATCGGTTAATTCTTCCCATTTAAATCTTCCACTATTTAAATCATCTGATAATTGATTTAGTGTGTTTGTTAAGTCTAAACTGTAATTGTGCAAATCTTTTAGATTTTTTAAGTCTTCTTGACTTAGGTTTTCATGATAAATATTTTTTCTTGATAGTGAGTAACTATAGTCACTTACTTGGTTTAAAAATTTTTCTGTATTGGCTAGTTCTTGACTTTCTATTGGCAACATTGATAAGTAGCTTTGTGCTAAGTTAGATTCTCTCCACAGATTTGTTAATGTTTCTGCTCCATGTTCTGATGTTGATGATATTAGTGATTTTGCAAGATATGTTTCCACATTTTGCACATAATCTACTAGTTCATAAAATGCCATGTTATAGCTATTTTGTGAAGCTTGTTTATATTCTTTTTGCTTAGAATAGAATAAAATTCCAAGCACTATGATAGCTATTATTAATATTCCTATGATACCTAATAAATAACCCTTTTTTATTTTATTCATAATAAATTCATTCCTTGCATATTATATTTAGGTTTTTAATGGTTACCTATAAAACCTTATTTGCAAAATCTGTGTTTTCCTATGGTTTTGACATGTGGTCTTGACCAAATCCATTTGTTTGTTGCTGTTGCAGGATTAAAGTAGTAAATGCATCCTCCTGTTGGATCCCAACCGTTTATGGCATCTTGTGCTGCTTTATATACACTTGACCCTTCTTCTATTGGATGATTTATTTGTCCATCTGCAACTGCGGTAAATGCTCCTGATTGATAGATTACTCCTGATATTGTATTTGGAAATCCGAGAGTTTTTTACTCTGTTTAGTATAACGGCACCTACTGCTACTTGTCCTTCGTATGGTTCTCCTCTTGCTTCTCCATTGATTGCTCTTGCCATTAGTTGCACGTCTGATGTGTTTCCGAGTTGCTGCATAGCTGATTTCTTTTTTTCCTATATTGAATCCAAAAAATATAAGAATTAAATTTAATATTAGTAATATTATTATTGAAATAATTATTTTTATTGAACTTTTCAAAAAATCACTCTTTTCTATTTTATTTTTATTAGTTTGTATTTTTATTTCAAAAAATATTCCATTTTTTGAATTTTTTTATTTTTTATGTTAGAACCCGAGTTTGCCACTTAAAACGACAAAAAGCAGGAGATAAAAATCCTGCTTTTATTGATAAATTAGTCATAATTA
>CANQPY010000017.1 GCA_947625835.1 uncultured Clostridia bacterium | reverse complement strand
AAATAGAAACAAAATTTTATATTAGATTTGAAGATGGAATGAAAGAAAAAATTAAAAAATTTATAAATAAAGAAAATGAAAAGATAATAAAAGAGCATCAGAAAATAGTTAATCTAGTAATTAATATAATTGAAACATATGGAATAATGCAAGTAGACTATGAATTAGCAAGTATGCTTAATAATTTATTAAATGAAGAGATAGATGTTGAAGAATTAATCGGACTATTAGATTATCATTTAGATTTAAGAAGAAAAGCTCTTATTCCTGAAAGTAATGTGGATTTATTTTTGATGTCTAATGGGATTTTTGACCCTCAAGCAATAATAGATGAAAGAAGAAAAAGAAATTTAGATTATAAAGAATATACAATTGAAGAATTAAAATGTAAAAATAGAAAAGCATTAATTAACTGTGATGAAGCACAAAAAATTCTTTCTTTTTTAAAAAATAAAGAATTTGAAAATCCAGAAGGATTAGTAAAGGCATATATAAATGATATTATGACTTCTCCTAAAATAAATATTCAAAACTTTATGAATGTAGAAGGGCTTAATATCAAAGATTTAGATGAAGCAAATGAATATATTCAATTAATAATGAATTTGCATAATAACATACCTCATTATGCCTTATATGGATATTCTCCAAATGATTTAGTGGAATTAAGGAAAAAAGAATGGGAAAGAGAAAAAGAGAGAATCAAAAAGAATAAAATTGGCAGAAATGATTTGTGTCCATGTCGGAAGTGGAAAAAAATACAAGAACTGTTGTTTAAATAAAATTATTCAAGTAGATTTTAGAAATGAAAAATATTCAGATTGCATAGATGAGGAAGATGCAAGAATATTTTTTACATTAAGGAATTTTTTGTTTGATTATACTAATAAAAAATATAATATAAATTCTGAATTAGAAGATTTTAGAGATATAAATAATTCGCAACCAGAGGAAGTACAGCAGATAAGAGAAAAATTATGGAGTGATAAAAATATAATAAAAGAATATATAAAAGAAAATCCGAACAATATTGATAAAGAAACAATTCAAGAATTAGAAAATTGGAATGAAAAAAATATTAATAGCAAATTCATTTTATACAAATACGAGGAAAAATATACAGTATTATTAGGAGAAGAAAATATTTATTATGTAAAAGGACTAAAAGATACAATAAAAAATATTATTCCAGAGAATAAAGTACCAATATTTGTTGAAACTGTTTTATTACCATTCAAAGGACAAATAATATATGATTCGTATATCATTAAATATGATATATCATTTGGAAAAGGATTAAAAGAAAACTTTGATAAACAATACAAAGAATTTATAAAACAGAAAAAAATTAAATATCAATTATAAATGGAGCGATACACAATGAAAATATATGTATATTTAGATGAAAGTCGGATCAATTCATAAAAATAGTAAAACAAGATATTTTGCAGTAGGTGGATACTTTTGTTATGATGAAGATAAGATGAAAATAAAAGCTATATATAAAAGAGAAAACCTTAAACTAAAAAAAGAAAAAAATTTGAAATTAGAATCAGAAATAAAATCATATGATATGACTGAAGATGAAAAAATAAAAATTTTTAATAAAATTCAAGATATTGAAAGTTTTCATGGTTGCGTCAAAGTATTTGATAAAAAATACATGAAAAAAGAAATAATTGATTCTAATATATTTTTCAATTATGCAGTAAAAGTTTTAATTCAAGATTGCATATTGCCAGAATTAAACTTACAAGAAAATAATGAGCCAATAAATTTTATTATTAGTATAGATAATAGAAACATAAGAGTTGGTGAATTAAACAATTTGGAAACATACTTGAAAACAGAGTTTTGTATTTATAATGATGATTTTAAAATTACTTATTATGATTCTAAAACAAATTATGGAATACAATTAGCCGATTTAACAGTTAATACTTTTTATAATTCATATAAAGATATAAGTATAGTTAAGAATTTAGTAAAAGAATTAAAACAAAAAAATTTCAGAGTAAGTTTATTTCCAAGAAATGGTAGGAATAAAAAATTAATTTAATTCATAAAATATTAATGAAAATATTTGACATACAAGTTTTTGTATGGTAAAATATTTATAGTAAGACCTAGGTAAGGTAGCTAAAGGCTAAGCGTATGTTAAGTACGTTGCCACCTAGGCATTTTTATATATAAGATTAAATAATCATTTTGCAAAATAGCTAAAGAATAGTATAATTCTTTAGTTATTTTTTTTAGACTTGCTTCATAGTATTAAATAAAAAATGGAGGCAAGCATATGTATAATCAAAATAACAAAATAGAAATTACTTATGGAAGTAATAGTTTAAAAGAAATTTGTAATGACATATTAAAAGAGGAATTTTTTAAACTATTAGACAAAGAAAAGGGAAAGGGGTAAAAATGATAAAACAATATAAAGTTGCAAAATATATGAGGTTATCAAGAGATGATGGAGATGACCGAGAAAGTGAAAGTATAGAGAATCAAAGAGATATTATTGATAATTATATTAATGAACATGATGATTTAAAAGAAATAACAGAATACGCAGATGATGGGTTTACTGGAACAAATTTTAATAGACCAGGTTTTAGGAAAATGTTACAAGATATTGAAGAAGGAAAAATAGATTGTATAATAACAAAAGATTTATCAAGATTTGGACGAGACCATATAGATACAGGATATTATTTAGAAAGATATTTTCCATCAAATTCTATAAGATATATTGCAATTGGAGATAATGTGGATACCTTAAGGCCAGATGGACTTCAATTTTTAACATTTAAACTAAGTTTCAATGATTATTATGCACAAGACATCTCAAATAAAATAAAAAGTGTGAAATTTAGAAAAATAGAAAAAGGGGAATTTCAAGGAGGCATAGCACCGTATGGTTATAAAAAAGATAAAAAGATAAAAAATCATCTAATAATAGACGAGTATGCATCAGAAATTATAAAAGAAATATTTGATATGTATGTAAATAAAGGAATGTCACCACAAAAGATAGCAGATGAATTAAATAAGAAAGAAATATTAGCACCAGCTGTATATTTAAAAATACCAACTTTTATGAAAAGAGAAAGTAGTAATTCAAATGGAAAATATTTGTGGCATAGAACTCAGATAGGAAAAATATTAAAAAATGAAGTATATATTGGAAATGTAGTAGGTAGAAAATTTCAAAAAGTAAGTCATAAAATTGCAAAAGTAAGAAACACTAATCCAGAAGAATATATTATAGTAAAAAATATGCATGAACCAATTATAGACATAGATATGTGGAATAGGGCACAAGAAAAGATAAGAAATAAGCATACTGTTAGAACAAGAAAATTTAATCATCCACTTAAAGGACTAATATTTTGCAAGGAATGTGGTGGAATAGCGACATTAAGAACGAGAACAGAACAAAGGAAGTCTGGTAAAGAATGGAGAATTGATTATTTTATATGTTCTAATAAAAATAGTAATAGAGGAGATTGTGATAATAAACAAATACGAGCAGATTTTATTGAGGAACAGATTAAAAAGGAATTAAAAAAAGAAATAAAAAAAATTACATATTCAAAGGAAGAAATAAAAAATATTTTTATAAAATCTAAAATAAAAGCAAAAGAAGAATTGAGCAGGCTAGAAATAAAGTTAAAAACAAGTATGAAAGAATTAGAATTACTTAATAACATGCTAGAAGAAATATATCAAGATAAAGTAAATAAAATAATTAGACAGGAAGATTTTGAAAAATTTTATTCTAAAAAAATCGAAGAGAAAACAAGAATTTTAAGTGAAATAAAGACTCTTGAATATGAAATAAAAAAACAAAAAGAAGAGTTAGAAAAAGTGGATATGAATATAATTCTAACGAAGACAAAAGAAGTATTAAGCCTGAAAAATGTAACAAAAGAAATGTACGAAAAACTTATAGAAAAAATAGAATTTGATAGTGATAAAAATATATTTATAAAATTTAAATTTGAAAAATACATATAGCAAAAGCTAAAACTTTAAATTCAGTATTAGCTTAAAATTTAACTAATACTGGACTTAAGGAATATGAAATACATACAGTTAATCATAAAAGTATGCCTGATTTGACAGAAGAACAAATAAGATCAGAAGTAATGCAATTACATCAAGTAGTACAAGAAAAATTTAATTATGAAATGAAATATTTAAGACCACCAAAAGGAGAATTTAGTGAAAAAACAATAAAACTAACAAATCAATTAGGATATAAAACCGTTATGTGGTCATTTGCGTATGAAGACTGGGAAGAAAATAATCAACCAAATGAGCAAGAAGCAAAGAAAAAAATATTAGATAACTTACACAATGGAGAAATTATGCTATTACATGGAAATTCAAAAACCAATACAAATATTTTAGATTCTGTTATTAAAGAAGCCAAAAACATGGGATATGAATTTAAACCATTAGACCAATTTGAATAATAATTTTTTAAGCAGTAAGAAAGGAAATGATTTTGAAATGAAAAAGAGAAGCTATAATAAACTAGACAAAATTTTAGAATTGCCACAAGAAGTATGTAGTAATATACCAAAAATGAGTTTAACAGGATTTAATGAAATGATAATTGAAAACTTTAAGGGGATATTAGAATATGAAGAATTTTTTGTTAGAATTAACACTCATATTGGAATTGTTAGTATTAACGGGTTTAATCTCAATTTAGAAAATATGACAAATGATGACATTAAAATAACCCGGACAAATTGAGAGTATTGACTTAGAAAAAATAGTCGATTAAGGAGAAAAATTATAATGATTATCAAAATATTGCTTAGCTACTTTTTAGGATATCTAGAACTTAGCATAGAAGGCTATTACATTGAAAGATTTATTAATTTGTGTAGAACAAATAAAATAATAATATGGCATTTAAAAAGAAAAGAAGAAATAAAACTAAATTTTAGAGTAAGTGTTCAAGACTTTAAAAAAATATGCAAATTAGTAAAGAAAACGAGATGCAAAGTAAAAATTGAAAACAAAAAAGGAGTTCCATTTTTATTACATAGATACAAAAAAAGAAAAATATTTTTTGGATTATTAATAATATTTTTGTTATTACTTTTTATATCTTCAAACTTTATATGGAATGTAGAAGTTGTAGAGCAAAATGGAAAAAATTTAGAAAATATTGCACAAGATATTGAAAATGCAGGACTAAAAATTGGAGAGCTAAAAACTAAAATAGATACTAAAGAAATTATAAATAAAATAAGATTGCAAAGAGAAGATGTTGCATGGATGGGAATAGAATTGAAAGGAACAAACGCTATAGTAAAAATAGTAAAAGCAGATAGCAAACCAGAAATTGTTGATCAAAATGAATATTGTAGCATTATTTCTAACAAAGAAGGAATAATAACTAAAATAAATGCACAAACAGGAACTGCAAATGTAAAAGTAGGAGACACAGTAAGAAAAGGCGAAACATTAATTAATGGATGGATGGAAGGAAAATACACTGGAATTAGGTATGTACACGCCCAAGGAGAAATTCAAGCAAAGGTATGGTATACAAAGCATAAAAACATACCATACAATACTACGGAAAGAAATGAAACAGGAAATATTGAAGAAAAATATTCAATAAAATTTAATAATTTTAAAATAAATTTGAATAAAGGGGTTTCAAAATTCAAAATTTATGATACAATAGAAACAGAAAACAAAATGAAATTATTTTCTGACTTTTATTTACCAATTTCAATTGTAAAAACAACATATAAAGAAATAGAAGAACAAGCAAAAACATATAAAAAAGAAGAAGCTAAAAACATAGGGGTACAAGAATTAGAAAAAGAATTAGATCAGGAAATTGAAAATAAAGATGCAATCGTAAACAAAAATATTAATACTTATGAAAATAAAAAAGGTATTGATGTTTATGTTACATATGAAGTTTTAGAAAATATAGGGACAAATGAGAAAATTGTATTTTGAAGGGATGATATTAAATGGAAGAAAGAAGTCTAAAAATAACTGGTGCAGATAAAACCTTTTTTAATAAAATAACAAATACACTAACAAGAATATTAATACCTACTAAAATAGGGATTAATGGAATGTTAATTTCAATTAAAAGAAACAACATGATAAAAGCATTTGAAGCATATCAAGCAGAAAATGCAAATTATGAACAAGACAGTGCAGAAAAAAAATACGAAACTGCTTATGAAAATTATTTAGAAGCATTAGACAAATACGTAATGGATTCAATTTATAAAAAAGTAAAAAACAACACAGCAACCGAATTTGAAAAAAATGCATTATCTAAATATTATGAGGTAACAAGTTTAAAAGAAAATGAATATATAGAATATAAATACAGAAAACAAAAATATTTAATAGAATTAGATTATGAAGGAATTAAAATAAACAGTAAAGAGAAATTAATAGAAAGATATAACAAATTTTATATATCTAAAATGGATTCCTTATACAAATCTATTTTGAAAAACTACTCTATTAAAGTTGCAGACACAACCAATAGCTATGATACAACCAAAGAATGGGTATACACCAAAATATTTTATACATTAGAAGATTACATACAAAATATTTTATCATTAAAAATTGAGCTAGGAACTGACGAAAATGTAAAAAATGTCGTATCAGACTATGAAAAATACGAAACTTATTTAGTAGGAAAGCTAGATGGAAAAGACACTATTGAAAAAAATATGATTTTACTTAGTTTAAGCAGAAAACTATTTACACATAGTTTGCCTTTAATTGTAGCAGAACAATGTTACGAAAAATTATTAAAAGATGCAAGAGTATTATTACAAGACACTAAAATTGCCGCAAAAAGAGAAAAAGTATATTCTATGCTAATAAAATTAATAGAAGATTATAACATAAAATTATTATCAACAAAAGTATATTGGGAATCACCAAAACAAAGAGACGAATATAAAGAATTTTTAAATGAGTATAACAAAATATCAAAACTAAAAGAAACAAATTTCATCGAATATATAAAGCAAAAAGAAATCCTATTTATAAAAAATGACAGAAAAAAATTATATCAAGAGCAAAAAACAGATTATTCAAAAGTTTTAAAATATTATAAAAGAAAATTAGTAGATTATGGTGTAATTAAACAATTAAAAAATTCTTACATATCAGAAGGAAAATATATAAAAATTAGGGAAGTTGCATAATATGTATGAAATAATATATAAAGATATAAAATCAAAAAAAGAATATGAAGCAATTATAAAGAAAGTACTAACTCAGTGTTTTAAAGAAGAAAAACTAGAAAACTCAAAATTAAATATTACTATAATGCTTACAACGCCGACTAAAATAAAAGAAATTAATCAAGAGTTTAGAAATAAAAACGAAGCAACTGATGTACTTTCTTTTCCTGTGTTTGAAAGGGACGAGCTAAAAGAAAAAATAAAAAACCAAGACTTTTTGCACGAAGATATGTTAGGAGACATTGTAATTTCAGTTGAACAAGTAGAAAAGCAAGCTATACAGTACAATCATAGTTTTGAAAGAGAACTTAGCTATATGATTGTACATGGATTTTATCATTTAATGGGATATGATCACATAAAAGAAGAAGATAAAAAAGAAATGCGACCAAAAGAAGAAAAAATATTAAACACTTTAAAAATTTCAAGGCAATAGCTAAAAAGGAGAGATACAATCAAATGAGTTCAAAGAGAGCAAAAAAAAGTAATAATGGAACAAAAATATTAATAGCTATTTTAATTTTACTAATTATTTCATTAGGTACTATATTAGGTTATCGAATAATAAAAGATAGAGAAGCTAAAGAAGAAGTAGAAACTATTCGGTCAAAACGAGGTCATACCATCTAAAAAAGAAGAAATAAAAGAAGTTCAAATTTATAAAGGAAATGATAGACCAATAGCTATTATGATAGACAACCACAATGGAGCATGGCCACAAGCAGGTCTAGATAAAGCATATATGGTTTATGAAATTATTGTAGAAGGTGGAGAAACAAGATTAATGGCCTTATTTAAAGGTGTAAATTTAGACAAAATAGGACCTGTAAGAAGTGCAAGACATTATTTTATAGACTACTCAATGGAAAATGATGCTATTTACGTTCATTTTGGTGAAAGTCCACAAGCAGATAAAGATATAGCAAAATATACAATAAATGAAATTGATGGAATTAAAGAAGATGGAACAACTTTCTGGAGAGTAAAGGATAAATATGCACCACATAATGCAGTAACAAGCACAGAAAAATTGTTACAATCAGCAAAAAATAAAAAATACAGAACCACTTCTAAAAAAGAAAGTGTATTAAATTACGTTACAGATGAAGTAAACTTAGAAGATGGACAAGGAGCAATAAGTGTAACAATACCACACTCTAATCTTCAAACTGTAAAATATGAATATGATGAAGCAAATAAAGTTTATAAAAGATATGCAAGAAATAAGGTACAGACAGACTGGACAACAGGAAATATAATAACAACAAAAAACATAATTATTACTTTCTGTGACAATTATGATTTAGTAGATGCTGAAAATAAAGGAAGGCAAGGACTAACTAATATAGGCACTTTTGATGGATACTACATTACAAATGGAAAAGCAATAAAAATAAAATGTATAAAAACTGCAAGAGAAGAACAAACAAAATATCAAGATTTAGAGGGCAATGAAATAAAGGTAAACGACGGAAACACTTTTGTAAATATTTGCCCAATTAATAGTAAAGTTATAATTGAAGCACCTATACAAGAAAATGAAGGCGTAGAAAATACGCAAAATACACCAAATGCAATTCAAGAAGAATTATAAAATTTATAATAAGGAAAGGATAAAAAATAATGAATATTTATGATACAGCAAATAGATTGGCTCGGAGAAATAAAACAATCAGCAGAATATATGAATTATAAAATGGCAAAACAAGCTTTAAATTTAAACACAAACCTAAAGGAAAAGATGGATGAATTTGAAAAAGCAAGATATGAAGTTCAATTACAAACTATGCAAACAGGAAAACAAGATGAAGAAAAATATAAAAAAGTGCAAGACTTATATAAAGAATTAATTGAAATAGAAGATGCTAAAAAATTTTTTGAAGCGGAAACTAAATTCAATATAGTAATTGCAGATATAAATAAAATAATAGGAGAAGCAATTCGTGATGTTATGCAATAAAATAGTATGCAAAGGAAGACATTAATTATTTAGTCTTCCTTTTTTGAGTTATTTTCTAATAATAAATTTAAAATTTTTGGGTAAATATTGCTTGCATCTTGGTTCCAATGTTCAACAATACGTTTTGCTATATCTCTAGAACCTGCAAAGGTTTTTACTTCAAATATGGTTTCGTTATTTTCAACAATTTTACATTTTATTGTATATTCATTTTCATTTTTAGGAATAAATTCAGCAGTTATAGAAGATGCTTCTTCAATGGAAGAAAATTCTTTATCAAAAGTATTATCTGCTTTTAATTTCATTAGCCCTGGCAAAACATCTTTGGTAAGTGAGTATGCTTCTTTTCCTTTAGATGTTATTTTTACAACTGTTTCTTCATCTTTAGTATAACTACCTACTAAATTGGATTCTATTAAATCTGTGATTATTTGTTTAAAGTAAAAATAGTTCATGTTATTAATTGAGTTAACTAATTTAAATAAATCGTCTTGCTTGAAGTCTTTATCACTACGATATAATAGATATAAGATTAATACCTTATTTTCAGCCAAAGCAGTAGTATTGTTTGAATCTATGTTCATAAAATACACTCCTAACTTTGATTTTTTGTCCTATTATATCACGATTTTTATGAAATGTAAATTTTATTGTATATTATATGTAAAAAAACTTTATGATATTTTGGAAAATTTTTTAAAATTGATTGACAAAAATTCAAACTTGTAATACTATATAAACATAAATAATTATTCTAAGTGATAGTAAAAGATTGAAAGGGGAACAAAAGATATGGAAAATGAAAAAGAAAAATTAGGGACTAACAAGAAATTTGAAAAGAAGCATAGTCCATTAGTAGCAAGTAAAAATTTAATATTCAAAAAAGGAGCTAGTGGAATAACACTAATTGCGTTAGTTATTACAATCATAGTTCTACTAATACTTGCAGCAGTAAGTATTGCAACGTTGACAGGGGATAATGGAATTTTGACAAAGGCACAAAGTGCAAAAACAACAAATGATAAAGCAGAAGCAGAAGAAGAAATGAAGCTATTAGTAGCAGATTGGCAGTTAGAAAAAAAGGTAAATAGCAGTGCAAACTTAGGAGATTTTCTAAATGAAAAACTAGAAAAAGGAGAATTGGACGACGTAACAGACAATAAAGATGGAAGTTATACAATACAAAGAAATGGATATGAAGCAACAATAAGTGATGAAGATGGATTAGGAGATATAGCAGAAGTAGTACCACCAAAAGAAATTACATTTAAAAATGTTAATCCAGAAGAAACAAATCCAGCAGGAAGTATGCCAAAAGGAGCAACAGTAGTTGAAGAAAATGGTGAAGAATTAAATGATGTAGATAAAGGAATTGTAATAAGAGACGAACAACAAAATGAGTGGGTATGGATAGAAGTACCAAAAAGTATTTATAAAAATCCAGATTATACAAAAGAAGGAGAGCCATCAGGAGAAACTGACTATGATAAAATAACAAAAGTACTAAAAGCATATGCAGATCCGTATACAAAAGGAAGTGCATCACAAAGTTATAATTGGACAGACGAGTGGTATGACAAATTAGGTACAACATATGACGGAGAAAATGAATATAGTGAAATAGTAGTGATAACAAATTCTACTTATAAGCCAGAAGAAGATTTTACAGAAGCAAAAGAATATTATGGAACAATATATAAGAATAATATTGGGACAGAAGAAGCAACAAGTTATGCATCAGGAACAAAATATTATGCAAGGATAACGGAAAAATTAAATGATACATCTGGATGCGGATTAACATATAGTGAATATCAAAATAATTATCAAACAATGTTAAAAAGTGTATACAATAACGGAGGATTTTGGATAGGAAGATATGAAGCAGGAATAGATGGAACAACTGAATCAACAGAAGAGAATCCAAAAGTTTTAGAATTAGCAAGAACAGATTCAAGTCCAAGAATAGATATTTCTACCTCATCAGAAGCAATAAGTCAAAAGGATGCAATACCATATAATTTTATATATTGTAATGAAGCACAAAAATTATCAAGCCAAATGACACCAGATAGTAATAAAACAAGTAGTTTATTATTTGGAATCCAATGGGATTTAGTATGTAAATTTATAGAAGAAAAAGAAGTAAAAGAACAAGGAGAAAGTCAGAAAACAAGTATAATAGCGAGTATTAATTCAGATAGTGGAGAATGGGGAAATTATTCAGATCAATCGTTTGCTGTAAATAATGGTAAAAGTGCGATGTTTTGTATGTGGGGTTCAGATTGCTTGCTAGAAAATTGGCAGGTGATTTTAGAGGTTTTTCAAAAACCACGTGTTTCTGTCCCTACTGTTGGTATGATATTATTTAGCACAGGTATTACTGAGCGAGATAAAAAGATGAATATCTATGACTTTGCAGGAAATGAGAGTGAATATACCTTGGAACGTTGTCCAGATGGAATAGCGGATTATAGTTTTAGGGTTACTCGTGGAGGGTCTGTTGCTGACCGGTAGTGGGTTCGCGACTGCTTCGTATAGGTATGAAGTTGGCCCTACTTATAATCGGATTTTGGATTTTTTCTTTTCGTGCATCTGTGTATTAATTTGGTTATTTTGAACGTATGAATTAGCGAATCATGAATTATTAGTTAAAAATTGAAGTGGGGGATAAACTCCTCCATTTTAATTGCAATCAAACAATAGTAGTTTCAGCAAGTAAAGCATGTAATTCTAAATATAATTTTATTAAAAATGTAGATATCAAGACACGAAAAATGTCAAAATTTGCGATGAAAAAAGTCGAAAAGATATTGCAAAGGCAATAAAAATGTGTTTTAATATCAAAAGTAGCAATTAAATTCCGCATAATTATCTTCTACGGAAAGTCTATCATTTCCAATTTCGACTTTCCTAGAATATAAAAAATTGCTAAAATGCAACTTTGCAATAACAAAAAGTTTATTTCAAAAATTAAATTTTAATTTAATTCTTAATTAATTTCTAAAATTCAATCTAAAAAATCCAATTAATTAAACAAAAAAATCCATAAGGAAGGAGGTTTATTTTTTAAAAATAAAAGTTCATAGTAAAAATATACTGCAAGGTATTGCAAAGTTCAAAAAAATTTTATATAATAAAAAGGAGGAATAATTATAGAAAAAGAAACAAAAAAACTACCATTAACATCTGATATAGTATTTAAAAGAGTATTTGCAAAAGAAGGAAACGAAGATTTATTAAAATCTTTATTAGAAGCAATTCTAGAAATACCAATAGAAAAAGTTACAGTAAAAAATCCAGAATTAGTACCAGATTTATATGATATAAAAGCAGGAATATTAGATATAAAAGTACAAATTAACAGTAATATTATATGTAATATAGAAATGCAAGTAAAAAACGCGGGTAACATGGATTCAAGAAGCACATTTTATATGTCAAGAATATTATCAGATGAAATAAAGAAAAAAGAAGACTATCAAGAAGTAAAAGACACAATAGTAATAAACCTAATGAACTTTGAATTTTACAAAAGAAATAGCTATCACAATATAGCGCATATGAAATTTGAAAAAACAAAAGAAAACGAATATGTAGAAATGGGCTATAAAAGAGAAGATGAAATAGCGAGCAAAGATTTAGAAATGCACTTTATCGAAATACCAAAATTTGTAAAGAAAAATCCAGAGGCAAAAACCAAACTAGAACAGTGGTTATGGTTAATTGCGGGAAGGGAGGATAAATTAGAAATGGCAAAGAAGGAAAATAAAAAAATAGAAAAAGCGATAGAAATAATAAAGCAAATGAGCATGGACGAAAAAGAATGGGAACTTTATAATTCTAGACAAATGGCCATATTAGATTACAATACTGGTATGAAAAATGCAAGAGATGCAGGAAGAAATGAAGGCAAAGCAATTGGACAGAAAGAAGAACAACTAAGAATAGCCAAAAACTTACTAAAATTAGGAATAGACTTAAAAGAAATACAAAAAGCAACAGGGTTAACACGGAGAAGAACTAGAAAAAATAAAAAAAGACATTTTATCTTAGCAATATTAAATACATAGCACATAAAAACGGAATTTAGAATTTCTTAGTAGTTTATACTGCCAAGAAAATTCTTAATTTCGTTTTTTTTAATGTAAAAAACCGTCTTAGAATAAACTTGTAAAAAATTCCAAAAAACTCTTGACATACGAAAACAGGCATTGTATAATATAAAAGCATGAATTTAAAGCGATGAAGCCAAATGTGGCTACATTATTACGGAAATGTATAATGGAGGGAACTTTGGTGGAGTATGTTATGGCAAAGACCAGGCGGTAAGAAATGTACTTATCCCAAAATTTTTCATGCAGTTTTTGGGTTTTTATATAGGCGTTATTCAAAACACCAGAGTACGTTTTAAGTTGCCAAGGTAATTTTAATAGCAAATATGCTATTTAAAAGTAAAAACAATTAAAGAAGGAGGGAAAATTACAATGGCAAAAACAACAACAGTAGCAACAAGCGAAAAAATAAGAATAAGACTTAAAGCATATGACCATGTAGTTTTAGATCAGTCTGCTGAGAAGATAGTAGATACTGCTAAAAAAACAGGAGCAAAGGTATCAGGTCCTATTCCATTACCAACACAAAAAGAAGTAGTAACAATTTTGCGTTCACCACACAAATACAAAGATTCAAGAGAGCAATTTGAAATGAGAACACATAAAAGAGTTATAGACATTCTTTATCCAACACAAAAAACAGTTGACAGTCTAATGAAATTAGAACTACCAGCTGGTGTTGACATAGAAATTAAGTTGTAAGTTTGTGAGGAACGAACATTACTTACAACTTACACAGCCGAACGAAGTGAGGATGTGAACATTAAAAGTAAGTTTGTGAGATACGAACGTTACTTACAACTTACACAGCTGAACGAAGTGAAGATGTGAACATTAAAAGTAAGTTTGTGAGATACGAACATTACTTACAACTTACACAATAAAAAACCAAGCTGGCAAAAAGTCAGCCAATAGTTAGGAGGAAGGAAAATGAAAAAAGGAATTATCGGTAAAAAAATTGGTATGACACAAATATTTGATGAAAAAGGAAATGTAATACCAGTAACCGTTATAGAAACACAAGGAAACATTGTAACACAAGTAAAAACAGAAGAAACAGATGGATACAATAGCATCCAATTAGGATATGGAGAAATAAAAGATAAACATATAAACAAACCAGAAAAAGGACATTTTGCAAAAGCAAAATTAGAAAACAAAAAACATCTAAGAGAATTCAGATTAGAATCAGTTGAAGGATACAAAGTTGGAGACGAAGTAAAAGCAGAAATCTTCACAACAGGAGAAAAAGTAGATGTTCAAGGAACATCAAAAGGAAAAGGATTCCAAGGTGTTATAAAAAGACATGGACAAAGTAGAGGACCAATGGGACATGGTTCTATGTATCATAGAAGACCAGGTTCAATGGGGTCAACTTCTACACCAGGTAGAGTATTTAAAGGTAAAAAATTACCAGGACATATGGGAAAAGTTACAGTTACAATACAAAACTTAGAAGTTGTATCAGTTGATATGGATAAAAATGTAATATTAGTAAAAGGAAGTGTTCCAGGACCAAAAGGAGCAATTCTAAAAGTAAAATCAGCTGCAAGGGCTACTAAATAAGAGAGAGGAGGAATACGAAAATGCCAAAAGTAGATGTATACGATTTAAAAGGTAAAAAAGTAAGTGATATAGAATTAGCAGATAGCGTATTTGGTATTGAACCAAATGAAAACATTGTACATAGTGTACTTGTAAATTATCTAGCTAATCAAAGACAAGGTACACAAAGTACAAAAACAAGAGCAGAAGTTTCTGGTGGTGGTAAAAAACCATGGAGACAAAAAGGAACAGGTAGAGCAAGACAAGGTTCAACAAGAGCACCACAATGGATAAAAGGTGGTATAGCTTTAGGACCAAAACCACGTTCTTATAAATATACAATCAATAAGAAAGAAAGAAGACTTGCAATAAAGTCAATCTTAAGTTCAAAAGTATTAGAAAAAGAATTAACAGTAGTAGATAAATTAGAATTAAACGAAATCAAAACAAAGACAATGGTAAAAGCTTTAGCAGATTTAAAATTAGATGGAAAAACATTAATAGTTCTTCCAGAGAAAAATAAAAATGTGCTTATGTCATCAAGAAATATTGAAAATGTAAAAACAATTACAGCAAATAATATAAATGTATTTGATTTATTAAAATATACAAATCTAATTTTATCAGTAGACAGTGTTAAAAAATTAGAGGAGGTGTACGCATAACTATGAAACCAGAAGATATCATTGTAGCACCAGTTGTTACAGAAAAAAGTAATGATGAATTACAACAAGGAAAATACACTTTCGAGGTAAACAAAAAAGCAACTAAGGTTGAAATAGCAAATGCTGTTGAAAAACTTTTCGAAGTAAAAGTATTAAAAGTAAATACCATGAATGTAAGTGGTAAAAAGAAAAGAGTTGGATATCACCAAGGTAAAACATCAGATTGGAAAAAAGCAATTGTAACAATAGATACAAATCCAAGTGATGTAACATATTTAGCAAAAGGTGGAAAACAAGCAAAAATCTCTAAAAAATATAAAGATTCTATTGATGAATTTATGGGAGCATAACTTAAAATAGAATAAAAAATTATCTGGAAAATACCAGGAAAATAAAGAATATCTGCCATGTGGAGCAGGAAAAAGTCCACAAAATATAAATTCGAGAAAGGAAAGAAAAAAATGGGAATGAAACATTTTAAACCATATACACCATCAAGAAGAAATATGACAGTTTCAGACTTTGCAGAAATTACAAAGAAAACTCCTGAAAAATCTTTACTAACAAAGAAAAAGAAAAATGCAGGAAGAAACTCATATGGAAGAGTAACAGTAAGACATCAAGGTGGTGGAAACAGACAAAAATATAGAATTATAGATTTTAAAAGAACAAAGGATAATATGCAAGCAGAAGTAATTGGTATTGAATATGATCCAAACAGAAGTGCAAACATTGCATTAATTCAATATGAAGATGGAGAAAAAGCATATATCTTAGCACCACAAGGATTAAAAGATGGAGATAAAGTAGTATCTGGAGAATCAGTTGATATTAAAGTTGGAAACTGTATGCCAATAAGCAATATTCCAGTAGGTACATTAATTCATAACATTGAATTAAATCCAAGACAAGGTGGAAAATTAGTAAAAGCAGCAGGACAAAGTGCACAATTAATGGCTAAAGAAGGAAAATATGCACATGTTAGACTTCCATCAGGAGAAATGAGATTAATTTTATCAACATGTAGAGCTACTGTTGGAATAATAGGCAATAGCGAACATGAAAATGTAAAATTAGGAAAAGCTGGTAGAACAAGACATATGGGAATTAGACCAACAGTAAGAGGATCTGTTATGAACCCAGTAGATCACCCACATGGTGGTGGTGAAGGAAAAGCACCAGTAGGACACGCAGGACCATTAACACCTTGGGGCAAACCAGCACTTGGATATAAAACAAGAAATAAGAGAAAACAATCTAACAAATTTATAGTCAAGAGAAGAAAATAAGATAGCCATATAAAGATAGGAAAGGAGGACATTTGAAAATGTCAAGATCAAGCAAGAAAAAACCATATGTAGCACCAGAATTATTAAAAAGAGTAGAAGCAATGAATGAAACTGGAGAAAAACAAGTTCTAAAAACATGGTCAAGAGCTTCTACAATTTATCCACAAATGGTAGGTCATACAATTGCTGTACATGATGGAAGAAAACATGTTCCAATCTATATAGCAGAAGAAATGATTGGTCATAAATTAGGAGAATTTGCTCCTACAAGAACATTCAAAGGTCATGCAGGAGATAAAAAGACAAGTTAGAAAGTTAAGAATTTTAAATAAAACAAGGAGGTAAGCAAAGTGCAAAAACAAGAAACAGCCGTTATAAATCAAGCAGTTGCAACTCTAAAATATGCTAGAATATCAAGTAGAAAAGTAAAAATTGTAGCAGATTTAATTAGAGGAAAAGATATAGATGAAGCTTTAGCAATTGTAAAATTCACACCAAAAGCATCATCAGAAATTATTGAAAAATTATTAAAATCAGCAATTGCCAATGCTGAAAATAATCATCAAATGAAAAGAGAAAATTTATATGTTGCTGAAATTTATGCAAATCAAGGACCAACATTAAAAAGAATTAGACCAGCTGCAAAAGGTTCAGCAGTTAGAATTAGAAAGAGAACAAGTCATATAACAATAGTTTTGAAAGAAAAGGAGGACTAAGAATCAGATGGGACAAAAGGTACATCCAACAGGTGTAAGAGTTGGAATCATAAAAGATTGGAATTCTAAATGGTATGCAGATTCTAAAGATTTTGCAGATTGTTTAGTAGAAGATCAAAAAATTCGTAAATTTTTAAAGAAAAAATTATATCTTGCTGGAATTTCTAAAATTGAAATTGAAAGAACAGCAAAATTCGTAAAAGTTAATTTGTATACTGCTAAACCAGGAATTGTAATAGGAAAAGGTGGAGCAGGAGCAGAAGCAGTAAAAAATGAATTAGCAAAAGTAATTGGTAAAGATGTTAATTTAAATATTGTAGAAATAAAAAATGTTGATTTAGACGCTCAATTAGTTGCAGAAAACATTGCAGGACAACTAGAAAGAAGAATTTCATTCAGAAGAGCCATGAAACAATGTATGCAAAAATCTTTAAAATCAGGTGCATTAGGAATCAAAACTTCTGTATCTGGAAGATTAGGTGGAGCAGATATGGCTAGAACTGAATTCTATAAAGAAGGAAATATTCCACTACAAACTTTAAGAGCAGATATTGATTATGGATTTGCCGAAGCAGATACAACTTATGGAAAAATCGGTGTTAAAGTTTGGATTTATAAAGGAGAAATTCTTCCAGAGAAAAAAGTGGAAGGAGGAGAAGAGTAATGCCATTAATGCCAAAAAGAACAAAACATAGAAAAATGCAAAAAGGTAGAATGAGAGGAAAAGCAACAAGAGGAAATAGAGTTACAGATGGAGAATATGGAATTCAAGCAGTAACAGGAGCATTAATCACAGGAAATCAAATTGAAGCAGCCCGTATTGCTATGACTCGTTATATAAAAAGAGGTGGAAAGGTTTGGATAAAAATATTTCCAGACAAACCAATTACGGCAAAACCTATTGGTACTCGTATGGGTAAAGGAAAAGGTGCGCCAGAATATTGGGTAGCAGTTGTAAAACCAGGTAGAGTTATGTTTGAAATAGCAGGTGTACCTGAAGAAACTGCCAGAGAAGCCCTTCGTTTAGCTATGAATAAACTACCTAACAAATCAAAATTCGTAGCAAGAGAAACAGAAAAGGTGGGTGAAAATGATGAAGATAAATAAAATAAGAGAAATGTCTTCACCAGATTTAGAAAAAGAATTAGGTGAACTAAAAACAGAATTATTTAAATTAAAATTTAGTTTAGCTACAAACGGATTAGATAATCCAATGAAAATAAAAGAAGTAAAAAAAGATATAGCTAAAATAAATACAATATTAACAGAAAGAAAAATGTTAGAAAATAAAAAAGCATAAAAAATTCAAAAAATAAAGAGGCATAAATAAAGAAAGGAGAAATTCTAAATGGAAGAAAGAAACCTTCGTAAAGTTATGATTGGAACTGTATTATCAAATAAAATGGATAAAACAGTTGTAGTAGCTGTTGAAACAAGTGTTAGTCATAAAATGTATGGAAAAACAGTAAAAAGAACCTATAAATTAAAGGCTCATGACGAAGAAAATGCTTGCCAAATAGGAGATAAAGTAAAAGTAATGGAAACCAGACCTTTATCTAAAGATAAAAGATGGAGAGTAGTTGAAATTACTGAAAAAGCAGACATAAAATAGTAAAGAAAAAAGAAAGGAGGAACCATTAAAATGATACAACAACAAACAATATTAAAGGTAGCAGACAACACAGGTGCAAAAGAGATAATGTGCATTAGATGTTTAGGTGGTTCTTATAGAAAAACATCTAACATAGGTGATGTAATAGTTGCTTCTGTTAAATCAGCAACACCAGGTGGCGTTGTTAAAAAAGGTGATGTTGTAAAAGCTGTTATAGTAAGATCTAAAAAAGGCTTAAGAAGACAAGATGGTTCATATATAAAATTTGATGAAAATGCAGCTGTTATAATCAAAGAAGATAAAACTCCAAGAGGAACACGTATCTTTGGACCAGTTGCAAGAGAATTAAGAGAAAAGGACTATATGAAAATACTTTCATTAGCTCCAGAAGTTCTTTAATCAGTTGATGAATCAAAACTTATAATAAAACAAAAAATGAAGAAAAGGAGGCGGCTCCAAGTGAGAATAAAAAAAGGAGATAACGTTCAAGTTTTATCAGGAAACGATAAAGGCGTAAAAGGCGAAGTTTTAGAAGTTAGTCCAAAAGCTGATAAAGTCGTTGTAAAAGGCGTAAATGTTAGAAAAAAACATGTAAAAGCTAGAAAACAAGGAGAAGAAAGTGGAATTTTATCAATTGAATGTTCAATTCCAGTTTCAAAAGTAAATGTAGTATGTCCAAAATGTGGAAAAGCTACAAAAGTTGGATATAGTATAGAAAAAGATAAAAAAGTACGTATTTGTAAAAAATGCGGTGCAAAATTAAAATAAGTTGTAAGAAAGGAGGATTAACAATCAATGGAAAAATTAAGAGAACAATATGAAAAAGAAGTAATCCCAGCATTAATGAAAAAATTTGAATATAAATCAATTATGCAAGTTCCAAAACTTGATAAAATAGTAATTAATATAGGATTAGGAGATTTAAAAGAAAATCCTAAAGCATTAGAAAATGCAATGCATGATTTAGAAGCTATTACAGGTCAAAGACCAGTTGTAACAAAAGCAAAAAAATCAATTGCAGCATTTAAAATAAGAGAAGGAGTAAACATTGGATGCAAAGTAACATTAAGAGCAGATAAAATGTATGACTTTGCTTACAAATTATTCAATGTAGCACTTCCAAGAGTAAGAGACTTTAGAGGAGTATCAAATAACTCTTTTGATGGTAGAGGAAACTACTCTATGGGTGTAAAAGAGCAACTAATATTCCCTGAAATTGAATATGACAAAGTAGACAAACTAAGAGGAATGGATATCATATTTGTAACAACAGCAAAAACAGACGAAGAATCAAAAGAACTATTAAAACTATTAGGTATGCCGTTCAAAACAGCTGTGTAAGCGAAGCGCACTACAGATGTCTTACGCAGTCGAATGAAATGAGACTGTGAACATCTAAAAGGCTGTAGGAGCATAAGCGACGTACAAATGTCTTACGAACGTGGTGTACCAAAAAAAGCTTAAAAAATGAAAGGAGAACAATTATGGCTAAAAAATCAATGAAAATAAAACAAGCAAGACCACAAAAATATAGCACACGTGAATATAATAGATGTAAATTGTGTGGAAGACCACATAGCTATATTAGAAAATATGGAATATGCCGTGTTTGTTTTAGAGAATTAGCACATAAAGGAGAGATTCCAGGGGTTAAGAAAGCCAGCTGGTAAAATTCAAATGAAAAGCAGCAATCTGCACATTTTCGCTATTTATTTCAAACCTCGATGTACCTTTCGTACACCTTCGGCTTGCAATAAATATCAAAAATGCACAGCTCACTACTTTTGATTTGAATTAAAGAATTAAAAAGTTATAAAGATATAAAGTTATAAAAAAGGAGGTAAGTAATTAATGAACATTACAGATCCAATAGCAGATATGTTAACAAGAATTAGAAATGCAAACAGTTCAAAACATAAAACAGTAGATATTCCTAGCTCAAATATGAAATTAGGAATTGCTGAAATTTTATATAAAGAAGGATACATCAAATCTTTTGAAGAAATTAAAGATGAAACAAATCCTCAAGGAACTATAAGAATTGCTCTAAAATATGATGAAAATGGAACAAGAGTAATAGACGGGCTAAAAAGAATTAGTAAGCCAGGACTAAGAGTATATGCTTCAAAAGAAGAATTACCAAGAGTATTAAATGGCTTAGGAATTGCTATTATTTCAACATCAAAAGGATTAAAAACAGATAAAGAAGCAAGACAATTAGGTGTTGGAGGAGAAGTGTTAGCCTATGTTTGGTAAGAAAATAGTAGTATGTATAATAAGTATTATAATGTTAGTATTATTGATGTCTAATATATGCAATGCAGTTAGTCCAAATCCTGCAGATATTTATGAAAATCCAGAAACAGGGACAGCTACTGCAATAGATGAAAATTCAAATAATATACTAGGAAGATGTATTTTTCCATTAATACTTGAAATTATTAATTTGGTGACGATGGTGATATTAACATTAAAGAAAAAAATAAAAAAATTTACAGGTAGTTTAGTTATTTTATTAAATATAATAATGATATTTGTTACTATAATATTTTGGAATAAAAATTATTCTATATGGTCAACAATATTATTTCTTAATACAATTATACAAATTGCAATATTAATTTCAATAATAATTTATTTAGTAGTCAAAAAGACAAAAAAGGAAGGTGAAAAAAGTGTCAAGAATAGGAAATAAACCTATTACAGTACCATCAGGAGTAGAAGTAAAAGTTGATGGACAAAAAATTACTGTAAAAGGACCAAAAGGTACATTAGAAAGAGAAATACATAAAAATATCTCAATCGAAATGCAAGAAAACCAAATTAAACTTACAAGAAAAGATGATGAGCCAGAAAATAAAAGTTTACATGGTTTAACAAGAAGTTTAATCAATAACATGATTATTGGTGTAACAGAAATGTATAGCAAAGAATTACAAATAAATGGTGTTGGATACAGAGTAGCAAAACAAGGAAATAACTTAAATTTAACTTTAGGTTACTCACATCCAGTTATATTCGAAGCACCAGAAGGAATTACTTTTGATGTTCCAAACCCAAATACAATTATAGTAAAAGGAATTGATAAAGAATTAGTTGGAGAGTGTGCAGCAGTTATTAGAACTAAGAGACCACCAGAAGTATATAGAGGAAAAGGAATTAAGTATGCAGATGAAGTTATTAGACGTAAGGTAGGAAAGACAGGTAAATAAAGAAAGGAGTAACAAAAATGGTTAAAAAGACAGATAGAAAAATGGAAAGAACAAGAAGACATATTCGTGTTAGAACAAAAATATCTGGAACAGCTGAAAGACCAAGATTATGTGTATATAGAAGTAATTCAAATTTATATGTACAAGTAATTGATGATGTTGCAGGAAATACTTTAGTTTCTGCTTCAACACTAGATAAGCAAGTAAAAACAAAACATGCAAACAAAGAAGCTGCAAAAGAACTAGGAGCATTAATTGCTAAAAAAGCATTAGAAAAGAAAATAGATACAGTTGTTTTTGATCGTGGCGGATATGTATATCATGGCGTTGTTAAAGAATTAGCAGAAGCTGCAAGAGAAGGCGGATTAAAGTTTTAGATAAAGGAGGAAAAACAAAAACCTATGGAAGAAAAAAATGAATTAAAGGAAAAAGTCGTTGCTATTAATAGAGTTGCTAAAGTTGTAAAAGGTGGTAGAACTTTTAGATTTAGTGCTGTAGTAGTAGTAGGAGACGAAAATGGTCATGTAGGTGTTGGAAATGGTAAAGCAGCAGAAGTTCCAGATGCAATCAAAAAAGCAATACAAGAAGCTAAAAAGAACTTAGTTGAAGTACCAATAGTAAATACAACTGTACCACATGAATATGTAGGAACTTTTGGAAGTGCAAAAGTTATGTTAAAACCAGCTGAAGTTGGTACTGGTATTATAGCAGGAGGAAGTGTTAGACCAGTTATAGAATTAGCAGGTTATAAAAATATAAGAACAAAAGTTATTGGAACAAACAATCCAAGAAACGTTGTTTATGCTACAATTGAAGGTTTGAAAGCAATGCAAACAGTAGAAATGGTAGCTAAAAAAAGAGGTAAAAAAGTAGAAGAAATTTTATAGAAGGAGGTGCTAAAATAACGTATGAAACTAAATGAATTAAAACCAGCTGTAAGTAAAGTAAAAAGAAATAGAGTAGGACGCGGAATTGCTTCTGGAAACGGAAAAACATCAGGAAGAGGACACAAAGGTCAAAAGGCAAGAACTGGTGGAGGAGTAAGACGTGGTTTCGAAGGTGGTCAAACACCATTATATAGAAGATTACCAAAAAGAGGATTTACAAATATTCATGCAGCAGAATATACAGAAGTAACTTTTAAAATGTTAAACAAATCAAAAGCTACTGATGTTACAGCGCAGTCTTTATTAGAAGAAGGAATTATTGGTAAAATAAACGACGGAATCGTAGTTTTGGCAACAGGAAAATTAGAAAAGAAATTAAATGTAAAAGCAAAAAGATTTACAAGTAAAGCCAAAGAACAAATCGAAGCTTTAGGCGGAAAGGCCGAGGTGGTTTAATTGTTTAAAACAATAAAAAATGCACTTAAAACACCAGATGTAAGAAAAAGATTATTATACACATTATTATTAATTGTAATATTTAGATTTGGTTGTTATATTACCGTACCAGGAGTAAATAGTATAGCATTAAACGAAGCAATGAAAGAAGCAATGGGAGAAGCAAATGGAATAGCAGGATTAATTGATATAATTTCTGGAGGAGCTTTTTCAAGATTTTCTGTTTTTGCTATGTCAATAACTCCATATATTACGGCTTCTATTGTAATTCAATTATTAGCTATGATTATACCATCTTTAGAAAGATTAACTAAAGAAGGTGGCGAAGAAGGAAGAAAGAAAATAAATCGTTATACAAAAATAGTAACAATTGTTTTATCAATAATAGAAGGAATTGGATTATATTTATCATATAAAGGAGCAGGAGTATTTGTTGACGATAGTTTCTTAACAGCTTCTTTAGTAGTAATAGGGCTAGTTGCCGGAACATCACTATTAATGTGGTTAGGAGAATTAATTAATAGTAAAGGAATAGGAAATGGAATTTCACTACTAATCTTTGTAGGTATTATTTCAAGACTGCCTAGTGGATTAGGAAATATTATCAAAATAATTATTCCAGACGCAGGATTTAGTACAAAAGGATTGCTTACTGCTATTGGAATTTTAATAGGAGCTCTAATTTTAGTTGCTGGAGTTGTATTTGTACAACAAGCAGAAAGAAGAGTACCAGTACAATATTCTAAAAAAGTAGTGGGAAGAAAAATGATGGGAGCACAAAGCACACATATTCCATTAAAACTTGTTATGGCAGGGGTTATGCCAGTAATCTTTGCGTCTTCATTTATGACATTTCCAGCTATGATTATTCAAATTTTTGTACCAGGAATAGCAAATGAAACAGGCTTTTTAGCTATGTTATATAAATTTTCAATTGCAACATCAACATCTGTTTTAAATGGAGAACAATTATTTATTGGTTATTCAATTGTAAATGCTATAGTTTATTTGTTATTAATTGTTGGATTTACATTTTTCTATACTTTTGCTACATTTAATCCAGCAGAAGTATCTAATAATATAAAGAAAAATGGTGGATTCATTCCAGGAATTAGAGCAGGAAAGCCAACAACAGATTATTTATCATCTATTATATCAAAACTAACATGGTTTGGAGGACTTTTCCTAGCTGTTATTGCAATAATACCAATGTTATTAAGATTTACTAACCTAAATATTGCATTTGGTGGTACATCAATATTAATCGTTGTAGGTGTTGCATTAGAAACAGTTCAACAATTAGAATCTCAATTAGCAATGAGACATTATAAAGGATTCTTAGAATAATTTTATCATTGATTCCGGGTTTTTTTGATAGTTAAAATAATTGTTACTATCAAAAAAACTCGTTATCCGTGATATAGACATAATAGTCTTTACTATACTTATTTAGATTTTACTAAATAAGCATAATAAAGATTATTAAAAAATAATCTAATTTTTTTAAGGGAAGTGATTGTATGGTAATCATTATGTTAGGAGCACAAGGAACAGGGAAAGGAACTGTTGCAGGCTTAATTAGTAAAGATACAAAATTACCACAAGTTTCAACTGGAGATATTTTTAGAGCAAATATCAGTGAACAGACACAGTTAGGAATAGAAGCTAACAAATATATGTCACAAGGAGAATTGGTGCCAGATGAAATAACCGTACCAATGGTAGCTAATCGTTTGCAAGAAGATGATGTAAAGAAAGGCGTTATTTTAGATGGATTCCCAAGAACCATTGAACAAGCACAAAAATTGGACGAGATTTTAGAAAAAGCAGGAAAAAAAGTAGATTTAGTAGTAAATCTAACAACACCAAGAGAAGAATTAATAGACAGAATGCTAACAAGAAGAGTTTGCACTAACAAAGATTGCAAAACAACATATAATACAAAATTAAATCCACCAAAAGTAGAAGGAATCTGCGATAAATGTGGTTCTCCATTAAAACAAAGAGATGATGACTCAAATCCAGAGGCAATTAATAAAAGATTAGAAATATATGAAAATCAAACACAACCATTAGTAAATTATTATAATGAAAAAGGAGTATTAAGAACAGAAATAGTAAGTACTTCTGTAAATAGAATGGGAAAAGATGTAGCAGATGACATCATAAAGGTGTTTTTTGGGACGGAGCAAAAAAACACCTAAAAGGAGTAACTATAATTTAAAGGGAGACGAACAAAATTGGTAACGATTAAATCTAAAAAAGAAATAGAATTAATGAGAGAAGTCTGTAAAGTAGTTGCTATTGTATACCAAGAATTAGAAAAAGTAATAAAACCAGGAATGTCAACATGGGAATTAGATAAAATTGCAGAACAAAAAATGAGAGCTTTAGGTGCAATACCAGCAGAAAAAGGCTATGACATTGGAATAAAAGGAGTGCCACCATTTCCAGCATCATTATGCGTTTCAATCAATGATGAAGTTATTCATGGAATCCCATCAAAAAATAGAATTATAAAAGATGGAGATATTGTAAGTATTGATACAGTAGCTTTGAAAAATGGATTTAATGGAGATGCAGCAAGAACTTTTATTGTAGGAAAAAGTTCAAAAGAAGCAGAAAGATTGGTACAAGTAACAAAACAAGCATTTTTTGAAGGAATAAAATATGCAAAACCAGGAAATAGAATTGGTGATGTTTGTCATGCAATTGGAGAATATGTACATTCACAAGGATATTCTGTCATAAAAGAATTTCAAGGGCATGGCATTGGTAGGCAAATGCATGAAGACCCAGGAATTCCAAACTATGGAAAAGCAGGTAGAGGAATTAGGCTAGAACCGGGAATGACTTTAGCAGTAGAACCTATGGTAATACAAGGAAAACCAAATATATTAGAACTTGATGATGGTTGGACAGTTGTAACAGAAGATGGAAGTTTATCAGCACATTATGAAAATACAATTTTAATTACAGAAAAAGAGCCAGAAATCTTGACAATACTTTAAAAATAGTATATAATACAATAGTTATTATGCAAAATAGCGATATTTTGCCCTAAAATCATAAAATGGCTCTTTAAGGAGGGAGAAAAAGTTGGCAAAAGAGGATGTTATAGAAGTAGAAGGAACGGTTGTAGAAGCCTTGCCAAATACAAATTTCAAAGTAGAACTTGAAAATGGACATCAAATATTAGCACATATATCTGGAAAATTAAGAATGAATTATATCAAAATATTACCAGGAGACAAAGTAAAAGTAGAATTATCACCTTATGACCTAACAAGAGGAAGAATCACTTGGAGAGCAAAATAATAAAAAAACACTTATATAAAAATATAAAAATTAACTTAGGTTTTAGAGACTAAGAGGAGGTGCAAAAAATGAAAGTAAGACCATCAGTAAAAAAGATGTGTGACAAATGCAAAGTAATTAAAAGAAAAGGTGTAATTAGAGTTATTTGTGAAAACCCTAAACACAAACAAAGACAAGGTTAATCCTTAAAAAATTAGTTTATAACACAAATTTGGTAGCGGCTGTGAACCTAAAAATTTTAGGTTACATATCAATTTGTGTTTATATATATGCCCTAAAGTTTAAAGGGACTAGGAAGCAAAAACTAGTACATTTCACCTTTAAAGCACTTTAGGACAAACAAAAATAAAAACAATTTATTTAAAATTTGGAGGTGCAAAAAAATATGGCTCGTATAGCAGGAGTAGATTTACCAAAGGAAAAAAGAGTAGAAATAGGACTTACCTATATATATGGTATAGGAGTACCAAGTTCTAGAAAAATCCTTGAAAAAGCAGGAATTAATCCAGACACAAGAGTAAAAGACTTAACAGATGAACAAGTAAACGATATTAGAAAAGCAATTGATGAAAACTATACTGTTGAAGGAGATTTAAGAAGAGAAGTTGCTCTTAACATTAAAAGATTAACTGAAATCGGATGTTATAGAGGTTTAAGACATAGAAAAAGTCTTCCAGTTAGAGGTCAAAGAACAAAAACAAATGCTAGAACAAGAAAAGGTCCTAGAAAATTAGTTAGTAAAAGTAAAAAAGACTAATCAAAGTAAATTCAAATAAAAATGTTGAATAAGGAGGAAAAAAGCAAAATGGCTAAAAACGTAACAACAACAAAAAAAGTAGCTAGAAGAAATAGAAAGAACATTGAAAAAGGTTCTGCACATATTCACTCTACTTTTAATAATACAATCGTTACTATTACAGATACACAAGGAAATAGTATAGCATGGGGAAGTGCTGGAGGATTAGGATTCAAAGGATCTAGAAAAAGCACACCATATGCTGCAGGTCAAGTTGCAGAAACAGCTGCTAAAGCTGCTATGGAACATGGATTAAAATCAGTAGAAGTATTTGTAAAAGGACCTGGTTCAGGTAGAGAAGCTGCAATTCGTGCACTTCAAACAGCAGGTCTTGAAATTAGTGCTATTAAAGACGTAACACCAATACCACATAATGGATGTAGACCACCAAAAAGAAGAAGAGTATAAAAGTTTAAGAAATTGAGAAAGGAGTAAAAAAATGTCAAGATATAAAGACGAACAATGTCGTAGATGCCGTAGAGAAGGACAAAAATTGTTCTTAAAAGGTGAAAGATGTTATACAGATAAATGTAGCATTTCTAGAAGAAATTATGCACCTGGACAACACGGACAAAAAAGAGCAAAATTATCTGAATATGGAACTCAGTTAAGAGAAAAGCAAAAAACGAAAGCATATTATGGAGTTGGAGAAAAACAATTTAGAAAGTATTTCGAAATGGCTTCTAATAAAAAAGGTGTAACAGGTGAAAACTTATTACAAATATTAGAAAGCAGATTAGACAATGTTGTTTACAGATTAGGATTTGGTACATCAAGAGCACAAGCTAGACAATTTGTAAATCATGGACAATTCGAAGTAAATGGGAATAAAGTTGATATTCCTTCTTATTTAGTAAAAGCAGGAGATATCATTACAGTAAAAGAAAATAAGAAAGAGAATGCTACTATCAAAATAAATGCAGAAGAGTCAAGTAAAAGACCAGTACCTGCATGGTTGGAAAGAGATAATAAAAATTTAAGTGGTAAAGTAGTAAGATTAGCAGCAAGAGAAGATATCGACCTTCCAATCGAAGAGCATTTAATAGTAGAGCTTTACTCAAAATAATGGTAAAAATTAAATATAAAATTTTAAGAATTTTATTTAGAAACCTAGAGAAAGTTTTATAAAAGGTTTGGGAAGCGTAATCTCAAATATTTAGGAGGTAAAAATGATAGAATTTGAAAAGCCAAATATTGAATGTCTAGAGATTGATGATACAAATAATTATGCTAAATTTGTGTGTGAACCACTAGAAAGAGGCTATGGAGTTACAATAGGGAATTCTTTAAGAAGAATTTTACTTTCATCACTTCCAGGATGTAGCATAATAAGTGTAAAAATAGATGGAGTATTACATGAATTTTCTACAATTCCAAATGTAGTAGAAGATGTACCAGAAATTATTGTTAACTTGAAAAATGTTAGATTAAAATTCGATGGAGCAGAAGAGAAAGTTCTAAGAATTGATGTAAAAGGAGAAGGGGAAGTTACAGCTGGTGATATTATAACAGATGGAACAGTTGAAATACTAAACCCACAATTACATATTGCTACAATTGCAGAAGGCGGAAGCTTAAAAATGGAATTAGTAGCAGATAGAGGAAGAGGATATAACTCAGCTGAAAAAAATAAAAAACCAAATCAAGATATATCAGTACTTCCAATCGATTCTATCTACACACCAGTAAAGAAAGTTAATTACCAAGTAGAAAACACTAGAGTTGGACAAATGGTAGATTATGATAAATTAACAATAGAAGTATGGACAGATGGAAGCTTAAAAGCACATGAAGCTTTAAGTTTAGCTGCAAAAGTAATGACAGGACATTTAGAACTATTTATAGATTTATCAGAAGCAACTAAAAACACACAAGTTATGATTGAAAAAGAAGAATCTAAAAAAGAAAAAGTTTTAGAGATGTCAGTAGAAGAACTAGAATTATCAGTTAGATCATTTAATTGCTTAAAAAGAGCGGGAATTGCTACAGTAGAAGATTTAACAAGAAAGACAGAAGCTGACATGATGAAAGTAAGAAATTTAGGTAAAAAGTCATATGATGAAGTAGTTGCAAAATTACATTCATTAGGATTAGATTTTGCCAAAGAAGATGAATAGATTTAAGGAGGGTGAAAAAATTGGCTACAAATAGAAAGTTAGGTAGAACAACAGATATAAGAATGGCAATGCTTAAAACTTTAACAACAGATTTAATCTTACATGGAAAAGTAGAAACAACAGAAGCAAGAGCAAAAGAAGTAAAATCTATTGCAGATAGTTTAATATCACTTGCTATTAAAGAAAAAGATAACTTTGAAGAAGTAGAAGTTAAAGTAAAAAAAGCAAAATTAGATGCAAAAGGAAACAAAGAAACAGAACTTGTAAAAAGCAAAAATGGTAAAGAATATTTAAAAGTAGTAAAAGAAGAAGTTACTGAAAAAAGGCAAAAAGATATGCCAACTAGATTAAATGCTAGAAGAAAAATGATGAGAAAATTAAATAAAGTAAAAGACAGTGAAGGAAAAAATGTCGATTTACCATCAAAATTATTTAATGAAATAGCTCCAAAATATGCAGATAAAAATGTAGGAGGATATACTCGCATTGTAAAAGCAGGACCAAGACGTGGTGACGGAGCAGAAGTTGCAATATTACAACTTATATAAAGTATATTAAAGAAAAGGGGAACATTGGGATACAATGTTTCTTTTTTTGTGCGGATTTGGGGATGCGGGTTTGGGGATGCGGGTTTGGGGACAGGCACAACGTTGACATTAATGTCAACGTTGTGCCTGTCCCCAAACCCGCATCCCC